>CAXTXB010000736.1:0-2006 GCA_964247965.1 uncultured Dictyobacter sp. | reverse complement strand
GGCTTCGCCACTCTTTACGAGTCTCAAGGAGCTCCTTGAGACTCGTAAAGAGCAGCGAAGCCGCGACAAGTCAGAGAGCGAGAAAGTGGAGGCGACGGGAAACAAACACTCTCTTAGACATTAAAGGTTGCAGGAAGTACAATTACTTCCTGTCCAGACTTCAGCACGGTTTTCAGTCCATCAGGCCCACTGATTAACTGGTTGTTCACAAAGATTCGCACATGATCGCGAATCTGCCCCTGTTCAGTACACAGGCGCTCCCACACAAGAGGATGCTGGCTCTGAAGCAAAGCGAAGAGCTGCTCAACTGTGTCAGCTTTTAATGCTATCTGACTTTTACCTCCACTATAAGCACTTAATGTCGAAGGTAAACGCAAAGTCACTGTAGCCTTGTCTTCATCGCTCATGGATACCTCTCTACCATTATTTACAAAAAAACATTTTTAACAAATAATTATACAAAAAAAGAACACATAAAGCAACATATGTTCTATGATTTCCTGCCAGTATACGAGCAAGCCATCAGGATTGCAAGAGGTTACGAATGTAAATTTTATCAAAGGTTATATCATAGAATAACGAGAAATATATTGTTTATTTTCTACATCATACATCTAATATTCGTGGACATATTAATTCATAGACAGCACACACATAATCGCACTACATAGTCGTAGAACGCCACTTCACTACCTCTACCTATCATCAAGCCTATTTTGTGTTGACATTCCACAACAATATATGCTAAAATAAATATGTCGAGGAAGATTTAGAAGGGTAGAACAAACGTGTGAAAGGCTGTAACCGTGACTATTTCTTGCAAACTACGCTTGTTGCTCGCGCGTGCAAACGTTGAACGGGCCAGACAAGGTCAATCTGCATTAAGCTTACGCCGTCTTGCAGATGAGAGTGGCGTCTCACTGAGCGTCCTCGCCGCTCTTCATACTGGAAAGAGCCAGCGCATAGATTACAACACGATCGATCATCTGCTTACCTACTTTAACCACTACTTCCAGGTAACAACAGATGATCTACTTACCTGGGATCGGCTACAGGAGGTAGAGATGCAGGCACGCTATAGTTCCTGAGCGCGAGCGTTTTCTAATGCTACCCTTGTTTTCAGCTTCGTGTACTCAACAACATAGCAATAATTATGAAAAAATTGGTACGAAATGCTAGAAATCACAAGAGAACACTAGAAAACCAAATAGTAGTTTCTTACCCACACATTCAGATAAGAAACTATACTTCACCGGATATATTCCAGAAAAAGAGGAATAGATGGCAGTTCTACTAAAATCACAAAAAGAGATTGGGAAGTTACGAGAAGCAGGTCGGCTGGTTGCAGAAACATTTGAGGTACTTCGTCCATATGTGAAACCAGGCACTTCAACCGCCGAGTTGGATAAAATTGCGGAGGACTATATTCGAGGCAAAGGGGCGACTCCAATCTATAAGGGATATGGCGCACACCCCGGTGGGCATGGCCGCCCGCCTATTCCACCATTTCCAGGAACTATCTGCGCCTCCGTCAACGAAGTTATCTGTCACGGGATTCCTAGTTCAAAAAAGGTTCTACAGGACGGCGACATCATAGGAGTTGACATTGGTGTAGTCTTGAATGGCTGGGTTGGAGATTCCTGCATGACCTATGCGGTAGGCACAATCGATAGCGAGTCGCAGAAGCTGGTCGATGTCACCAAACGTTGCATTGAGCTAGGCATTGAGCAGGCGCGTCCTGGCAAGCGGCTTGGTGATATTGGAGCGGCCATTCAAACATATGCTGAAGCTAACGGATTCTCAGTTGTACGTGACCTGGTCGGGCACGGAGTTGGGCGCTCACTCCATGAAGATCCTGGAGTTGCACACTTCGGACGCCCAAACACAGGCATGAAAATCCTGAAGGGGATGGTCTTTACCATTGAACCGATGATCAACGTCGGGACATATGAGACCAAAACGTTAGCAGATCGATGGACTATTACTACAGCTGATGGTTCACGTTC
>CAXTXB010000735.1:0-2008 GCA_964247965.1 uncultured Dictyobacter sp. | reverse complement strand
AAATAACACAAAATGGAACGAGCGCCGAAGGCGCGAGAACGCGGGGGTGGGAGTGCGGCACTCTCTTATATCCATGCATCAATACTATATAATTTAATTAATATCACACTGGATAGAGAATTTCTACTATATAGAGGAAATTCCAATGAGCAAGCCTCGACCCTCGATTAAAGATATTGTTGCACGCTATGGACCGCTAGAACCAGTTGCGAGCCCATCAATGCATGATGTTGCTTCTGTACTCGCGCCTTACACTCGCTTGTCTGAGAGGCGATTCTACAGATCCATGAAGTGGGGAATAGCGTTATGGACGGCATTGGATGTTAAAACGAGGAAGAAAATACTTGTCAACGAAAGCACAATCTGAATCAACATCTCTCAATGAAATCTTCACTTGATCTTGACCACTTTCAAACCCATTGATTTATCCTCATCTGCCATACTTGCATTAGTGCTCTATAAGAGTATGTATTTACGCTTTCTATGGTATGAAGGCACCCATGGAATCTGGCATATGTACTATTTAGATTAAAAGAGGAGTTTTCTTAATTTATGCATTTTTTCTCGCGTGTCTCTGTGCGGATCGGCCTTTCACTTGTAGTATTATTGGGGGCCGCACTATTTCTGTTTGTTGTACCAGGAGTTAAGCCTACGCGTGCAAGTAATTCTGCGAATTCCGCTACGACGTTTTCGGGGACGAATGGGGCCATCTCGTCTACTCGTCCTCTCCCGGATGCGCTGCGGGGTCTTCTGAGCAGCTCGGGAGCTCTCAGGAGGGCGATAGCCAGCCCGGCTGTTGCACCTAATCACTTCCTGGGACACCGCAATAGAAATACAATTGGTGCCGGCTCCCGCGCGCCAGGAGTTCAAGGTATCGAGACTGATTTGCAGGCCGCTAATGGTCACACCCGGCCCGGTGATGTGCTGCAGAACTTTCCCGGCATCAATAGTGTGGATAATCAGCAGATCAATACTTTTGTCAACGAGCCGCCAGATCAGGGCTTATGCGTCGGGTATTTACAGGGGAACAAGGTGGTTGGAGAGATTGTCAACGATGTGGTGGCCCTTTACAGTCCTTCCGGGTCGCCACTGGGCGATAAATTAGGCTTGAATGCCTTCTTCGGCGAGCCATCCAGCCAGTTTCTCACTGATCCACGCTGCATCTTCGATCGATCCAGCCAGACCTTCTTTTTTACGGTTCTGGCGATTGATACGACAACCGGCAGTTCCAATCATGTTGATCTTCTGGTATTGCGCGGCAATTTCACGGGCGAGGTCGTTCCCGTCGACGTTACCTTCCCCGATAATACGCAGGGCCAATGCCCATGTTTTGGCGATCAGCCGAAACTAGGCATCGATGCATTTAACATCTATATTACTATTGATGAGTTCGACTCGACGCAGACACTTGAAACTGGCGATACCCTGATTGCGCTTTCAAAGGCTCAACTCGTCACGAATGCACCTCGTATCAATACCGCTACGTTCCTTAACCTTGCCCTTGGTGGAACGGGTGTCGTGGCGTTAGAGCCTGCGATCACTACGGGTCCAACGCTGCAAGAATTTCTGCTGAATTCGTTTTTGTATTCTGATGCAGCGCAAACACAGCCAATTCCATCCACCAATATGCTTGGGCTCTGGTCGCTATCACATCCAGAGCGTGTGACAGGCGGGGGAGTGCCAGAACTGAGCGAGACGAATATTACCAGCGAGACCTATGGCTTTCCGGTGCCGGCACTTACCACTAATGGAAAAGCACTGGCAACGTATACCAATGATGATCGCGTGCAACAGGTGCAGTATAATAATGGGCACCTGGTAGCTGTGCTAGATTCTGCAGTCACGGTGAGCGGTGATTCGACTCAGCGCGATGGCGCGGCCTGGTTCGAGATCCAGCCAGCCGCAAGCTTTGATGGTCAGATTGCTGGCGGTAGGGTGACAGACCAGGGTTACGTGGCGGCACAGGGCAAATATATAATCTATCCGTCTATCGAGCAGACGTTTGAGG
>CAXTXB010000734.1:0-2010 GCA_964247965.1 uncultured Dictyobacter sp. | reverse complement strand
CATATCTATTCAGATTACTGGACGTGCAACCGGCTGGCCTTTGTAAGCAATGAGCGCATTATCTGTGGCGTGGTCGAGCAAGATCTGCAGCGCTCAAAAAACTTTAACCGCGATGCCGCCTACTATCCAATCGTGAGCGCTGACCCCCATGCAGCCTACGTATTCTCGATCTACACCCCCATTTCCCCGTCAGCACAGCAGAAAAAGCTCACACCCGATAAATATATGCGCAGTCTCTTCGAACAATATCTCATTTATCAGCCGCTTACAGCACAGTGAACGCTTTCTCGCACCCATGACAATCTGCTTGAATTCCTCTGAACCGCTCACATCCAGCCAGGCTGGTCTCTGGTGGTCAACATACTCAGAAGAGAAGAGGAAGTCTACCTCGGAAAGATTACCTGTATTGAAAATCTCTACGATCTTTTTTGTCATCACTTTATTCTCATGAACCGTATTTGTCATATTTTCCTGTGTACCTCGTGATTTCTGTTTCTGTATAACAAAAGCGCTTCAAGGAGCTTCTTGGTCGATGATTTTTGCAAGCCCGTGCTGTATTTTTCTGCTCTATAAGATCTCGTGAGCAGGCGCTCTCAGCCTTGTATCTTTGCTTGCTTATTTACCACTTGTCTCTACACAAAACACAGGATGGTGTCGTCTTTGAATCAGGGAAGTGTCAATTGATCCCCTTTCATATTAAGAGTATCCATCTCGATACAACGATTAACGCAATGGCCTGAAAAAGGTGCGGATGGCTTCGGCCAAAAGTTGAGGCTCTTCCAGCATAACGAAGTGGCCGCCGCGCTCAAGTTGTTTCCAGCGCCTGATGTCGGTGTAGAGGCGCTGCACATATTCACGTGGAGGGCTTTCGATCCGCTGCGTAGTCAGGGCGACACCGGTTGGAACGTCGATACGATCCTTGGGCAATCTTACGCGAGGACGATGGTCGCGCTCGTAGTAGAGGCGATTGGCCGAGTTGATTGTCTCTGTTAGCCAGTAGATGGTGACGTTAGCTAGCAGCTGATCTTTGGTGAAATGTTGCTCCAGATCTCCGCTTGCTGGCTCGGTCCAGGCATACCACTTCTCGATGATCCAGGCAGCCGTGCCCACAGGGGAGTCGTTGAGGCCATAGGCGAGTGTCTGCGGCTTCGTACTCTGGATGTGATCATAGCCTCCCTCTACATGCTGCCACTGCTGCTGATACTCCACGTAGACACGCTCGGCCTCGCTGAGCGGTGGAGCGCCCGGGCCGAGATATGGTTTTGGATTGGAAGGCTCGGTTGTGTGGTAGCCAATGAGATGCTGTGGGCTATCAAGGCACATGTGACCCATGACGCTCGCGCCCACATCATAGGAATGGGCGGCAAAACGTTCATAGCCCAGGCCCTGCATCAATCGCACCCAGAGGGCGGCAATCTCGCGCGCTGTTATACTGGGCACGCTGGGACGGTCGGAGAAGCCGTAGCCGGGCAGTGAAGGCACAATCACATCGAATGCATCCGCAGGATCTCCACCGTGGCTTGCGGGATCAGTCAGTAAAGGAACAATATCTAGCACTTCGTAAAAAGAGCTTGGCCAGCCATGGGTGATGAGCAGCGGTAGGGGGCGGGGTCCCCGGCCACGTTCGTGAATGAAATGAATGCCCAGAGCATCAAGATGGGCACGATAGTTCGCGAACGCGTTTATCTTTTGCTCCTGGACACGCCAATCAAAACCTGTGCGCCAGTATGCAACAAGTTCTTTCATGTACGCCTGATTCATCCCATAATCCCAACCCGCGTTTTGAATTTCATCGGGCCAGCGTATATGTTCCAGACGTGCATGTAGATCGTGCAGAGCCTCCTCCGCTATCTCCACTCGAAAAGGTTGTATATCCATCGCAGCTATCTCCTCTCTCTATCCTTTCTCTTACTTTACATCACTCAATGCTCCGAAACAAGGGAGTGTTTGATCCTCATCACGTTGGGCCTCCCTCTTCACTTTTGCATCCACACGCCTTCGGCGTGTGTC
>CAXTXB010000733.1:0-2018 GCA_964247965.1 uncultured Dictyobacter sp. | reverse complement strand
GTTTATGACCTCGTTCATCATCCGCTCGTCGATATTCAAACGGCCAGCTGTGTCGAGAATGACGACGGTGTTGGCGTACTCGCGCGCATAGTCTACGGAGTGTACACAGATATCGACGGGGTCTGCACCTGCTGGCTCGGAATAGACGGGAATGTTGAGCTGCTTGCCCAGGGTCTTTAACTGATTGACGGCGGCGGGACGATACATGTCGGCGGCGACGAGCAAGGGACGCTGACCCTGTTTGCGCAGGTAGTTTGCCAGCTTGGCGGCGGATGTTGTCTTACCAGAACCCTGCAAGCCCACGAGCATGATGATGGCTGGCTGGGCACCCCCCAGCTCCAATTTGTTGTTGCCTTCTGTGCCACCCAACACCTCAACGAGCTCTTCATTTACAATTGAGAGCACCTGCTGGGCCGGAGAGAGGCTTCCCATAACGTCCGCGCCGATTGCCTTCTCTTTGACGCGATCCACGAACTGGCGTGCCACCTTTAAATTGACGTCCGCCTCAATCAGCGCCAGGCGCACCTCGCGCAGCGCAGCGTTGACATCATCTTCGGTTAGCTTGCCCTGTCCACCAAGATTATTGAATATTCCTTCGAGACGTTTCGATAAATTCTCAAACATTGCCATATAAGTGCTTTTTCCTCTCTCCGCCAGTCGTAAAACCTGCAAGTCCAGCCTTCATTATACCACCTGGTGTTTTAAGAGTATACTACGTGCGTGACGACTTTCTTCCCCAGGCAGTGAGCAACTCCCGCTTGCTATCAATCCAAACCGCTTGATCGCAGTTGACGCGCGAGGGATTGTCGCTACGCGGGTTCGTGTAACTACTCATTTTTTGTGCTCATTATACCTGAGTGCAGAGAGTGTGTCGAGCATTTCCATTGTGCAACTCACTTGACAACCATTCTAAAATCGTTACAATCAAAAGTAGATACGTTCCTTTCAAATCTGTTCATGTTACTTGCGTACCGCATAATCCATTCTCTCTTTCCTTCCTGTATGTGATCAGCGATCATGTACGGAATGCTGCTTTGACCCTGTTCGTGTGACAGAGACGCTTCGGGGGCATTGGTCGGTAGAACTCCGACTGAAGCCGGTCTGTGCGCGATGAATGCGGCACCTTTATAAGTCAAATAAAGGGGTCAGACAAAGCGGACCGAGGTAATACTTGTTGAGTTTGATCATTCAATATATTGTCCAACGGACTGGCTAACAAGTAAAGAGGCAGTCTGATCCTAGCTGGTCTATTCCCACACAATTTTCAGAAAGACTGTAGAGGTACTCAGCGTATGAGCGAGCTTCTGGGCAGACGCTTTCACCGACTCTTTAGTGCAGCTGGACGATCTGTAACCATTGCGATGGATCATGGCTCGACCGACGGAGTGCTGGCAGGGTTTGAAGATCCTGGGAAGGTTTTAGAGGAGGTGATAGCTGGTGGCGCTGATGCCATCCTGACAAGTATTGGTATTGCGCGTCACTTTAGCAAGCAGCTTAAAGACGTTGGCCTGTTGATACGCTGCGATGGCGCTACCTCTCCTCTTCTGGAAAGTCCTCGCGAGCTGACTATCGGCATAGAGGATGTGCTCTCAAGTGGGGCGGATGCGGCGGCGGCGATGTATATTCCAGGCACACACGATCGCACTTCGACAAGCTATTTCCCCCTTCTGGCCAGCGAGGCGCATCGCTGGAACATTCCTGTGATGGCTGAAGCTTTGCCCTATGGCTTCGAATCTCACCCTGATGCCCGAAACGTGGACGCTGTCGCTAACGCCTGCCGCATGGCTGCTGAGAATGGGGCGGATATCGTGAAGACGTTTTACACGGGCGAGCCTGAGAGCTTCAAGAAGATCATCCGCTCGTGCTTCTCGCCGGTGATGGTGCTAGGTGGCCCGAAGACGAAGAGCGATAAAGAGTTTCTCGAATCGCTCCGCGATGCCAGAGACGCTGGCGCGGTAGGTGTGGTGATCGGCCGCAATGTCTGGCAGTCTCCATCCCCTATCGCCATGACCCGCGCC
>CAXTXB010000732.1:0-2097 GCA_964247965.1 uncultured Dictyobacter sp. | reverse complement strand
AAAAGTGCAAAAAATGTAAAAAGCTTACTATCACTTGTAAGGCCAGGTTTACTTTTATTTATTTCTATTGCTTTTCATACATAATTTGGGCGAAGCCCAAATTATGTATGAAAAGCAATAGAAATAAATAAAAGTAAATCGAGCAGCGAAGCTGCGACAAGTCAGAGAGCGAGAAGGTAAAAATGATGGGGATCACACACACTCCTGGTGAGAAGCTAATCCGGGGCTTGTGAATTATTGCCAGGGATGCTTTCTCGTCCTCTTGACCCTCCTGGCGGTCCTCCTGGCCCGCAATAAGCGAGCCGTTTTAGAAGAAAAAGAGGGCGGTTCTGTTTTTAGAGGGGCATCATCTTTGGAGGGGGCATCATCAATCTCCACAGTAGTATATCCAGGGACCAGGCAAACGATCAAACAAATGAGACTACCAACTATGCCGATAAGTGAGAAGAGTAAACCCCCACCCGTTGGTATGATAAACGGGATGATGTCTAGACTAAGGGTAATCCATGTTGGTTTGGCTGGATCATACCAACAGGGGTATATATGCCTCACCTGAAACCTGTCAAGAACCTCCTGCTCTGCATCTGGAGATTTGCTTGCCAGTGCAAAACCCTGGTAGCCATGATCCCCCAACCAATCTATCTCAGTGCGCACCTCCTTATTGTTTGCCATATGTACCTGAACAGTGAATACCGCATAGTAAAAATCGCCACGGTGGTCCATACCTTTGGCGAGAATTGTACACAGCCCTTCTTGATAGTGGAGCGTCCGGGTATAGCTGGTAATGATGGTGATAAGCACCGAAACTCCTATGAACGCAAAAGGCAAGAAGAACAAAAGCCATCCCCAGGGACGTTTAAAAGTATCATCCTTAACAGTCCTTTGTTCTCTTATTGGCTGTTTGGCTTCTTGCTTCATGGCAGAATCTCCTGAATGCCTCGGCATGCCTGGAACCCCTTGAGCTTGCTTCCTCTCGTTCGCTATTGAGATTGTGATGTTCCCGGCTGAATGTTACACGAGACGATTTTCGCTTCGGTGTTGGATTTCAATATATATTGCACGTCGAATGAGCCAGGCTTGGCTGGATTCTGCTGTGCATCCTGAAAGTCTGAAGCTGGGAAAGCACTGGGCGTGGGCGCATATGGCGGTGGTGGTACTGGTTGATATGGTGGTTGTTGCATATGTATCCCCTTAACTATTAATTTTCATCTATATTGACGAATATAAATTGAAGGAATAACAACGGATACTCTGCGAAGCAGAGCGCGCTGATTGGATCAGCCGCAGCCACGCTTCAGCACTGCATGTCCCGTCCTTGCCCTATCTTCACCGTTCATGAGCGAAACGAACATATAATGTTCTTAGGCTTCAGGTAAGGCAAAGGCACGTTCAAGAGACCAGCTGTGTAAGGGACTCTAATGTTTCATGCCCGAAAGAATGTGCTGGTTGATGAGAAAAGGGATCATAGGAAGAGCGACACTTTTTTGAGAGCCATCGAAAGTTAGAAATTACATCTATTATTACACAGAGCCCATATAAATCGTATTCACCAGGATAGCATGCAAGTCATCGCGGTCGAAAACATAGTGTGGGCTGGCTGGATTGAGCAACTGTTCGAGGGTGGAAGCATCCTGGGTTGTCAGCAGTTTCCTGCTGTCCGGGTCGTTGAGGTCGCGACTCAACCAGACTTTTAAGTATTCAATTTGATGCTCTTCGAGGGGTGAAGCGAACTCGTACAAAAAGCTCCTGGGCGCGACCGAGTTTAGCCCGGCTTCGCGTAACATGTGGCTCCAGCCGTAGGGATAGGCTACTCCGTCCGGCAGCGATCTGCGCCAGTTGGCGAACGCCTGCGCGTGTACAACTCCTAGCCGCCCATCCAGGCCCGGATCGCCCAGGCCCACATCGAAGGGCATGAATTGCAGGGGCAAGTCGCCCTCGCGCAGGATCAATCGGCCGCCCGGCCGTACCACCCGTGCCAGCTCACGTACACCGGCCAATTGATCAATCAGACCGTGAACCGCCCGGCTGGACCAGACGAGATCAAACCTGCCGTCCTCGAACGGCAAATTCAACATATCACCCTCCTGAAATTGTATC
>CAXTXB010000731.1:0-2141 GCA_964247965.1 uncultured Dictyobacter sp. | reverse complement strand
GTACCTGGCCTTTGACGCAAAGCGAGCACGACAACCGCAAGGGATTGTCGCTACGCGGAGGGAGCCGGTCTAATGATATGGGTCAGTTCACTATGGACTCTTGCTACGCGCTTCTTTCAAAAAATGGGCCGAGGTCTCAAGCTGCTATCTCAGGCTTGAGGCCTTTGATATAATGTCAAGGTAATAACTGCCGCAAGAAATTCTCCTCTTCCGTAAAATCGAGAACGAACAATAGCACTCTTGCCTCATTAAGAAGACTATTAGGGCTTGAACTGGTACAATAGGCATTAAATTGAATAAATACTGATGCGCACTACTCGCTGTTAGAGTAATTATTGGAGATATATAGTAAATGAAAGCTGACTGGGTAACAAAAATAGCTGACCGTGTCGAGGCCAACGTGCGGCAGCGTAAGGGTGATCAGGCGACGATTGTCTGTGCCTCAGGCATCAGTCCATCCGGCCCTATTCACCTGGGGAACCTGCGCGAGGTAATGACCGTCCACCTCGTGGCAGAAGAGCTGCGTGAGCGCGGCTGGCAAGTGGATCATATTCATTCCTGGGACGATTTTGATCGGCTGCGCAAAGTTCCGGCTGGTGTATTAGCGGATTATGAAAAATATATTGGGACGCCCATCTCTGATGTGCCTGATCCACTCGGCGAGTTTGATTCCTATGCAACCCGTTTTATCACTGATTTCAGCAAAGGCCTGGATCGCCTCGGTGTGCGTCCACGCTATATTCGCCAATCAATTGCTTATCGTCGTGGCGACTATGTCGAGCAGATTAAACAGGCAATGCACGATCGGAAGCAGATCTTCGATATTCTATCGGAGCATCAGACGCTACAAAGCAAAGCATCGCTTGAGGAGCGTCGCGACGCCTACTATCCGTTTAAAGTCTACTGTGAACATTGTCATAAAGATACAACGCGTATCACTGCTTACGACGAAGCGACTGCGCTGATCTCCTATGTCTGCGAGTCCTGTGATCACGAAGGTTCTTTTAGCCTGAACGACAAAGTGGAGGGCAAACTGGTCTGGAAGGTCGATTGGCCCATGCGCTGGAGCGTTGAGCAGGTTGACTTCGAGCCGGGCGGCGAAGATCACTCCTCACCTGGCAGTAGCTATACTGTTGGGCAGAAGATCGTCAAAGACATCTACAACTCAGTTGCGCCTTACTTTGTTGGATACGCCTTCGTCGGGATGGGCGGTCGCTCGAAGATCTCTAGCTCGGTTGGTACGAACGCGACGGTGACTTCCGCGCTAGACATTGTTGAGCCTGCTATTCTGCGCTGGCTCTATGCCCGCCGCGCTAACAATCAGGCGTTCGATATCGATTATGGTCAGGGCCTGCTGCGTCTCTATGATGAGTGGGATGCATTGATTCGCCAGGTAAGCAAGGGCACGGTAAATGAGGTCAACAAACGCCTCTTCGAACGGGCTACACATACTGTAGGCGAAGAGATCGTGTATACACGCCAACCTGTCCCTTTCAGTGTGCTAACCTCGATCCTGGATGTCACGCAGGCCAACGAGGAGCAGGCGCTGCGCATCGTCTCACAGACCTTACCTGACGTTGAGAGCCTGGAATCTTTGCGCATAACGCTTGAGCCACGCTTTACCTGCGCGCTCAATTGGGTGACAAACTATCTCCCAGATGATGAGCGCACGCATATTCGCACCTCTTTTGACCAGGAGGCATACACAAGCTTCTCAGTGATGGATCGTGCCAGCATTCGCCTGCTTGCCTCGCACCTGGACGATTCCTGGAACCTCGCCGCCCTGACGGATTTGATGTACAGTGTGCCAAAGATTGTGCGCAACTTGCCTACAGATACTCCCCCTAACGACGAGTTAAAGCAAGCCCAGCGCTCCTTCTTCATCGCGCTCTATACCCTGGTCTGCGGCAGCGATACAGGCCCTCGTATCCCTACTTTGCTGCTCTCAATCGGCAAAGAACGTGCAAAGCAGTTGCTCACTCCACCCACCGATGAGGAACGCACGGCGGAAGAATACGAAATGATGATGCGTTAATATTCTTCTTCAAGAACTCATGACGAATTTTTGAAAAATGATGAACAGTGTACTTTCTCTGCTCTTTTTTATTGGATGGGGGGAAAAAAAATCAGAGAAAGTTAAA
>CAXTXB010000730.1:0-2179 GCA_964247965.1 uncultured Dictyobacter sp. | reverse complement strand
TCTTTGCGATGTATCGCAAGTGAACGTACGGACCAGATTGGACAGCTATCATCGCCCATGCTGTCCCCGCCTGTATCGCGTCCGTACGCTTCAATCGTCGCTCAGCTCGCCTCGAAATCCACCCAGCTTCCCTTTTCGATGGATGGTCTATAGATAAGTTGGAGTTGGTGTCCCTTGCGGTTGTCGTGGTAGCTGGCCTCTGGAGCGGAGGAACCACGACAACCGCAAGGGATTGTCGCTACGCGGAGGGAGCCGGTTCCATAAACTGCGCCAGAGCAGTACAGATACGGCCACTCTTCATAGGTTCTCCAGAATATGAGTGGATGATGTATCACTTCATATTTACTATACCTAAATAACTTGTATCTTGTAAGAAGGAACCAAAAAGTGATATAGTTACTATATGGAAACCAAGCAACAAACACAGCCTGATATTTTCCAGGCTACCTGCCTTTCACGGCAAGTACTCATACTGATCGCTGATGAGTGGACGGCCCTGGTAATCTATGCATTAGAAGACGGCACGATGCGTTTCGGTCAGTTGCTCAAGCGGATCGACGGCATCTCGAAAAAAATGCTGACACAGACATTGCGCGCGATGGAACGCAATGGCCTGATACAGCGCGTCGTCTATCCTGTGGTGCCGCCCATGGTAGAGTATTCTCTCACGCCATTGGGGCGGACCCTGATAGAATCAATAAAAGCTCTACGGGTGTGGGCATACGAGCATTTGCAGGAAGTCGCGCAGGCCCAATCTACTTATGATCAACATGCTCATAAGCAGATCCAGGAAGAAACAGCCTCCCTTGTTCAACAGCGTGACCCATTTTTTTAACGCCTTCCATCCTGCTGCTGAAGTGAAGACATGCAGCAATCAATAAACCCGACTCTAGTCGGCAGAAACGGCAACCTCGATGGGAGTCTCGGTATGGCTAAAGACGCCGATGGAGCGGAACTTGTGATAGCGGCGGTCAAGCAACTCATCAGGAGCAATCTGGCGTAGCTGCCCAAGGTGATGGAGGAGGGTCGTCTTCAGTGTCTCGGCCATGGCGGCATGATCGTGGTGCGCGCCACCTGGTGGCTCGGGAATGAGATCATCGACCAGGCCGAGTTTATGCAGGCGGCGCGCACTTATATGCTGGCCCTCGGCCGCCTCGGCTGCGAACTTTGTACTGCGCCAGATGATCGAGGCGACGGATTCGGGGGCGGCGACGGAAAAATAGGTGTATTCAAGCATAAATAGATAGTCGGCCACGCCCAGCGCGAGGGCACCTCCGCTGCCGCCCTCTCCGATTACCGTAGAAATAATGGGGACATGCAGCTGCGCCATCTGTAAAATAGAGGTCGCGATGGCTGTGGACTGGCCGCGCTCTTCATCCTCCAGCGCAATCGAGGCTCCCGGCGTATCGATCAGGCAGACGACGGGGAAACCAAACTTCTCGGCCTGCAGCATTAACCGCTGCGCCTTGCGAAATCCCTCGGGATGCGCCTGGCCAGCATTACGCTCACGCTTCTCTTTCAGGCTGCGGCCCTTCTCGTGGCAGAGCATCATCACCGTGGTGTCGCCCAACCGCGCAGGTCCACCCAGAATCGTCGCGTTATCCCCAAACGTGCGGTCACCATGCATCTCAAAGAAGTCATCACACATAAGGTTCATAAAGTCGATAGCATGAGGCCGATCCGGGTGGCGCGAGACTTGCACCGTCTGCCAATCAGTCAACCGAGCATAGATCTCCCTGGTGAGCCGATCCAACTCCTGTTCCGCCTTCTGCAACCGCTCCTGCTCATCGCGCTTCAGCCGCTCCCCCTTCTTGCGCATCCCCACAATCCTCTTCTCAAGATCAGCCAGCGGTTTCTCAAACTCCAAATCGTAAGCCATAGATACCTCCTCCGGCATCTCATTCCTTATAAAATAAATAACATACTTTCTCATCAACGAAAAAGCACAACGAATCGATGCTATTTCAAGTTAGCTTCCATTATACACACAAGAGAGCCTCTATGGCTTGTAAAAAAATACAGAAGATTCTAGCCCCATGGCTCACAGTTATAGTTCTGTAGATCTCACGCATCAAATTACCATAAAGATGCAAGTAGACTGAAAAAGTTCTTCAACCAGAGGTCTTAGCCTGCTCTTGATACGTATTATTAAAATTTTTGCAATTTGCTCTTTTTTTGC
>CAXTXB010000729.1:0-2213 GCA_964247965.1 uncultured Dictyobacter sp. | reverse complement strand
TTTATATAAAAATTTTACATCGTGCTCAAGATGACTCATTATAAAAATATAAGGGACTATCCCAAGAGCCAAGTCTGTGCTATCATGGACGGCATGAGTAAGAGCGACCAGGACTCTACTAACCACCATTCAAATCAGGTTAGAGAAGAGTTATATGCCGTGGTCGTCGGACGCGTTCAGGGAGTAGGTTTTCGCTATTTTGTTGTTGAACAGGCTCAGCTTCTGGCGCTGCACGGCTACGTTCGCAATGACAGTAATGGTGACGTCGAGGTTGTCGCTCAAGGCAAACGATCTGCCCTCGAGCATCTCCTTGTGCTGCTCCGTCAAGGACCGGCGGCAGCACAAGTACATGAGGTACACACGACGTGGAGAGCACCGACAGAGCATGTAAGCGGCTTCCACATTAGATGGTAGCAGGCTAGATATATAAAGAGGATAGACTATGATTGATCGCGAGACGGTACAAAATGTAGCTAAACTCGCCAGGTTAGGGCTGAGCGAGGAAGAGATCGATACCTTCGGAAGCCAACTTTCCGCGATTCTGGGACATATCCAGATCTTAGAGGAGGCAGACGTGAGCGGCGTCTCCCCCACCGCACACGCTTCACGCCTGACCAATGTTATGCGCGTGGATATCCCAGAGTCATCCTATCCACCAGAGGTGCTACTGGCAAATGCTCCTGACCAGGAAGATAACTGCTTGAAGGTCAACGCAATTCTGGAGGAGGGTTAGGCAGTAATGACAGAACTGTATAAGTTAAGTATTCACGAGGCAAGCGAGCTCCTGCGCCAGCGGAAGCTCTCCTCCGTAGAGTTGACGCAGGCCCATCTTGATCGCATCCGAGAGGTCGATCCGAAGGTCAAAGCTTTTACACTTGTGACCGATGAACTGGCCCTGCAACAAGCCAGAGAAGCAGACAAACGCTTTGCCAGTGGCGAGAACGTTCATCCACTCACCGGCATTCCGATCGCGATTAAAGACGTTATCTGCACAAAGGATATCACGACGACCTGCGGCTCTCGTATGCTGGAGCATTTTAAGCCGCCTTTTAATGCAACGGTAATGGAACACCTGAACGAGGCTGGAATTGTGATGGTGGGCAAGACCAACATGGACGAGTTCGCCATGGGCTCTTCGACCGAACACTCGGCATTCTTTCCTACCCACAATCCATGGGATCTTGAACGCGCTCCGGGCGGAAGTAGCGGTGGCTCAGCGGCGGCCGTGGCGGCCGGAATGGCGATGGGATCTTATGGTAGCGATACAGGCGGCTCTATTCGTCAGCCTGGCTCGCTCTGTAACGTTATTGGCTTCAAGCCGACCTATGGGCGTGTCTCACGCTTTGGACTGGTGGCCTTTGCGTCTTCGCTCGATCAGATTGGTCCCTTTGCTCGCAACGCTCGCGACGCGGCTATCCTGCTGCAGGCTATCGCTGGCTACGACCGGCGTGACTCTACCAGTTCGCAAGAACCCGTTCAAGACTATATGAAGGGCCTCACTGGCAGCATTAAGGGTATGCGTATCGGTGTACCAGAGGAATACTGGGTTGAGGGGACACAAGAGGGTGTGGTGAAGGCGGTGCGCGAGAATATCGAGCGCCTGCGCGAGATGGGAGCTGAGGTCAGCCCGGTCTCTTTACCCCATACAAAATACGGTGTGGCGGCGTACTATATTATCGCTCCCGCCGAGGCGAGCTCAAATCTGGCTCGTTACGATGGAGTGAAGTACGGCTATTCCTATCGCGATACGACTGATATGTGGGAGTCGTTGGAGAAGACGCGCGAGTATGGCTTTGGACCTGAGGTGAAGCGCCGCATTATGCTGGGTGCTTACGCGCTTTCGGCTGGCTACTATGATGCTTACTACAAGCGGGCAGAGAAAGTGCGGACGCTTATCCGCAACGATTTTGAGCAAGCTTTCGAGCACTTCGATGCGCTGGTTAGCCCGGCCTCACCAACGGTGGCCTTCAAGATTGGTGAGATCTCTGAGCCCTATCAGATGTATCTGCAAGATGTTTTCACAATTCCGGCTAACCTGGCCGGTATCTGTGGCGTCTCTATTCCGGGTGGTTTCAGCGATGGTCTGCCTGTTGGCTTGCAACTCCTGGGCAATGCTTTCAAAGAAGATGTGCTTCTGCGGATCGCCGATGCTTTCGAGCAGGTGACCGATTATCATACACATTGGACTACTGCTCTTTAACAGTAAGTATAAT
>CAXTXB010000728.1:0-2238 GCA_964247965.1 uncultured Dictyobacter sp. | reverse complement strand
AAAGGGCAGGTAAAACACAATTTTCATCATTTTTTAAATGTTCGGGATGACCCATTACCAGACTAGCGCTCTTCGGGCACTTTGTTTTTACGAACAAGATCGATATACCAGAACGGCTGGCATTTGCGCAGCATTGGCTTACTACGCACAACGTTGCCAGGGATGCCATCCAGGATATTATAGGCGAGTTCGCCAGTGAGAGAGCCGGCCATATCGCCGGGGCTGTAATCGAGCATACGGGTTGTGCGGCGGCCGGTGCGTTGCTCACGCGTATCAATAGTCATCATCATCAAGCCGACCTCGTCCTCATCTGCCACGACTTCCGCCCAGGGATACGTTGAGGCGCTGGGCGAAAAGATTCCGCTCAGACCGTTGGCGCGCACGCCCATATATTCTCCGTACCAATTTGCCAACGCGAGATACACATTATGTTCGGCCGCCCTGACACGCCAGAGGAGAAAGTGATGGGGATCATCCTCTTCAGATTCGTCCACCAGTGGATGTGGAACGCCCCCTGGTATCAGTCCAATAGGTTGAGGAAAAGCCAGGAAAGCAGGAGCGCAGACAAGGTCAACGCCTTTGCTTGCGAGTACACGCAGAGTCTCGGGGAAGAGCACATCATAGCCAGTGGCCAGGCCAATCCGGCCTGCCGGTGTATCAAAGGTAGGCAGACCTACATTCCCTTTTGTGGCCCAGAGCCGGTCATACCGATTTAGATGCAGCTTACGATACACGCCATAAACGCCCTCGGGATCGATTAAGAGAACAGTATTATAGTAT
Organism: uncultured Dictyobacter sp.; assembly: GCA_964247965.1. Taxonomy (GTDB): domain Bacteria; phylum Chloroflexota; class Ktedonobacteria; order Ktedonobacterales; family Ktedonobacteraceae; genus Dictyobacter. The sequence continues at coordinate 1,458 of CAXTXB010000728.1, read as the reverse complement.
GACGTATCCACCCGTTCAGCGACGCCCACAACGATGCTGATCTGCAAATCGTTGGCAAGCGCAACAAGTGCCTCGGTTTCAGGTCCAGGAACCGAGATAGCTCCCTGCTGAAAATGGGCAATATATTCTGCTTGCATGGAGGCAGAAGATGGAATGGGGCCGGGCAACAGGAGCTCCGGCAAGACAAGGACATCGGGGACGGCAGGAGTGCTATCACGCACGTAGGCCTGCAACATATCGCGAATGGCATAAATACGCTCGGCGTGAGAACTATATGCCTGCAGCGAGAACATCGGCATATCTATCTGTACAATGCCCGCACATGAAAGCTGACCGGTTGGCAACTCACCAAGATCGTAGAGGCTGTGATAGCGCAAAGGCTCCCAGAGATAGCTATTCTGTACAAGCGCTTGATACTCAGATGGCTGGCGATCGGCGAGAGGATGGCCAAACAATTTATCATGCCGCCTCCACCCTTTATTGCGGCTGCGACTCAGGTTAACCTCTCCGTAGACGATGCCCTCGCCATCATCAAGATAGGACAGGATCGTGCCATCCGGATTAAGAATGCAGCTTCCACCACTGAACTGGACACCACGCTCTTTCCCATAGCGATCTGCAGCAATAATATAGACGCCATTTTCAAACGCGCGCGCCATCCAGTAACCTGACGGACAGCGTCCATTTGTCCAGCCCATGGGGAAAAGCAGGACGTCAGCCTCATGTAGAGCTGCGATGCGAGCCGGCTCAAAGTACATGGCATCAATGCAAATGAGTCCACTTAAGCGACCAAGGGGTGTATCCCAGACAGGAATGCCAAGGTCACCATCGCGCGCCCAACGCGGCTCCGAGATAGATGAATGCAATTTACGGTACGTGCCGACGACTCCGGTCGGGCCAAGCAGAACCATACTGTTGTAAAAGGCCTGAGTATCGGGATCAACCTCGGGCATACCTAACGCGATATAGCAATCATATTGTTTTGCCAGGAGCTCAAAACGCTCGGTCGTGGGCCCTGGTATTGACTCTGTGTATGGTGCAATCTCATCACGAGAGACCCAGCAAGAACCCGTGGTTGCCATTTCCGGAAGGACGATAAGGCGAGCCCCATGCTCTATGGCACGAACCACAAGCTCAAGCAGGTCATTAATATTCTTTTCTTTTTCACCCAGCGTTGGCTCATATTGAATGGCAGCAACCTGGTATGAAGTGGGATGCGGTGTGCTCATCTAGCTAATATGCTCCTGATGTACGGGCTATGAGCAAAGCCAACATAGTTGATAATGCGGATGCCTTCGCGATCTTCTGTATTATAGCACTTATCAGGTGTTAAAGTATGCAACCTATCCGCTTTCCATAGTACTTTAAGATTATGTAACCCATATACCTACAATGGGTCATCCTAAAGTTTTGAAAAATTATGAACAGTTTTTTTTTTACAGGAACATTTTTTTGCGG
>CAXTXB010000727.1:0-2245 GCA_964247965.1 uncultured Dictyobacter sp. | reverse complement strand
GCCCATGGTCCAGTTGTCGCGGAAGTCGTTCGAGGTTCCGGTTTTGGCTGCCGAGGGGCGTACCTGGCCGGGGTCGCCTGCATAGCACTGGTTCATGGTGTTGGTGTAGACGAGCAGTGCGCTGCACTGACCAAATTCAAACTCGCGCGATTTATTGTCGCTTAATACATCTGTCATCATAAAAGCGGTTTGCTTAGTAATAACTTGCTTGCCCTGGGGAGTGACGTGCAGGATGACATGTCCCTTTGAGTCGGTAACAGTGTCTATCGCATGATGTTCTACACGTACGCCCTGGTTGGCGAAGGTTCCGTATGCCGTGGTTTCGTCGATCAGATGCACACTTAGTGAGCCCAGCACCATGGTGTAGTTGGGTACGCCTTCGTAGTTGTCGATACCCATGTCCTGGGCCGTTTTTAACGCCGAATCAACGCTCGTTTTCATCAATAACTTGACTGCTGGAATGTTTAATGAGTTTTGCAGGGCGTAGCGATAGGTGACGTCGCCGTGATACTTCAGGTCATAGTTGTGGGGTGAATAAGACGGTAGGCCACAACACATTGGAACGGTGAGTGGGCCATCGAGCACTGTATCGCCGGGGCTGACGCCTTGCTCAAAGGCTGTTTCGTAGATGAAGGGCTTAAAGGATGAGCCCGGTTGCCGGAAGCCCTGTGAGGCTACGTCAAAATCTCCGTTTTGCGGATTATTTGGGTCGATGTTGCCGAGCATTGTGCGGATGGCTCCGGTGTGATAGTCGATGACCACGACTGCTGCGTTCGACATATGATGTTCTTGCGCGAGCTCGGAGATATGCTTCTGTGCATCCTTGAGCACGCGATTCTGTAAATCCAGGTCGAGTGTGGTGGAGATGACAAGCCCTGAACGCGAGAGATCTCCTATTTTTACGTGCAGGTCGGTAGCCAGCTCTTTTAGTGCATAGTTGATGAAATGCGGTGCCTGCCTGTTGTTTACAATGCCGCGCTTAAGGAAGTTCGGCTGCTGCGTCTCCTGGAAGGCTGCTGCTTTCTCTCGCGCGCTGATGTATCCTTGCAGGTACATCTGCTGTAGGACTTCCTGGACACGCACAGAAGCGGCATGTGGGTGAAGCAGCGGATCACGTGCTATCGGAGAGCTTGGCACGCCCGCGAGCATGGCTGATTGGGCAATATCCAGCTGTTCGGCTGCTGTGGCTTTGGGCGTGTCTTGCAGGTCGAAGTAGGTAAACGCGGCCGCCTCAGCCCCGTAGGCCTGTTCGCCATAGTACGTGGTGTTAAGGTACATAGCGAGAATTTGTTCTTTAGTATATTGCCTGGTTACATCAGGTGCTAGAATAAGCTCTTGCAACTTGCGCAGGGCCGTGGTCTGGTTGCCAACAATTGTATTTTTGATTAATTGCTGTGTGATGGTGCTGCCGCCTGAAACAACACGATTATGTGTCAAGTCGTCGATGGCTGCGCGCACTATGCCTGTGATGTCGAATCCAGAGTTGTTGTAGAAGTTCTGGTCTTCAATGGCGATCTCTGCGTGCGCAAGGTAGGGCGATATTTTGTCCAGAGGGACGCTCGTTTGATTTCCCTGGTCGGTCATCTGATAGATGAGCTTGTTATGCATGTCGTAAGCTCTTAAGCTATCTTTGGGTAAGATATCCTGGAGCGTGGTGATTGAACTTCCATATTTTTGATTTGTGGCGTTGACAAATCCAGCTACTGTTACAGATACTATGACAATAAGCAGAAAGATTGAAAGCACGCTGAAAGACAGTGGAAGCATTGTTCGGGTGCCCTTGCGCTCAACACTTGCTATATGTTGCATAGTCTCGCGCAGGTTTTTTCGCTTAATATACCTTTTAGTACGCCAGCCACTTTCATGTGTTCGTAGATGTGGAACAGGATAATATACTCCATGTACCACTGGTTCCGGCACGTCGTTCAGTCGCTGCGCCGCCGCCGCCTGGCTATACTCTGGTAGCGTGGCTGGCGTTCGCTTCCTCTCCGCCACAATCAAGCTTTTCTGCTGCTTCTCTTCTCCAGTTGGCTCTGGATTACTTTCTTTTATAGGCTGGTCGGTCTGCATTACCTCTCAAACCTCTTTCTATCAGATGGATTTTTTCTTGTTAGTATTGTCATCGGTACGTGTAAATTTCTCTTACATAGCAGCACTACTCTATACAATTCCCTTACTTCTCCTCTCTTACCTCTAGTATGCTCTCGACACATAATCATATAGTATAAATGCATAAACAATAAGT
>CAXTXB010000726.1:0-2261 GCA_964247965.1 uncultured Dictyobacter sp. | reverse complement strand
GCATGGAGGAGGTCAGGGGTTCGAGTCCCCTCTGGTCCACTACTAAACCTCTTTCACTTTCTTAAAGGGTGAAAGAGGTCTTTTATTGCACTTTTTTATCGTATAGTCATTTATCTACAAGTAAGACGCAGACAGTCTTGTGTAGACGCTTGTGTTTCACGTGCAACCTCTGGCACCTCAGATTCAGAGTGACCCCCCAGGGGAAGGGGCACAAAAAAGTGGGGGGGAGAGGCGGGGGATTAGCGATCTGCCACCTCATATTCATCGTCACCCCCCTGCTTAGCTAAAATTCCTGGGGGTCAGGCGGGTTGTATTTGTCGCTACGCAGGGCTTTTGAGGCAGAAGGGTGGCTACCACGAGGGATGTGCCCTTATCAGGTTATGGAACAAGCCTGTGCATATCTCGGGGAAACAGTGTTGTAAGTTTGATGCTTGGCACGCCCAACAATTGCATTAGTAGGCGTTCGGAGCCGATGGCAAAGCCACCATGTGGAGGCATGCCGTATTTGAAAGCCTCAAGGTAGTAGGCAAAGGGTTCCTGGGGCAGATTGGCTCGTTCCAGGGCTGCAATATAGTCTGCGTAGCGATGCAGGCGTTGGCCGCCAGTTACCAGTTCCGTGCCACGGAAGAGCAGATCAAACGAGTTAGAGTACTCTGGTCGTTGAGGATCTGGATGCGTATAGAACGGGCGTTTGCGCATAGGATAGCCTGTCACAAACAGAAAATCGCTAGCAAACTCCTGCTGCGCCCATGCGCCAAGCCAGCGCTCATCTTGAGGCGATAGGTCCGGCTCGCCGCGTACATCAACTCCATGCCGCTTGAAAATCAATTCCTGCGCGTCTGTGAAATGAATATGAGGTATATGCTCTGGCACGGCTGGCATATCTGCACGCAATAATGCGAGCTCATCTCCATAGTTTTCTGTTAAAGTTAGTAGGATATGCGCAATAACATCACGCAGCAGCGCCATAACGGTAAAATGATCTTCAATAAAACCCAACTCGGCGTCCAGGCTCACATACTCATTGAGGTGACGAGTCGTATCATGGGGCTCCGCGCGAAAGACCGGGCCGACCTCGAAGACACGCTCAAAGACGCCCACCATTATCTGTTTATAAAATTGTGGACTTTGTGCTAGATAGGCGGGCCGACCAAAGTAATCAAGCTGAAACACGTTTGCACCGCCCTCGGTTGCCGCCGCTACAATCTTGGGAGTCTGAATCTCCGTAAAAGCCCTGGATATCAAAATGTCCCGAAAGCCCGCCATAACTCCCGCCGAGAGGCGAAAGATGGCCCGCCGCGCAGGATGGCGATCGATCACCGGAGCGTGATCAAGCAGAGTTGTCGGGTTCGCCGTAATCTTAAGCTTGTTGAGCGCGATTGGCGGCACTTCTGCGACAGGATTGATAACCTCGACATGTATGTCGTGCAACTCGACGCCTGTGGGTGCCTGCGCCTCACGAATCACAGTTCCCTCGACCATAATCACGCTTTCAACTCCCGCTCCTGTGGACTGAAGAGACGCAATCTCGTCTTCTGTCTCCGCCACCGCCTGCAGTTGTCCCCAACCATCACGAATTACCAGAAATGTTACACCACCCAGACGGCGCAGCGAGTGTAGCCAGCCAGACACACGAATACGTTCACCTGCGTGAGATGCGACTTCAGTTGTGCGTATACGTTGTTCCATTAGAAATGACTCCTTAACAGAAAAGGCAACAAAAAACCCTCATCCAACCTTTTTGGAGGACGAGGGCATACATGCCTTATCGTGGTACCACCACCATTTATCCCAAGCGGGATCTCTATCGGCTCTCAACTAATCTACCCTGAAGCTAGCTTTTTATAAAGGAGATCAGACTGGAACCGCTGCGCGATAACGGGCGCATCCGAAAACCAGCTACTTTACTTTCTGTCATTCACCGGTTAGCTCACAGGTGTCATTGAGGGAGACCAACAGCGATGCTTTCAGCCCTTACATCGCTCTCTGTATGTCAGCAGTATCACTCAACATGTCCTGTTCACAGCCTATGTTGTATTCTAATTATATCCAAAACAGTAACACATGAAACCAAATATGTCAAATATTACTCCAGCAGTAGACTTGTTACAGGCTATTGTGGAGCTATGCTGTAGGCAAGGTGTACGCTTAATGTAAGTCAGGCATATATCAGGATAGAGTATAAGTTCATCCCGGGCTTTTGAAAAAGATGAAGATCGTGCTTTCCATGCTCTTCTTCCTGACTTCAGCAGGAAGAAGAG
>CAXTXB010000725.1:0-2262 GCA_964247965.1 uncultured Dictyobacter sp. | reverse complement strand
CAAAAGCTAGAAATATATACCAATTAAGGAAAATATAATGGAGATTAACAATACTTTTAGAGCGCATGTACCGCGATTGCCAGCATCCATAGCAGTAGCAGCCCTTGCATGGTCCAGACAATCGTGCGTAACCAGTTGGTACTTACCAGGCGCTGGATAATAAGTGCGGAATATCCTGCTCCCAAAGATCGATGCAGCGGGACATGGATAAGCCCGGTGATCACCCATGCAGAGCAAGCCAGCAACAGATTGAGTAAGATGACCCAGAGTGGGACCGAAATAGGATGCAGCCAGAAGAGCAAGCAGGCACTGATAAAGCTCAATAAGAATGGTAGACCCAGTGCAAAGACAATCCGCTGCGAATGTTGAGCATGATAGGCCAGGAAGCTCTCCTGGCCCACTGCTGCGAATAAAGGATATTGTACTAATTGAATCGTCCAGATCAGGCCGACAAAGTAATATGTCGAGACCAGGCAGATCAATAGGGGCCAATATTGCATTAACCCTGGTCCTTTTCCTGTTTTTTGCTTTTACTTTTGCGCAGTTCCTCTGGCTTATGGGCGGCCTCTTTGCCGCTCTTATCACTCTCTACAAGGTATTCTGGATTGTCGGGCGACGCGGCAACATGATGCTTCTTGATGTCTATAGGCTTCGTCAGCTTCTCTTTCACCTCGCCTTCAGTCTTCCCCTGCGGAGTGTCCCATTCGACTTTATCGCCTGGCTTAAGATTGTCTGCCATGAGAAATATTTCCTTTCTATTCCTTTTGTTCAGGTTATTAGTCAGGTTAAACAAAAGATCGATCACTCATTGATTACGATTGACAATAGGAACATAAATACAGTAGGCAAAAGTAGTATTCATGAAAGTATTGCTCTGACCCACATCTTTGACCCGGCTCACTGCGCGTCGCGACCATCCCTTGCGGTCACGCCGCGATCAAGCGGATTGAAGTAGTAGCTGGCCTGAGTGCTCCCCTAGCACAACAACCGCAAAAGATGGTCGCGACGCGCAGTGAGCCGGGTCAAAGATGTGGGTCAGAGCAGTATATATTTTTACGATACTGTCGTTTAAAAAGCAGGGGCTAAAGGGCATCGTGAAGCCTGCCGCAAACGGAGTGCAACCTTTTCTAGCTGGATTAGTATTCTAATATACGAGGCACGTATATAAACTTGTAGCATAAACGCAGGTGATATAAACAAGGGGAACAGTTGATGAAAGGCAAGAATCTGCTGATTGCCGGAACGGTTATGCTTGTAAGTATTCTGGGCTGTGCCACTTCTTACACAACCTGGCGGCGGAGAGCGTTGGTGCGGTTACGAGAAGAGAGTCGTATAGGCGAGACCAGGCTTGGTCCCATCGAATACGCTCTAACAGGTTCCGGGCCTGCTGTGATCATCCTTCACGGCTCACCAGGTGGTTACGACATGGGAGTCGCCTTCTCACAACTGATTGACAGCCCGAATTTTACGTATATTGCTGTCTCACGTCCAGGATATTTACGCACGCCCTTAGCATCCGGCCGGACACCAGAAGAGCAGGCCGATCTCTATGCCGCGCTGCTCGACGAGCTGAGTATTCAAGAGGCAATAGTCATAGGCGTTTCAGGAGGTGGCCCATCTGCCTTGCAGTTCGCCCTGAGATATCCCGAGCGCTGCACAAAGCTGGTCATGGTCAGCGGCGTGGCCCAGCACTATAACGAAGACGAGATTAAACAGTCTATGCCGCCCGTGCAGCGCTTTACGAGAAAAATTTATGACAGAGTTGTCAGCTTTGAGCCGCTTTTATATCTTGCCCTACCGCTGGCACGGCTGCAGCCCACCCGCCCTGGTTCTGATGGGCTACTGCGCTCGGTAGCTATGTATGATCTACGCAAACGTGGCTATGCCAATGATATGGAACAATTCGCGCGCATTTCCATGTATCCACTGGAGAACATAGCGGCTCCCACCCTGGCTGTACACGGTATGGCCGACGACGAAGTTCCCTTTGCCGACTCAGAGCTTCTGGCTGAGAAGGTGCCGATCATCAAGCTTCTAGCGATTCCAGGAGGTGGTCACCTGGTGTTCTACACTCACGCCTCGCTTGTAATGACCAGCCTGCGCGATTTCCTAAATGCTTCCGCGACGTAGCGATCATCCCTCGCAGCTTCGCCGCCTGTTCTATGAACTATTTTTGATTTTCTATCTTTTTGCGTACTTTTGCGCTAAGCCTAAGTTTGGGCCAAATTAGTGTCACGATGCTCTTCGCGAGCTCAGTGCAGG
>CAXTXB010000724.1:0-2278 GCA_964247965.1 uncultured Dictyobacter sp. | reverse complement strand
GATAAGGTAGAGTTGTGGACCGAATCGGTGCGGGAGCCTGGGCCGGGTGAAGTCCTGGTCAAGGCGACGAAAACACTGATCAGTACGGGAACCGAGAGCATCTGCTTGAGTCGCCTGTTCGAGCCAGGTTCCCACTGGGATCGCTGGGTCAGGTATCCTTTCTCTCCGGGGTACAGCATGGTTGGACAGGTTGTCGCTGTCGGCAACGATATCGAGGGCATCCATGAGGGAGAGTGTTTTGCCTTGCGCGCGCCTCATAAAGAGTATGTGACGGTGCCAATTCGCGAGCTTTATCCTGTTCCCAATGGAATTTCAGATGAAGATGCTTCCTGGCTTGGCCTCGCTGCAATCGTGCAGAATGGGGTACGCCGAGCCGAGCATACTCTGGGTGATGCGGTGGTGGTGATTGGCCTGGGCCTGCTTGGCCAACTCGTCGTACAGTATGTCCGTCTACTGGGAGCGCGGCAAGTTATTGCGGTAGACGTTTCCGAGCAACGTCTGGCAATGGCACGTGATCATGGGGCTACAACGACATTTGCTATGGGAGCACAGCAGGCTCATGAGCACATTCTTGCCTTGACGGATGGAGTCGGAGCGGATGTGGTCTATGATGTGACGGGGGTAGCTCCAGTCTTTAGTATTTCGCTCACTCTCCTGCGGCGGTTCGGTCGGCTGGTACTGTTGGGCGATACCGGGACCCCTTCCGAGCAACGCTTGACCGGTGATGTCGTGACAAAAGCCCTCTCGATTGTTGGTGCGCATGACAGCAATCCCCCATCAATCTCGACCGATTATGCCTATTGGAGCAAGCAGCGCATGGTAGAATTATTCTTCAGCTATCTGCCGCGTGGCGATATGCGCGTTTCTGACCTGGTGACACATCGCTTCTCTCCTTTAGAAGCAGCAGAAGCCTATCGTGTGCTGCGCGAGGAGCGTATGACGGCGATGGGAGTGCTGTTCGATTGGACACGGTTGTAAACAGAGACGATAGAGAAGCTTTCTTCAAGTAGGAGGACCTGCATGCGTCAGATCAAGCAATCCATGTGCCGGTGGTGTTTTACCTCGATAGGGATGACACCTTCCACAGTTGCTGCGTGCAGCTGCCGATATTGGCTACTCAGCGGTTGAGCTGGTATAGCCTGAGGACTTAAACTTTCATACACACACGCCTATGGCAAGAGTGGTTTGGAAAGTTGAAGTCCACAGGCTATAACAGCAGATATCGGTATGACCCTCAACCTGATTTTATTCTGCCACGGATCGTCCACCCACACTTCTCCATCCCGCTCCTCCATCGCCACTCCATGCTTCGTCAGCCGTCTCTTCACTTCGGCCAGAGCCTCCTGGCTCGGCATTTCGATTACAAACGTCTGCAGGCCGGCCGCCGTTTCTGGAGTGGGCTGCGCGTTACGAGACTGCCAGGTGTTTGCTCCAACGTGGTGATGATAGCCTCCTGCGCTTAGAAACGTTGCACTGGGCATGTGGGCGGTAATGTCGAAGCCCAGGATGTCATGATAGAAGTGCTCTGTCTGTGGAATGTCGCCTACCTGCAGGTGAATATGCCCTATGTGAGTTCCCGCTGGCAGTCCATGCCACTCTTGCCCATCGCGCTTCCCCTCTTCTATCAGGTCGTAGAGATCGATTCGGTTGGTCGCCATCTGCACCGTGCCGTTGTGCCAGTGCCATGTGCTGCGAGGGCGGTCGCGATACATCTCAAGTCCGTTGCCATCGGGATCTGAGACATACAGTGCCTCGCTCACCAGGTGGTCGCCCTGCCCGATCTCCCAGCCGGCCTCAGCCAGCCGTGTCAGCGCCCGCCCCAGGTCTGCGCGCGTTGGATAGAGAATGGCGACATGATACAGGCCAGTTGCGGGCAGTGGCTGCGCTGGCGCGCCTGGCACTTCGATCAACTCTAGCAGCGCCGGACCTTCCAGCGCCCCCAATTTCACCACCCTGCCCGCTGCTCCCGTACTTTCATCAACGCGCTGAAAGCCCAACACTCCCTCGTAAAATCTCAGCGATCGCTCAAGATCAGACACGCGCAGCGTCACCAGCCCGATCCCGGTATCTGGATGTATCGAAGCTAGTCCACTGTCTCTAGATTGCTGTTGCATAGATTAATCTTCTCCATACTTCTTTGTGTAGCGATCTTCCATATTCTGGCAGGTCGTAACAGTCTTCTGTAACTATCTAAAAAGACATTATTGTTTCTTACTTATTAATAGTATATAACTTTTATTCTGTGATGTACACCCGCTATACTATGCGCCCCTCCCGC
>CAXTXB010000723.1:0-2300 GCA_964247965.1 uncultured Dictyobacter sp. | reverse complement strand
CCCCCAGCTCTTCGAGCGGCTGGTGCTAGTTGCCGCTCCTCCCATAATCCTGACCGAGGACTATCCAGGTCCCCTGCTGGATGTGCTGAAGTTTGTCCTGCGCGCACCAATTGTGGGCGAGTTTATCTACAATCTACTGACATCACGCCAGGCTATTCGTGGATATTATGATGGCCAGGGCTATCACAATCCGGGGCTAATTACTGACGAGCTGGTTGAATATATATACACCACCGCGCACCAGCCCAATAGCCGCTACGCCATCGCCTCGCTGCAGGGTGGTCACCTAAACCTGGATGTACACGAGCCGCTGAGCCGCTTGCAAATCCCTGTGACTGCGATCTGGGGCCGTGAAGGCATGCTCCCACCCGCTGAGGCAACGACAGCCTTCAAGCGTGCGAATTCAAATATTGATGTGCGCGTCGTTGACAAATCTACCATGCAGGTTCAGGACGAACAGGCAGCCCAGTTCAACAATATCATACGTGAGTTTGCTGGAGCTAAAGTTAAGTAAAACACCTGCCATTAGATTTTCGTCGGTTGGACGGCGCGCGATCCAATCTGGTTGCGTATCCTGGGAGTATGTATTTTTTTCGTACTCCTCTTCGTATTTCCTGGCCTGTTCATACAAGTTGAGTGCGGCACGTTGAGCATCGAAGCTCATAGCCTGACTGGCCTCGTGATCCTGGGCGACCATCTCAAACTTGGCGGCTATGCCGCGAATGGTTTCGGGGTCTTTCACGTGACCTTCTTGTACCGTTTTATATGCCTGTACCAGCAACTCTTCTTTGAGTTGATTCGTAGGAAGGCTCGCTGCCGATTTTGCTGGCTGCTCCGCTGCTTTGGGTGTTGATGCAGCTGGTTTCGGTGTTGCCTGAGCTTTAGATGATGCCGGCTGAGTTTTTCCTGCTGGAGGAGCCTTGGCTTCAACCATGGGAATCTGTTTTATTTCACGAGCAGGCTCCGGCTGAGATTTAGGTGTGGGAGTCGGAGTGGGCTCCAGCTGGGGTTCAGGCGCGGGAGTCGGAATGGGATCAGGCTGTTCATGGATCGCGTTCGCTCCATGAGGGGCCAATTCGATATCTCGGATGCTCACCCAATTGATCTGCACCCCCCAGAGTGCTACTTTGTCTCGCACAAGTTGGAAAAGGTGGGTATTAATCTCCTGCCGACGGGCGAAACTGCCTGTAAAATCGTCATCGCCCGCCTGGGCTGTATACTGACTGTGTATGCTTCTTGGCCAGGGCATAAAGTCTTTGGGTCGAAAGACGGTAGCGATACTCTGCAAGGTAGTAATAAATAGGTTACGCAGGTCCTCCTCCCAATCTCTCGTCTGGGTCACTGCGAGATAGGCATCCTCTTGCAGCAATTGATAGGAGATAACGGCCCGCAGCATTACATCATCATCGCGGGAGAGCTGGACAATCTGGACGGGACAGATCCATTGCACCTCTTGCGTATTGAGCCGGGTAGAGACCTTTTCCCAGGGTAAGAGGATGTTGAAGCCGGGATAGAGTGTGCGACGGTACTTCTGCGCGGCAAAGACAATGTCTACGAACCCTTCTGGCACGGAGTGCAGGCAGCGGCGCGCCAGCACAACCGCAATGATTATCAGAGCTATTAAAAGGATAAAGCCAACGATGGGTTTAAAAAGGGCGAAACAGCACACGAGCAAGAAAAGGCAGAAGCCGCCCACCGTCCCCAGCGTCCGCATCCCATTATCTGTACCTGCGTAATAGATAGTGACGCCCTGTGCGATGGTAATTGCTAGAATAACAAGCAGAATGGGCAGGAAGCCTTCGGGAGGCAAGCTTGCCCGACCGGCTAGAATTGGCGGCAATACAAAGAGACAGGTTAGCGCTCCAAAGAGAAGTGGGACGAGGATGAGCGTAATATACTGCCTGAATTGTTTAAGCAGTTCAGTTGGTGCGAAGGCGGACCTGGAACTCGTATCGGTGGCACTTGCCCTGACATTGGTAGCTTCAATGGCATCAGGCCGGGCTTGATGAATCTCTTCCTCTCGCCGTCGATTGGAAAGAGCAAATTCCTCCTGATCATCCAGTTCTGGAACTCGCTGCTGGAACTCTTGTTGCTCTTGTGCCTGGTTCCGGGGTTTATGAGGTGCTTGAGGTGCTGCGGGTCCTTGCCATGTAGACCCTGCATCCTTTCCGTCTGATGACATGTGTGCACACACCTTCCTCTCATCTCTTTATTATATAGTTGCCTGGTTATCGCCTGCTTATCACAACTTCTTTTTGAGACCGCATGAGCCGCAACCTGTCTTGCCTTTCGTACTACAA
>CAXTXB010000722.1:0-2301 GCA_964247965.1 uncultured Dictyobacter sp. | reverse complement strand
TCCATAGATGATTTAGTTGGAATGAATGTCCCTTGCGGTTGTCGTGGTGGACAAAGACAGAGGCTAGCTACCAACGACAACCGCAAGGGATTGTCGCTACGCGGGAAGGTGAACTGTACCGGGTGGGTAAAAACTCAGCCGATATTAAGAATATATAAAATTTTATAGCTATCATTTACAGTCTGGAAGAAACTATGATAGTATAGCTACTGTATTTGTTGTGTAGAGAAACTACAAAGTTATTTAGTCACCCATCTTTAAAGTAGAGATAAAGCATAATTTTTACTTCGATAGTATACGACTTCTTAACGTCTTGTTCTTAAATAGTTTCAGCCAGGGAGCCTTCCGGGAGAGCCTCACCAGGATGTTTTCGCTTAGCTATCAGCTCATGACACAAACGCTGCAAAGGATGCATTATACTGGAATGGCACAAGCAACAATCCCTTCCGGGCTACTTGCGGGAGGGACTGTCTTTTTGCAGGTTCAAAGCGGTAAGATTCTGGCGGGCATCGTGGTGACGGCGGATGGAAAGCATGTAACTGATGCGCAACTGATTACAGAAAACCTGCTACAGATTAGTATGCTTGAATGGAATTTGACCGCGAATCCAACAAATATATTTCCTGCGCCTCTTCCTACACCACCCGCACCTACGCCCATTCCGCCGTCCTTCCCCAGTGAGCAAGACGCACGTACCCCTCCCATACCTTCATCAGAGACAGGAGCGCTTTCACCATACTCTTATCCTCGGCGTGTGCCTGTCGATCCCACTTTGATGAGCACCTGGCCCTTCGTGTATCGCCAGGTCTACAATCTCTCCACAGGACATTACAGCGAGCAGGATATTGGCCGCTTGCTGCGTTATCCACAGGCTGAACTGGTAAAGGCTTTCGATGACCTGCAACGTATGCATGTCATACAACGTCGTACTTAGTCTTTGTTGTCCATGGATGTTCTCTGAATGTCCACATCTTGAACCAATATTTATTGATTTATTTATCTCGTTCCTATATAGTATGCATTTTGTTCTTAATAGAAGGAGTATTCCGTGACTGTCTACGATCCGTATCATCCTTTTAATCCAGAGCACCAGAAACATCTTTACGAGCATATGGCGGCGACGCGTCAGCAATGCCCGGTTGCGCATGTGCCGATGGAGGCGCCCATCTCGTTTTTCTTTATTTCGCGCGACGAGGATGTGCGCGAGGTTTTAGAGAGCAAAGACGGGTCGATCTCCAATGCGGGCAATTTTGAGCTGGAGGGTGCAAGAAACAAAACCGTATCGCAGCTTGATGGTGAGCCTCATGAGCGATTACGCAATGCACTGCGTGATGCGCTCAATGTGCGCCGCTATCGCGAGGTTACACCCTACATTGAACAAAAAGTACGGCAGCTCATCGACACAATTGAGGAGCGTGCGGCACAAAGTGGAGAGAGACGCGCTGACCTGGTGCGGGATCTGACTGCGCCGTTCCCTAGCTATGTGCTCTTCCACCTGATCGGTATTCCCGAGGAGAACGTAGACCAGTTCAGAGGTTGGATACAAGAGATTGTGAATACAACTCCTGCGCCTATCTGGGATCTACCTGCCTGGAAGGGCTTTAGCGCATTCATCGATAAGCTCATCGCGGAACGCAGAGAGCAGCCTCAAGATGACCTGCTTACCCGGCTCATTCAAAACCCGGCAATTGGGACTGATGAGACTCAGATGCATATCTTTCAGCTTTTGATTGCAGGCGCGGATACTACGACTCAGCTTACTGGAAGCTTGCTCTATCGACTACTAGAGCGACGAGAGGAGCGCTGGGAGCAGCTTCTAGAGCAGCCTAAGACGCTCCCACTGACTATCGAGGAGGGACTGCGCTACGATCCGCCGGTCATCTGGCTAATGCGCACAGCTAAAAAACCATTGCAGTTGAGTGGAGTAGACATTCCCGCAGGCTCACGCCTGATAGTTGGACTCTCATCGGCTAATCGTGATGAGACGGCCTGGAGTGATCCTGATACATTTATACTGAACCGCGCTGGTGCCGGACGGCATGTCTCATTTGGCGATGGCGTTCATTTCTGCCTGGGCGCGGAACTTGCTCGCAAACAAGCGAATCTGCTTCTAAGCATTCTGCTTGAGCGCATACCCACGCTCCGCCTGGCAGAAGGCTTCGAGTATGTGAATCTTCCCACTCCCATAACTCGTGGCCCAATCACGCTGCCCGTTACCTGGTAGCCTGAGAGGTTCATATTAGAACTAATGATAATGACTGACCCCGAAGTTTTGAAAAATGAGGAACATCATGTTTTGTC
>CAXTXB010000721.1:0-2312 GCA_964247965.1 uncultured Dictyobacter sp. | reverse complement strand
ATGTTTATCTTTTTCAAAAGTTCGCCATGACCCATATTAGGCAAGAGCTTTATTTGTATAAAGCTGTGTCAAATTAGGCTGAGCAGAAATTATCTTTTGCGCAACCAGGAACTTCTCGGTTGCCTCCCATGCTGAGCTATCATTGTAGCCAGGCTGACCCTTCCCTTGCCATATAGGAATCGTCGCCTTCAGAACATCCATAGCTTGCGCAGTATTAAGGCCCGGCACCTGCTCTTTGCTCGCATCCACACCCGTCGCAGGATTTGCAATCACATCCTGCAGACCCTTCAATGTTGCCTGCACAAAGCTACGCACCGTCTGAAACTGATTATTATACATATCCTGCGTCGTGACTATTCCATTTGAGACCAAGGGCTGATAATCCGAGACATCAAATGTGCGCACCTTGAAACCATGACGCTCAAGCTGCAACGGCTCGTTATTCGAGTAACCTACCACTGCATCAACCTTATGCGTCATAAGAGCAGAAACCTGGTTAAAGCCAATAGACTGCGCTTTAACATCCGGAAGAGAGAGATGCGCATTATACAGCAGTGCCAGCAAGCCCGTATGAGTAGCGCCGAAAGGACCTGGTTCGCCGATGGAATGCCCCTTAATATCAGCAAGTGTCTTAATTGGCGAATCTGCCGGTACGATTAAACTTACTGGATACTTTTGAAAGACAGTCGCTACATCCAGGATCTTTAAGCCCTTATTTTTATCTAAAGCCGTGAGCATCTCGTCTCCGCTCACAAAAACAAATGTGCTCTTCCCCGCCACCATTGTACCAACGAGATCGGGCACAATACCGTGATGGAAGGTCACATTTAAGCCAGCATTCTGATAGTAGCCTTTGCTCTTTGCCACATAAAAAGGCGCGAACTGAACATCCGGGTTGTAGCCGAGACCAATTGAGACATCCTTCAACGCCTTTGTGGGCGTTGACGCACTGCTGCGGCTTGTCTCCACTTGCCCACCACAGGCAGATAGTAGAACTGCTAATAGCGACAACAAAGATAGCATAATAGATGAACGATGACGTATTGACATCGTAGCGTGTTTCTCCGTTCGTGATATGGGGTAAACGATAGTATGCCTCTAGCTTAATACACGACCTCAGCTAATTTTAACAAGAACCATGTTGCACCAAAATAGAGTGCAGCCAGCATAGCAAGAACGATCACTGTCGCAAACATAAATGCCATGTTGTATTGGTTCAATGCAATATACACCAGAGCTCCAAGGCCATGATCTGGATTGCAGAAAAATTCCCCCACAATTGCACCTGTGATTGACAGGGTCAATCCAGTACGAACGGCGGCCAGGATTGCAGGCAGAGCGAGAGGAAATTCAATTTGAGAGAGTATTGACCATCCGGCAGCTCCTTCTAACCGCGCAGCCTCAAGCAACTCACGCTCAATCGTCTGTACACCCAGGATGGTGTTAATGACCATCGGGAAAAGCACAACCAGCATACACACAATTATAACAGAAAACGTGCCTATTCCAAACCAGAGATAGAGGAAAGGAGCGATAACAATGGCAGGCACAGCCTGGCCCGCAGCCAGGTATGGCTGCAACGTATACGCTAGTAGCCGCGATTTTGCAACTCCATAGCCAAGAGGCAGGGCAATAATCACAGCCAACAAGAATCCAAACAGGCTTTCCTGAACTGTGATCAGCGTGTGTCCCCAATAGAGGCCAGAACTAATGCCATCGACCAGACTGGAGAAAACATCTCTTGGAGCAGGTAGGATTAAACTATTAATCCTGCCGGACGCTGTGGCACTATACCAGGCAACCAGTAACAAAACCCCAAGGAGAATGGGGGGGAGAAATGGAAAGAGCCGACTAACCGAACCCGCTTTGCCATTTCGCAGGCGGCCCTGCTCTTCACGTGAACGCGATGAAGAGTCTGCTTGCGCATCAAGCCCTGCACGCGCCTCAAACGAAGCGCGCTCTGAAGTAGAAGTCGTTACACTCATGAATATCCCTCGGTCATAGCTATACTGACGACTCCTTGCGTTGCATGAAGTAACGTCAATTCAACTAACCCAGGGGGACGAGTAAGGGAGATAGAGGAAACCATGAGAAGGATACACTCGTACTGGGTACAGCCTTCCCCACCATCACACGTAGTATTAGTGATAGCTTATGGTCAACCACGTAATAACCTTCTCCCATCCGGACTATACCGTCGGCTTCGGAATTGCACCGAATCTGTCATTGATCGATAAAGAACCAATCATAGACTCGCGGGCTCAGTACATAGAAAATACTATGAACTTCACCGCCGGTCGGGAATTACACCC
>CAXTXB010000720.1:0-2334 GCA_964247965.1 uncultured Dictyobacter sp. | reverse complement strand
TTAGAAAAATGTACAAAACGTGAAAAATGTAAAAAGTTTAATAAGAAGGAAGGCGTGCAGAGGGTGAGCGAGTAGAGATGCCCAACATGATGGGTATCAAACACTGTCAAAATGATACTAAAATTCCCGCCCCATCGATGGGGCGGGAAGATGTTAAGCGAAATGTATTAGCGGCTAGCTGCGGCGCGTCTGGACATAGGTGCTCGCCGTTCTGGTGCTGCTTGTAAGGGCTTCCTTCTGGCGGCACGGTTTTGTGGTGCGGCTTCTGGAAGAGAAGGTGTTTTGCTCTTCCGGAAAGTTCTGTCAGATTGCTTGCCCGCTCCTCTTCGATCATCTCGGGCGCGGTCGGAATAGGAACTTTCTTCTGCTGATGTAAAGTTCTTAGGCTGCCGTGGAGCTGTTTCGTTGCTTACGCGCCTCTTAGAGATTGCTGGTTGATAGTTATCTTGCTCTGACCATGTACGCCGGTCGCGCCGTGGGGGCCGCTGATCGCGGCTCTGACCACGCTCCCGGTCTACCGGAACTTCTGGCATTGGAAGTGATCTTGGAGCGCTTTCAGTATCATAGCTAGCTCGATCATAGCGTCCTGAGCGTGCACGTCTGTCACGTCCCTGATACGACGAGGACTCTCTGCGTCCCCCTCGTGCCGGGCGGCGGTCTCTGTCCTGCCTGTCCTGATCGCGCTCCTGGGTTACTGGAGGAGTCACGGACACCGGCCTCGCGAAGGGGATTGCAACGACATCGCCCTCTTCAATCGTGAGCCGCTGCAGTGAAACTGCCTGGCCCAGGCTGCGTGACATGCGACGCCATTTGAACATATCGGCTGGAGATAGCAGCGTAATTGCCTTGCCCTGCCGCCCCATACGGCCTGTACGCCCGATGCGGTGCGTAAAGAGCTCGCTAGATTCCGGCAGTTCGTAGTTGATGACCTGGTGTATACCCTTGATGTCCAGCCCGCGTGCCGCCACGTTGGTGGCCAGCAGCGTCTGCACCTGTCCGCTGCGGAACGAATTCAACACCTCGTCACGTGCCCGCTGGCTCTTGTCGCCGTGCAGCGTCCCGACCGTAAAACCGAGGCCGCTGAGCTGTTTACCCAGCTTCTCAACTCCGAACTTGGTCTTGCCAAAGATGAGGCTGCTCTCGCCCTCGGCCGAATTCAGCAGGGTACACAGTGCGGCCATTTTGCGGTCCTGCGGCACCTGGTACGCAATCTGTTCAATAGTACTATGCTCACCCATAGAGGCTGTAATCGAAACCTTGACAGGATCTTTGAGGAATCTCTGCTCCAGCTTCGTGATCCATTCTGGTATCGTTGCCGAGAAGAGGGCCATTTGTCGCGTATCGGGCGTGGTTGACAGAATCTCTTCAATGGCGGGCGCGAAACCGATATCCAGCATCTCATCTGCCTCGTCCAGCACGCAGATGCGCAACTGATTCAGCATCAATGTGCCACGCTCAAGATGATCCTGTACGCGTCCCGGAGTGCCAACGACGATCTGGGCTCCGTAGCGCAGCGCTGACACCTGAGGGCCATAGGACCGCCCTCCCACGAGTAGCGCCGTTGTAAGCCGCTTGCTTATAGCCAGCCGGCTCAGCACCATATTCACCTGGGCCGCCAGTTCGCGTGTCGGCAGAAGGATCAACGCCTGCACAAACCGTTTGTCCCGGGCCAGGCGTTCGACCAGAGGAATGCCGTAGGCCAGCGTCTTACCCGAGCCTGTTGCCGATTGTCCTATCAAGTCTCTTCCAGCCAGGAGTGCTGGAATTGCCTCAGCCTGAATAGGCGTTGGCTCTGTAATATCCATATTTGTCAGCACCGCACGTGTTGCGGGCTGTAAAGAAAAGTCGTTAAAAGAAGGCATGCAAAAAAATCCTTTCGGCCAATGTGCCCTAAAAAAGGGCGCGCTACAGCTCCCGGACAGTATTATTTCAGCCTCAAATAGTAAGGCATTCATCGGGAGTACCAGGAGCAGGCCGTAGGATAGATACGGGAGCAATGCTGCTAGCTGATATAAAGTACGAACTGATATGCAGGAAGATAATAATCTATAGAGGATTGCTCAGAGCTCTTTAGCTTCTTTACTGAGGAACAGGGTATGCCAGCAGCCTGTTCTGTGCCTTGCAAACAGTCATAACTCCTGCATTATACCTCCTCGCAAGTCAATCGTCAAGCCCATCTTGAAAAGAAATAAGAACGCGCCGCATAGCAATAACCCCTTATGTGTTCCACCGCTCTCTAACAGTTAAGAACTGGTCTACTTGTCGCGGCTTCGCCGCTCTCCTCGTTTTAGTTATTATATTAATTTTCATAAGTTTCATACATTTCTACATAAT
>CAXTXB010000719.1:0-2337 GCA_964247965.1 uncultured Dictyobacter sp. | reverse complement strand
ATATATGGAAACGCAAAATATAAAAATAGACAACGTTAAATATCACTAGTAAAAAATTCTAAAGAGCGGCGAAGCCGCGATAAGTAGCAAGCCTAAGATATTTCTTATAGCAGTAGCATGGCATCGCCGAAGCTGAAGAAGCGGTAGCGTTCGCGTATTGCCTCTTGATAAGCTTTTTCCATCAGCTCTTTGCCCATAAAAGTGCTGACGAGTAAGAGCAGGGTGGAGCGAGGCAGGTGGAAATTAGTGATCAGCGCATCCACGACCTGATAGTGATAACCGGGCGTAATAAACAGGCGTGTAGAGCCTTTATAGGGCTCGATGCGTCCGGCGTACATGCTGGCCACGCTCTCAAGTACACGTACTGATGTGGTACCCACCGCAATCACCCGTCCGCCGGCCTGCTGTGTCGCATGAATCAGTTCGGCGGTTGGAGCGTCGAGCTCAATCTCCTCGCTATGCATCTTATGCTCGCTCACCCTCTCGCTCTCCACCGGACGGAACGTATCGAGGCCCACATGAAGCGTCACAAAGCCTACGCGGACACCCTGTGCACGTAACTGATCGAGCAGGACCGGCGTAAAGTGCAGACCAGCCGTAGGCGCGGCGGCCGAGCCCTGGATGCGGGCATAGACCGTCTGGTAGCGCTCAGAATCGGCCAGTCGCTCATGGATATAGGGTGGTAGGGGCATGCGTCCAATCTCATCGATACGCTGACGCACCGTCAATAGAGCATAGGGATCAGTGCTATCTGCCCCCTCTACCCCTTCTGCTCCTATCTTCTCATGTTCTGGAATTGAGAAGTGGACAACGCGGCCACCCGCCTCAGTACGCTCAAGAACCTCGGCCAGTAGTTTTGGATTTGCATCCTCGTCGCTAAACTCGATTCGCGTACCCTCACGCAGACGACGGCCGGGACGGACCAGCGTCTCCCAGTAGTCGCGGCCCGTATAGGACCCCACGGCGAGTTAAAGGACCAACCCCCCGCCCCCCCGAAACAGCCGCCGACCGAGCAGGCGTGCTGGTATCACCCGGCTCTGATTTGCAATGAGCAGGTCGCCGGGACGCAGGTAGGAGCCGATATCATAAAAGTGGCTATGCTCTATCGCCTGCGTGTTCCGGTGAACTACGAGCAGGCGTGAAGCATCGCGAGGCTCGATCGGCGTCTGTGCTATTAATTCGGGTGGAAGATGGTAGTCAAAATCGCTTATCTTTAGATTGTTGTCCACACCTGAATTATTGTCTAAACTGTTGTCCAAAGAGTCGGTCCGCTTTCTGTGCCGGGTGGTAGAATGCCAAGATGTTCGTAGGCTGAGCGCATCGCGATGCGACCACGTGGAGTGCGCGCGATAAAGCCTAGCTGCAAAAGATACGGTTCGTACACATCCTCGATGGTCTCTGAATCCTCGCTTGTGCTTGCCGCAAGTGTATCCAGGCCAACAGGACCGCCGTTAAACTTCTGGATGATTGTCAGTAGCATATTGCGATCGGTCTGGTCCAACCCAATTTCATCTACTTCCATACCATCCAATGCCGACTCCGCCACCTCTTTTGTGATCATGCCATCGGCGCGTACCTGTGCATAGTCGCGTACACGTTTGAGCAAACGGTTCACAATACGGGGAGTGCCCCGTGCCCGGCCAGCGATCTCCTCAATGCCCAGCGCATCGGCAGGCACCTTCAGAATGCGGGCGGAGCGAGATACAATCTGGCGCAGCGCCTCTTTATCGTAGTACTCCATGCGATAGATGGCTCCGAAGCGATCGCGCAGAGGCGCGGTGAGCGAGCCGACGCGTGTCGTCGCCCCGACAACCGTGAAGGGCGGCAGCGAGAGACGCAGAGACTTCGCGCTAGGTCCTTTGCCGATCATCACATCGAGCGCAAAATCTTCCATCGCCGAGTATAAACGTTCTTCCACTGGACGGGCCAGCCGGTGTATCTCGTCGATGAAGAGCACCTCGCCAGGTTGCAGCGAAGTCAGGATCGAAGCCAGGTCGCCCGCATGCTCAATAGCCGGGCCAGAGGTCGTGCGCAGGTTCACGCCCATTTCGGCGGCGATAATATTACACAGCGTCGTCTTGCCCAGCCCAGGGGGGCCATACAGGAGAATGTGATCGACCGACTCATTGCGACGACGCGCTGCTTCCAACAAAATACTCAGATTTGCCTTAATCTTATCTTGTCCAATATATTCGGCCAGGCGGCGAGGGCGTAAGCTGCCTTCGATTAACTGCTCCTCTTCGCTAACGTTTGGCGAAACGAGGCGATCCCCCATAGCTCACTCTCCAAATGAAACTAGTGTTCTACAATGTGTGGTCTCATTATAAAGCATAGGAT
>CAXTXB010000718.1:0-2351 GCA_964247965.1 uncultured Dictyobacter sp. | reverse complement strand
AGGAAGTAAATTTGCGTAATCTTGAGAGGCTTACAGTGGAAACAGGCCGAGTTATTCATAGACGTTACCTGCTTCAGCGTCTGGTACAGCAGGGACAAGCCTGTGCTGTCTACCAGGGAGTTGATCAGGTGCTGCAACGCGCTGTCGCGGTGAAGATCGCTCCAGCCGAATATATTTCGGCGTATCGTTCGGCGATTCGTGCTACCTCGCAGTTCGCCCACCCCAATATTATTGGAATATACGATCTTATCGTTGAACCGGAAGCGCTCTACGTTGTTCAGGAATATGTGGATGGCGATGATTTCTCTACACTCCTGCAGTCTCAACTCTCTCCTTATTATGTAGTAGATATGGGTGTGCAAATTTGCCAGGCGTTAATGTATGCGGGTACTCCTGCCCGCAAGATCTGCCATGGCGACCTTACTCCTACTTCTATTATTCGGGATCGACGCGGCCAGACACGTGTGAATAATTTTGCGTTGCCCGCTGATCTCTCTTATTTTACGTCCTGGAGTCCCGTAGGGGGCAATGGCATCGCGATCTCTGATTCACAACTACCACCGGGGGTGGCGAGCATCGGGCGGCGTTCCGATGATACGCGTGCGGTGGGCCTGCTTCTCTATCAATTGCTTGCCGGTCGTGCGCCCGATGCTAGAACGGTTGAGCCTCCACCCGATGGCCGCTTGCGTTTTATGCGCAACGCCCCCGCTGAAGTCTGTGAAGTGATTGCCCGCACTGCGATGCGTCAGCATCCGCAGTATATCGCTACCCCTGAAGCTTTGCTTGCTGAACTAAAGCCCCTGATGGAGGCTCTTGAGCCAGCAAATGTATCTAGCGTGCCTCTAGAGGAGCCTGCGCAGTTCTCCCCCAGGCGCACTGGCGTGTTGACCAGCCAACCTCTCGGATCTGGCATTCGCATGGCTGGAATCGAGAGTGTGCCGCGCCCGGATGTTGTAAATACAGGTTTCTCCAGCATGCAACAAATGAGCGCGCCGGAAGTAATAGTCGACCCGCCAAATAGATCTGCCCAGCTAGCTGCCGCACGCCAGTCTGCCTATCCTAATTCCTACACACCTGAGGTGCAGCCAAAAGGTATCAATATGCCCCTCTTGCTGTTCATTGGCCTGGTGCTTTTTGCCCTTTTCTTCGGCATCGGCTACTACCTCTCAACCGTTTTCATTAAATAATCATCAAGCTGTGTGACAATAAAGAGCGATTATAAGTCATTCTGAACTTTTGAAAAATGATGAAAATCGTGTTGTTTTTTCTCTTTTTACACCAGGCGGGGGTAATAAGTGCATATTCAAGCGGAGTTTCATCATTTTTCAAAAGTTCAGAATGACTTATAATCGCTCTTAGAGAGCGGCGAAGCCGCGACAAGTATCTGAAATGTCAGATGCCAGCTTGCACCTCCACCATACCTTCTTTGAGATACGCATAAACCATGTTCCTGCTATTTCTTGCAAAGCCGATTCTTCCTTCGCGATCGACTATAATCAGCCCGCCCTGGCCACCGGCTCGCTTGCTTAAAAAGGCGATGGCAGCCTCAGCCGCCCGCTGGGATGTATTCCCGTGCTCGACGAACTCGGCCGCCCGCCGGCCGATTAGCAGGCGCGTGAAGTCTTCGCCATAGCCTGTGCAGGAGACGGCTGCGTATTCATCTGCATAGAATCCACACCCAACCAGCGGCGAGTCACCCACGCGACCTGGAACTTTGTTCATAAAGCCTCCCGTGGAGGTCGCGGCCGCCAGGATGCCAAAGCCGTCAAACGCGACGGCACCAACCGTTCCGTGTTTCTTGGATGTGTCATGCTCATCCTGAGATAGGGTAAGATCGGCGCTATGTCCCTCTTTCCAGGCTCGATATTGACGCTCGGTAACCAGCTCTTCTTCCGCACACAAGCTCATCCCTTGCTCCAACACAAACTGCTGCGCCCCCTCGCTTATCAATAGAACATGAGGACTCTCCAGCACCAGCCGCGCAGCCGTGATAGGATGCTTGATCCGCTCTATCCCGGCCACCGACCCCACATTAAGCGTATGCCCCTCCATGATGCCTGCGTCCATCTCTATCTTCCCGTCCCTGTTCAAGCAGGCACCGGTCCCTGCGTTAAAAATAGGATTATCCTCCAGCGCCCGCACGGCAGCCTCGACCGCCGCCAGCGCGGTTCCACCTTGTTCCAGCACACGCCATCCCATCGTCGCGGCCTCCCGACACCCCGCCTCTGCCATAGGCGCTCTCTCTTCGGTGATCGTTCCCGCTCCCCCATGCACAATAATCGCTATAGACAACGGCTAACTCCTTACTATCGCTATAATCTCCCGCATCCCATAGACATTCATGATACTGC
>CAXTXB010000717.1:500-2378 GCA_964247965.1 uncultured Dictyobacter sp. | reverse complement strand
CTGCACTTTATCGTACATCCGCACTACCGTTGGCTTATCGACGGAGACGACCATGGCCTTGCCCATGTAGCCACGCCCCATAAAATGCGCGACGATGTCCTCGGCAACCCAGTCCAGACGCTCGTCGTTCGTGAGAATGCTATATTCTCGCAGCAGGCGCGTGGAGAGCCGGCGCTCCTGTTCATCATCCAGAACGTTGTCGGTGATGAGTTTCTGCACGGCTTCGGCGAACTCAGGATTGTTCAATACCATTTCGGGTGTGTGATTCTCGTAGAAAAGGGGGACGGTGATGCCGTCGCGAATTGCATCGGAGAAGTTATAGACACTGACATAGTCACCGAAGCGTACGCGCGTCGGCTCTCTCTCCTGCTGAATCAAGGGTGTGCCGGTGAAGCCGAGGAAAGAGGCGTTGGGCAGGCCGTCCAGCATGTTCTGGGCGAAGGTGTCGTATTGGGTGCGGTGTGCCTCGTCGGCGATGACGATGATGTTGTCGCGTGTAGAGAGCGTGGGATAGCGCTGACCAGGCTTCTCAGTGCGAAATTTCTGGATCAGGGTGAAGACGACCTCGTGATTCTCTTGCTGCAGCATGCGCTGTAGGTGCTCGCTATCACTGGCGTGTACTGCCTCTTTTCCTTTGGGGACGACGCCTGCGCGCTGAAAGGTTGTATAGATCTGGTTATCCAGGTCCTCGCGGTCGGTGATGATAACGAAGGTCCATCCACCGCGCAGGAGGCGCTGAACCTTCTGTTTGAGAAAGACCATCGAATAGCTTTTGCCGCTTCCTTGCGTGTGCCAGAAGACGCCGAGCTTGCCCTTCAGTTCTTTGCGTCGCTCAACACGGGCAAAGACGGCATTGACGCCCAGGTACTGATGGTTGCGCGCTATGAGCTTGATCGTGCCACCCTTTTCGTCGCTGAACAGGATGAAGTTCTCGATGAGGTCCAGCAGGCGTTTGGGTGCGCAGACTTCCTGGAGCATCCTCTCTAACGAGGTATCAAGCTCGCTGGCGGGTGTCACAACATCGTATTGCTTGTTGTGCAGGCGCTTCCATTCGAAGAAAAATTCCCAGCTCGCGGTTACGCTCCCCAGCTTGCTCACCGGACCATTGGAGAGCAGGATGCAGGCGTTGTACCAGAAGAGGCGCGGCAAGATTCGTTTGTAGTCGGCCAGGTGGCTATGATAGAGGTCGTACAGATTTGTGAGCCGGCAGAGTGGCAAGATCAAGGGCAGGCCATTGATGAAGCCAACCAGGTCCAGTCGCACCCGCCCCAACTCACTGCTTACATAGAAGTTCTGGACGAGCAAGAACTCGTTTTTCTCCGGCTCGTCGTTCCAATTGATAATCGAAACCCTATCCGTATCTGGACGCTCATCCCGCTCTTCGTCGTTTGTTTTACGCTCTGCGTGCTGCGCGACCGATGGCTTGTAGCCATTCTTGAGCCATTGGTGCACCTGCTTGTTGGCCCCGATGCCTCCTAGCAGGCTGAGATCGCGTGTCAGTTCGTTGAAGGCCTGGTTGAGCAGTTGCTCGGGCTTGCCAGGATTGAGCCTGCGCAGGGCGGCCCACAGCCTCTCGGGAAGGACAACTTCACTATCATGCTTACGCCCGGTAATGGAAAGCGGACCGTTTTGTTCGCCACCAGCATCCAGAACGGAATATCCCTGGGCGGCAAACTGATCTACAGCCCGCTGCAGCAATTGCTGCTGTAATAGATCGCGATCAAACGCATCATGCTGCTGCATACTATCCTCTTGTTGAAAAGCAATCAAGAACTTTCTTTAAAAACATCCAGAAACGCATCTCTAAGTGCTATATGACTCATCCCGAACTTTTGAAAAATTATTCAAATCGTTGTTTACCATCGCATTTTTATTGGG
>CAXTXB010000717.1:0-490 GCA_964247965.1 uncultured Dictyobacter sp. | reverse complement strand
CCCCCCCTTTTATCCGCCCTCCCCAATAAAATGGGCCTGCAAAAACACTATGTGAAACATTTTTAAAAAGGTCGGGATGAGTCATAATTACTTTCGTATTCCTTGCTTGCTGGAAGCCTGGTACCTGTTGTCGGTAAGATCTGAGTTGAAGAAGTTGTCGTTGAGCACATTCAGGATCTCGTACGGCTGCGAGTGATGGTAGAGCAATTTCTTTTTACCTTCAAATACCTTTATATCAATCTGGCGCTCGTACTTCTTAATATGTCGCTCAAGATCGTCAACGGTGAGGTTATCGAGATAGCCACCGATGGCAATGTTCTTGAGGATGCGCTGTTTGGACGGATGACCCATACAGTCGTCGTGGAAGCGGGAGAAGTTGTGGATGATATCCATCGTTTCCAGGCTCTCCAGCGTCTTGCGCGCAGCCTCTTTGATGGCATCCATATAGCGGAAGATGATGTAGAAGTTCTCTTTTTTAAAGATGAAGAGA
>CAXTXB010000716.1:0-2404 GCA_964247965.1 uncultured Dictyobacter sp. | reverse complement strand
TTTTAGCGTGAAGCGCTAAAAGACCCTGAAAATGTATAAAATGTAAAACGTTTATTAAAAATCGACACGCGCCTTCGGTGTGTGGATGAGAAAGTGAAGAGGTAGCGTGACGAGGATCAAACAGTCTCTGATTGCGATTATGCTTCCTATAACTAACATCAAACATAGCTATCATGGCGTAAAATGAGATATACTATAGACAAATGTTTCTCACAGAGTAAGCATCTTTGCTTCCTGTGATGTTCGCTATCTCATCTAGGACTTGCCGCAGCTTCACTGCTCATTAAAAATATTTTGATTCTCCTGCATTTTTTACATCTCGACATGCTTTTGTGCGTCTACAAAAGCATGTCGAGATGTAAAAAATGCAGGAGAATCAAAAAAAGAGGAATTACATACCTATGTACGAATAAGCGGGAAAGGAGAGAACTTTGGTGTACTGGAAATCATACATATTTAAGAAGGTAAATGCACAATGTTATTAGGCCTTACACATATCGTCGCTCCTAATCTTGATCAAGGCGAAGTTACTTATATTGGTCGGGAGCCAATTGACTATACACTCGCCCTACAACAGCACGATCAGTATTGTAACGCCCTGGCAACCCATGGCGTCGAAGTCAAAAAGCTAACGATGAATAGCAGCTATCCCGACTCCTGCTTTGTGGAAGATACTGCGATTGTCCTGGATGAGATCGCCATCATCACTAGCATGGGTACAGCTTCCCGGCGCAATGAAACAGTCGGAATTGCATCAGAGATCAGCAAATACCGCGAGACCGTGACCATCCAGCAGCCCGCCACGATCGAAGGCGGCGACGTGTTACATATTGGAAAAACGCTGTTCGTCGGCCTTTCGAGCCGTACAAACGCACAAGGAATTGAAGCGCTTACAACTATCGTAAGACGGCTGGGCTACAGCGTTGTCCCTGTTCCAGTGACGGGATGCCTGCACCTTAAAACGGCCTGCACGGTCATTACAGACGATATTTTACTGATCAATCCTACCTGGATTGATACCGCGCCCTTACAGGATTATACTCTTCTACCTGTATCGATGGATGAACCATGGGCGGCTAACATTATTCGCATAGGCGATGTCATCTGCGCGCAGGCTGGCTTTCCCAAAACGCTTGCACAACTACACGAATTTTCTGCTAACATAGCGATTATCGATATATCAGAATTTCGCAAAAGTGAAGCCGGACTTTCTTGCCTTAGTATTCTTTTCCAAAAATAGGAGAGCGGAGACAAAATGTCGGACAAGGAATTCTGTTAAGTGGCACCCCAGGCACTTTTTATGTTGAAGCATTTAAATAAAGTAGAGCTTTTCTACGCCTATAATGCAATAGGACTTTGATCCAGTCCTGAAACTTCTAACTTGAATAGTTCGTACATCCTTCATAGAGATTCACATACTAGCCGTGTCATGTCCACGCTAGCATAGATATACATGGAAAGAGATGAGGAAGCTAAGCATGAGCAATTTTTTCAGAGGACTACTATTTGGCATTGGTATTGCTTTACTGACCGCTCCAAGGCGAGGCCAGGAGCAGCGCCGTATTCTAAGTGAACGTATTCAACAGATTCGCGCATATATCTCTGGGCAAGTGCAAGCTAACCCCACCTTACAGCAAGGTGCGGACAAACTTGCACAGACGGCTAGTACTGTAAAAGATGCGGCAGTGCAAGCGACCAATCAGGCAAAAGAGACCGTCCAGAACACCGCCGCGCAGGCCACCAGTCAGGTCAAAGAGACTGTGCAAAACACCGCCGCTCAGGTCTCTAATCAGGTTCAGGCCACCGCCCAGAACGTTACTCAGCAGGCTGCACAAGTGAAAGAGACCGTCCAGAACACCGCCGCTCAGGCTGCCAATCAAGTCCAGGCCACCGCCCAGAACGTCACCCAGCAGGCTGCACAAGTGAAGAACACTGTTCAGAACACTGCCACACAGGCAGCTAATCAGGTCCAGAACACCGCCGCGCAGGCTGCCAATCAGGCTCAAGCCACCGCTCAGAACGTTACTCAGCAAGCTGCACAAGCAAAACAGACGGCCCAGAATACCGCTGCCCAGGCCACAACCCAGGCAAAACAGACGGCACAAAACGTCACACAGCAGGCTGCGCAAGCAAAGGATGCTGCACAAAACACAGTGAGCCAGGCCACAACCCAGGCAAGACAGACGGCTCAGAACACCGTACAGCAGGCCACAACCCAGCCTTCAACCCAGCCTTCAACCCAGCCAACAAGCCCAAATATCCTGGACTCAAGTGACGATACTGTAGAGGTAACGAAGCCGCGCCCAATGACCCTCACCAGAACATCCGCTCAGAAGGCTACAGGTACAGGCTTGAATAATTTATTTAGAAAAATACCTGGGATCGAGCCCGAGCCCAAGAGCTA
>CAXTXB010000715.1:0-2414 GCA_964247965.1 uncultured Dictyobacter sp. | reverse complement strand
CTGCTGGAAGCAGTAAAAAGAGCGAGCAAACACCATATTCCTCACTTTTTAAACATTTGGAATGAGCCATTATATATAAATAGATGGGACGCTTCCGCTTTTTGAGTGGCTTACTTTTATCTGAAGACTTCTTGTATCCGCGTAGCGCATACGATAGCATCTTTTATGATACGCTCAATCAGATCCTGCACAGTCGGTATATCATTAATGAGTCCTACTACCTGCCCAGCCCATACAAAACCATCGTCGAGCATACCTTCAAGAGCAGCACGAGTATTTACCTGACCAGCAATGTACGGCAGCAATTGACGTAAGCGTTCCTCAGGTGCAGCTGCCTCTAATTCATGTTCGATACGCAAAATTTCGTCTGCGAGATGGCCTTTTAATACCCGGGCGGGGCGGCCGAGTGTGCGCTCAATAATTAGAGTATCAGTCTCTTTTGCCTCTACCAATGCCTGCTTATACTTGAAATGAGCGTTGCTTTCCTGCACAGCTACAAAACGTGTCCCCAATTCAATTCCTTCAGCGCCCAACGCCAATGCGGCTACCAGACCTCGCCCATCGGCAATACCGCCACTGGCTAGCACTGGAATCTTGACGGCTTCAACAATGCGTGGAACTAAAACCATTGATCCGATATCATCTCGTCCAAGGTGCCCACCGCCTTCATAACCAACTGCAATTACTGCGTCCGCGCCCAGAGCTTCGGCTTTCTGGGCTGCACGCACGCCAGCAACCAGTACAAGCGTTCGTACAGCAACGCCGCTGTTCTGAATACGCCTCAGAATCGCCTCTGGATTTCCTCCTGTGATACTAATAACCTCTGGTTGCTCGGCCAGCGCTGCGTCTAGAAAAGATTCGCGTACGATATGCCCTAACGGGAAATTCACGCCGATCGGTTTGCTGGTCAAGCGCCTGGCTTCTCGAATATTGGCTTGCAATTCCTCGGGCGTCTCGAAACACGCACATCCAATCTGTCCTAAACCACCTGCATTTGAGACTGCTGCAGCCAGTTCAGCAAACGAAAGGTGCGCTAATCCTCCCTGAACAATTGGATAGCGCGTGCCCACAAGATCTGTAAAACGTGTCTGCATCTTTTCAGGAAGGACTACCATGTGCGTAAACTCTCTTTCTTTCTGTGAGAAACAAAACATGCCTGGAATGTTAAAGCATCATTCCAGGCATCATTTCTATGTATAAGGGTTACTACTGTTACGCACCCTACAATTTATAAGACAACTGTTACTTTGCGTTGCTTTCCTCCCCTTAGAAAGCTAACCACCAGCTTTTCGCCTGCTTTATGCCGGCGCACAATACTTTGTAGATCGCGCGGCTCTGTGACGGGCTCTCCGTCGGCTGTTATGATGACATCCTGGCGCTTCAGTTCAGCTTGCTCAGCAGGACCCTGGGGACGAACCTCTAACACTTCCATGCCAAACTGCTGTGTTATGCCAAGACTGCGCTGCAGCGTGGCGTCGAGTATCACACGCATTCCACCAACACCTAGTGAGATACCAGTTGGAGCTGAACTGCGCTTCTGGGCAATATGCCCAACTACTGATTTTATTGTATCTAAAGGAACAGAGAAGCCAAGCCCTTGCGCCATGGGTAACATTGCAGTTGTCATACCTACAACACGACCTGCGCTATCGACAAGAGGGCCTCCTGAGTTTCCGGGGTTGATTGAGGTATCTGTTTGGATAAGATTTACCATCTTTCGTGACCCGGGTACGTCTAATGTACGACCTAACGCACTTACGACGCCAGCCGTAACAGTCCAGTTCAAACCATAAGGGTTTCCTACGGCAATAACAAGCTGGCCAACGCGGAGAGGATTGCGTCCAAGTTCAGCCACAGGTAAATGATCAGCTCCTATACGGAGTACAGCCACATCTACTTCAGAATCGCTCCCAACCAGGCCAGCAGCAAATTTACGCCCATCAGCAAGAGTTACCTGGATACGTTTTGCACGATCTACAACATGGGCATTCGTCAAAATTTGCCCGTCAGAAGCAAAAATGAAGCCAGACCCAAGACCACCACCACCAGGAGCAGGAGAGTAGCGCCCATTGCGCCCACCATCACGCTCTATATCGATGCGTACAACGGTTGGACCAACACGCTCAGCAGCAGATGTAACCGCGTTAGAGTAAGCATCCAATGCCAGCGCATCTCGCTCATATGTACTCATTATCATTTTCTTTCTTGTGGAACCCATTAAGTGTAGTTGCGTGCGAGGCTACAACTCAATAAGATTGATATCTATTGTATCATACACAACAGTCTCTGTGTCAAATTCCTTCCCAATTTAAACTCTTCTGATGTATCGTCCTCCTCAGGCGCATATTCACACACCTTCTCCCTATGGGACATGCCGAACTTTTGAAAAATGATGAAGATTGTATTTTCCATGC
>CAXTXB010000714.1:1440-2435 GCA_964247965.1 uncultured Dictyobacter sp. | reverse complement strand
TTCATAATCTCAACCATCCCCTCAACCTTTTGCACGATAATGTCTGCGTGTTCGAGCAAAGCCGGCGGCTTATCAGCATGCTGAACCACTATACCCAGAGCCGCATAACCCTCCTGGCGCAACCTTTCTATCTCCAGAATGCCATTCAGGTCTGTGCGGTCATCGCCAGCGAAAACGATCGCGCGCAGCCCAAACTGATTGACGAAGCGGCGCAGCGCAGTTCCCTTGTTCGTGGTAAGTGGCGCGAGTATCTCTACCGCCTTTTTACCCTCATCGAGCCGCATGTGCATGCGCTCGACAGGCTCCTTGAGGGTAGCAAGGATGAGTTCACGCGCCCGCTCTGGATCGGCCGCCTGCCGGTAGTGCAGTGTTCCACCCACGTGCTTGCGCTGCACCACCAGCCCGGGGATCGCCGGGCTAAGCTCTCGCTCCGCAAGATCCAACAAATATGCACCAGGCTCTACATATGGCTGGGCCTCGGGTAGAAGCGATACCGGGTGGGTACTGGGCAGGCCCTCACTCCATTCCAGCCCGTGTGTACCCACATAGGTCAGCCCCTCCACATTCACGATTCTAGCCCCGTCCACGATTGCACGCCCAGTCACAATGCCGACGTCCGCGTACTGCTGCTCCTGCTGCAGTAGCTCCGCCACCCCGGGATAGAGCCGCGCCTCATCTGGCGTGGGAGCCATTGGGCTGAGTGTACCATCTATATCAAACACAAGTCCGAGTGGTCGTTGTACAAGCACCTGGCGTAATGCCTCAGCAATCATTCACAGTCTCCTACTTCGTGCGTTTCAAAGCACGAATAGCTATAGAGATGAGCTGCAAGTAGTTCACCTCTCACTAGACTATGCCTGATTGCTGCTGAGCCTGTCAAGCTTCAAGGCCTATACGCGCCTCTACTTCCTGATTAGATAAAGACGACTCGACAGTTGAAAGAATAATGACTCATCCCAAACTTTTGAAAAATGAGGACCAACCTGTGTTTGGGG
>CAXTXB010000714.1:0-1430 GCA_964247965.1 uncultured Dictyobacter sp. | reverse complement strand
GCAACACACGATGGTCCTCATTTTTCAAAAGTTTGGGATGAGTCATTATTACCAGCGGCTGTGAACTTGTTCGCGTATGCGGGCGTCGTAGATTGCCTGCACGCGGCGCATGGTCTCCTGGCTCAGCGGCGGAAATTCGGAGGTCTGGGCATTATCTGTAGCCTGCTCTGGATTTTTTGCGCCGGCGATAATGGTTGAGACCTGTGGGAACATCAAGATCCAGCGTAGCGCGAATTGCGCCATGCTCATACCCTGCGGCAGCAGCGCGCGCAGCTCTTCGACGGCCTGTAGACCCGTCTCGTAATCGACGCCGGAGAATGTCTCACCCTGGTCGAACGACTCGCCGTGCCGGTTATATTGACGGTGGTCGTTGGCTGAGAACTGCGAATCCGCCTTGAACTTACCCGTGAGCAGGCCGCTGGCAAGCGGGACGCGCACGATAATCCCAACGTTGCGCTCTTGAGCCGCCGCGAAAAACTGCTCCGACGGCTTGAGGCGGAACATATTGAAGATAATCTGGACGCTCTTCACATTGGGATGGGTGATTGCCTTCATTGCCTCCTCGACCCTCTCAACGCTCACACCGTAGTTGCGCAGCTTGCCCTGCTGCTGCAGCCCGTCCAGTATACTAAACACCTCCGGCATATCATAGACTTCCGAGGGCGGGCAGTGTAACTGCAGCAGATCCAGCGCCTCCACCTCCAGATTGCTCAGGCTGCGCTCCACAAAACCTGTCAAATTCTCCCGATTATTATAGCCCGCCGCCGTGTGTGGGTTGAGCCGCCGCCCCGCCTTCGTAGCAATAAATAAAGACTCGCTGCGCTGCTTACGCACCTGCGCGATAAGCTGCTCCGAATGTCCATTGCCGTATACGTCGGCCGTATCAATAAAATTCACGCCCAGATCGATCGCCTTGTTAAGGGCCGCAATCGAATCTTTATCATCCGTATTGCCCCAGGCATCGCCACCGATGCCCCACGCGCCAAAACCAATCTCAGACGCATTCCAACCCGTCCGCCCAAATGTACGATATTGCATTGTCTCTACTCACCTTTCTTCACAAGCCTACAAGCCTGAAAACCCTCCTGAGAGAGGGCGCTAGTTGACCAGCTTGCCACTCACGCTCTAGCACGCAGTCTCGCCCCATCGTGTACAAGCTCACCCACGAGAAACTCTCGTCACGTCCTTTTGTCAACCATCATGAAAATATTTTGATATAGAGCATCAGGTATAGCTTACAGCAGTTTCATCCTCTTTGTAAAACTGTACCTTACTCTATGTACCATTTTCCTTCCTCTATGTACCATTTTCCTTCCTTTAATTAACTTAGGGCGATTTAAAAGTCAGCGTTCCCACCTGCGTAGCGACCATCCCTCGCCTCTGCGAAGCAGAGCGTGCTGATTGGATCAGCCACAGCCACGCTTCAGCAC
>CAXTXB010000713.1:0-2441 GCA_964247965.1 uncultured Dictyobacter sp. | reverse complement strand
AGCAGTCAGGCTGCTCGATAATCTAGATAATTGGAGTCAGACGTTCTACCACACTGGCACACTCGGCCTCGATAATAGCAATAGCCAGTATTTTCGTGGTGATCAATCCCGTGCATATCGCCTTGTAGTTTATCCGGGTGGGGTTAATGAAATCATCTGGCACGTACAAAATATGTACTCTTTTCGCGCAACAACCTATTTCTGGCCGGGTGAACCAGTCTCGCCCTTTCTTCTCTACACCTCGTATGACGCCAATCGATGGTCTCAGGTTACTCCAACCATTACAAGCAACGACGGCAACTGGCCGCAGTACACATATAGTATCAGCAATCTCTCCAACACAAACTTCGTAAGGATACGCTGGGGAGATCCTATAGGGAAAAGTTGGAGTCCTCAGCTTGGCCAGATCACTATAAGTTAGCAACATCTTTCAACTGAAAGGGAAGATATGTGTGGTTTTCACCCCATCGGCAAGCCATTGGCGAACCGTTCGGGCAGAACAACCTACTCGCGGAGCAATCTCTTCAGGACAAAGCCCTGGACGGTCGCCTCAGCTAAAAGGGCACCCTTGTCGCTTAAGCGACCGCATCATGCGCAACCTATCCACCCATGAGAGAGGGGAACTGAAAACGTTCCTGTTTTTAATCCAACTCGACTACTGGCAGGCCATGTACGCCGAGAATGGTGGAGATCTCGCTGCCATGATGGATGTCATGTTCGAGCACATGCCAGGTGATCCACTGGCGCGAACGTGTGGGACTCACTTCTCCAGCCAGACGCGCCGCATCCAACCACATCTGGGCGTATGGCTGGAGTGCAGGCTCGACCAGTTTCGCGTGACGCACACGTTCCGCCTCATCAAGAGGTGGGAAGGTCTTGAAAAGATCAGCAGGGGTCAGGCGGGCAAGCGTCTGCTCGATCATCTGCCAGGTCTTTTCAAGTCCGGCAACCAGTTCTGCCGCCGGGTGCAATGGATCCACGTCCCCCTCACAGACTCCGAGAGCCCATAATTCGAGGACAGTCAGGTCGTCGCCCCCCTCGCCCATCCGTGCGTGGAACCACCAGGCGCGATTGGCGACAATATGCGTCGCGTACATACCAATCGACCAGTGCTGCGACGTGGTGCGCAAGGCAAGCTGCTCTGCTGTCAGGGGCGCGATGGCCGCGACAAGACGCTGATTGTAGATACCCCAACCCGTGTAGAAGGGGAGGAGTGAAAGCTGATGTTCTGTCATGATAGGTATTCCTTGCTTTTTTCTGAGAGTAAAAACAGCACGATCGTATCAACTCGCGCGAGGAAACGATGGGAGAGACCAGAGGGAGGAGAGAGAGCAGGTCATCGCTTGCACAATGATCGAATATGCGGCTGCGCTACGACAGGGGAAAAGATGGCATCCATCTGCCAATGGTATGGTGGATGGGGAACATCAGCGATGCGTTCGCCGGAGTTCCATGCCTGACACCTCTTTGCCGCACGCTTCTCCATATCTCTGAGCACCATCAAATGCTTGCGTTCTCCCTATCCGCCGTCTCACTTTGGCAAAGCCAGAAGGGCCGTCGAGCAGGAATGATGCCCTGCGGCATTCCAGACATAGAACGACTGAGCGCTCATGTCCGATGAGAGACACGCGATAGATGGAAGCAAGAATGGTCACGTCTGTTTCACTGTTTGAACAGGAAACAGGATGGAGTTAGCAGCACACTGGCATAGATGTCAAAACCTCCCAAAAAAGAGTGAATACCTCACTAGTATATAGGGAGAGAGATGAGCCTGTCAATGCATGCTTACAGCAAAAACAAGGTTTTGACCTATGTAATCGCCATTCTGCCAATATTCTACGGAATTTTCCTTGACTTGCTACACAATATGTGGTACTGTGTTGTCTGTAACTACTACATGTTGTGTTTTTTGAACAACATAGAAAGAACTCATGGGGCTGCGCTGTCGTGGCGTAGCTGCAATATGGGGGAAGTCCGGTGAGAGTCCGGCGCTGTCGCGCAACGGTATGGCTGTTTATTTCTACTTTATCTAGTAGCAGCCGAGCCCGAATGCCCACCTGTGAGTTGTGGATTGATCCCTTCGCGCTAAAGGGGAAGGCCCGCAAGAGGATGCTGTCTGCTCGCTCTCCTTATAATTGAGCATGCATGACTCCCTCGCCTCCTTGCATTCAGGTCCAGCCTGTCTCCGTCGAAGGGACAGGCTTTTTGTTGATCTACGATACGAGGAGAGGTGTAAGGATGTCATTCTTATCAAGCCCTATGCATGCAGACCCTTTTTCTGGCTCTACGCAAAGTACGCAAGACACGAAAGACCCACTGTCCGCCCATTTACAGGCCGTTCTCAACGATGTTTGTCAGGGCTTAGAGCCCGTGGTAGACCGTGAGCAACTCCTGCGTGATGTGCAGACCAACGTTTACGGCGGTCTTTCAACCGCCGAGAC
>CAXTXB010000712.1:343-2455 GCA_964247965.1 uncultured Dictyobacter sp. | reverse complement strand
AAACTCAGCCCTGGAAAGATATCAAGCAGTGGGGCAAGTTCAGGATCAACAAGATGCCTGGTTGTCATAGTAAAGCTCCTTGCGAAAAAACGGAAAATAAACTTCTCTCGCACTCTCTTCTCAATGTCCCTAACAATTTCACTAAAGCAGAGTATTCCCTTTTGCGCAGAAGAAAGAGCAGGAAAAGTTCACTGATCGTATCTAGCCTTGACAATGGCGGGCCGCAACGGATCTACCAGCGAGTAGCCAGATATGTAGAAGAGGAGCAGCGGCTGGGGCGAATTGACAGACAGCAGGAGCCCCTAAGCATCGCCACCCTGCCGCTCGGTCCCTGCTTCCAATACGTCTTTCTGCGGCAGTTTATGGGCACCAGCCCGCTTCCCTTGGAGGATGAGCAGTTCGTGATACAACTAGTCAAGGTGCTAATGGCTGGAATCTCTCCCTAACATAAGAGCGATAGGACTGACCCACTTCATTCGACCGGCCCACTCCGCGTAGCGACCATCCCTTGCGGTCGGCCCAATTAATGTACAAAAAGTAAAAGGAATAAGAAGAAAGTATATGAGCAGCAAAGCTGCACCATGCTATTTCAAGGTTAAAAGCACTAAGAACAAAACCGCCGTGATGACAACCGCCACCGAGAACAAGCGCTGCAGGTTTCTCCTGCCATGACGGCGGCGATGGTGGCGGCGGGCAGATGGGCGAGGAAAAGAGGGAGGGGGAACTGGTTGGGAGAGGGGAACATAATGTTGCCACATCGCTTGCCGGGACTGAATACACTGTAGGGCAAATTGCGCACATCCATAAGGATTGTTCATGATCTGAGAATTGGTGTAGCGTATAAATGTCCAGCCAAGCTGCTCCATTTCCCATTGGCGTCGCTGATCATTCGCCTGCACGTCGGGGCGTTTGTGGATGCTTCCATCAAGCTCAATGGCCGTTCTTGTCTCAGGATGTGCAAAGTCCACGAAGCGACGCTGGACCTTACCGTTTATAATATATCTTTCCTCAAACTCTTGAATCAGCCTGATATTAGTCTGCATGCTCATCCACGTCGTACCGAAGAGTATTTCCACACGGTTCGTGCTTACTCTCTTGCTATTTATCAAAAGGTTTTGCATACTCTCACCTCCACTAAAGATTCAATTTGGGCATCTGGACATAGGATCGACCCACGACAAACGCGAGGGATTGTCGCTACGCGGAGGTTCATTGTCGTTTGACAGAGCGATACATTCTAATTCTTTCTCTGCGTGATTAAACAGGCAATGTACGCCGTCCCGTATTTATGAACGCATCTCCAGAACGTTTGCGGGCATGTCGGGCAGTTTGATAAAGGTGTCGTTGGTCTCTATGTTTCTGCCGACGTATTTAATGAATGAGTTGACGAGCGCGCTGGGATCTTTCTTTGTGTACATGTGCTCGATGGCCCAGAAGGGATAGGCATTGTTCTCGATCTGCGTGTAGGTTGGCGCAACTCCATCGATCTCAATAGATCTAAGCGAGCCGCTATCGCGGCCGGCCGTACCCTCGTCCACATAGCCAATCGAGCCGGAGGTCTGGGCGATGACTGATGCGACCTGGCTGGTCTTGTCTATCTCTTGATAGCTGGAGGCAGCGTTTGCCTCGCGGTCCAGGACGTAGCTTGTGAAGGTTCCATAGGTGCCGGAGGTGGTGGGGCGGCCGAAGACTTTAATGGGAATGTTGGGTGCACGTTTATCCACGTCGCTCCAGGACTGATAGTTGCCGTTGTAAATCTTGATGAGCTGGTCGCGGGTCAGGCTGGTGATGCCGGTGACGTCCCGGTTGACCACGATGGTAAAGACAATCACGGCCACTCGATGGTCCTCGAAATCGGTCGAGTTCACACCTGCCGCACTGCTGGAGAGTTCGGAGTTTGCAATCTGGATGTTGCCGTTTTTGAGGTCGCGCAGACCTGAACTGCTGGTATCTTCGCTCACCTGCACAAAGCCGACCGGGCAGGCCGAGCGGTAGCTATCCGCATAGCCCTGCGCGGCATTATAGAAGGCGCTTGAACCCTTGACCTGTATTGAGCCCAGCGCGCAGTCACCCCGACCGAAGGCTGAGAGGAGGCCAATGCTATTATAAAGG
>CAXTXB010000712.1:0-333 GCA_964247965.1 uncultured Dictyobacter sp. | reverse complement strand
CCAGGTAAGCAGATGCTGGGCAGGGATGTACTGCTTGATCGTGCCGTCCTTGATCTGTCCCATCACGGTGATATCAGCCTTGCCCAGCGTGAGGACTTTGATCCTGACCCAATCGCCAGCGTTGAGTAAAACGTCCTTCAAGGCGACATACTGCTCATCGGCGTTCAGGATGATGTAGTTTTTGGCGTTGTGGCTTGAAATGCCGAGCGATGGCGAGGCTTCGGGAATGCCCGCGCGCAGCACAAACTGCAACGATTTGCTTATTTTGGTCCCTTGCTTTGGCTCAAAGGAGATCTGCAGCGGCTTCTTATAATCATCGTTATCTACCGAGAC
>CAXTXB010000711.1:0-2473 GCA_964247965.1 uncultured Dictyobacter sp. | reverse complement strand
ATGAAATTGATCTTGCAATCCTTCCACTCGACCGGCAGCACCTTCACATTCAGCGACATACGACGCTTAAGTTCATCAGGATCGTAGTCTGCGATTGAAGAGCCTTCATCCACTTTGCCCTGGCGTGTAACCGCGCCACTATCGAAAAGGGCGGCGTCAATCAGAGATGTTTTGCCCGCTCCGACATGAGAAATCAACGCCACATTGCGAATTTGTTCCGTCCGATAAACCTTCATAAAACTCAAATCCTCCTGAGTTTCTACGCAGTAGTGGGTATGGCAGACGATAGATGGAGGTCTGTCATAGACCACCGATGCGACTGGACTACTGGAATGGCTGTTTCGGTACAGAGAAAGAGCTTGCCATATCTTATCTCTTTTGATAGGTGTATCACTTAGTATAACAGCAATTGGCAACATGTTCAACTGCATGCCAAGGTGTATGTTGATGAATATCGGCGCGCTGTCTTTTTTCACAAGGACGGCCTAGCTTCTGTTGGGAACGTGACCTAAGATGATAAAAGCACGCTCAGTGAAAGAATCGATTGAGCCATCCGATTTTGAGGATGAATGTGAAAGGCATCCAGCGTAGCCAGGGGAGGAGCCACAAGGCTGCAGCCTTCGAGTAACGTGAATAGCTCCAGGCTGTGACGTAGGCGAGCATGAAGCCAGTGCCATCGATGATCTGGGTCATCTGGACGCTCTGAGAGAGCCAGAAGGTGAATCCTTGAACCAATGAGACGGCAAACAAGAGGAGCGCTTCCTGTACATGTACCTCGTGGCGGCGACGCCAGACGAGCCATGTAGCAACACCCATACAGGGATAGATAATGAGCCAAACGAGCCAGAATGGGGTAGAGGAATAAAAAAGAACTTTTTTGTCCTGGATGCTAAAAACTGTTTCTGGTTTGCGCGAAATTATCCAGCCCCTCTGTGAGGAAAAAGTGTGGGCAGAGGGATCATGGTGTAGGCACGTATGTTATACT
This sequence comes from uncultured Dictyobacter sp., assembly GCA_964247965.1. Classification (GTDB taxonomy): domain Bacteria; phylum Chloroflexota; class Ktedonobacteria; order Ktedonobacterales; family Ktedonobacteraceae; genus Dictyobacter. The sequence goes on along the minus strand of CAXTXB010000711.1, from coordinate 1,488 downwards.
TGGTGGCATATTTGTCAAGTATGGGTATTGTCTTAGATGCAATAGTAGGAGCGAACAAATGCCGATAGATATTCACGATATTGAAAATATCCTGCAGCAGCAGGAGAACTGGCGTCAGACACAAACGATCAACCTGATAGCCAGCGAGAACACGCCAAGCGTAGCGGTGCGACAGGTGCAGACCTCGGACTTTATGGGACGCTATGCCGAAGGGCACCCCAACGAGGAAGAGCATGTCAACCGTTATTACCAGGGTACGCGTTTTATTGACCAGATCGAGAGCATCGCCGAGCGTGAGATAAAAGATCTGTTTGGAGCACAACAGGCCGATGTGCGTCCTATCAGCGGAAACGCGGCCAACACGGCGATTGCACTCAGCGTTTTGCGTGGTGGCGATACAGTAATTGCCAACTCCACAGATGCTGGAGGGCATATCAGCCATGGGGCTGTGGGAGTATTCGGGCGGCGCATCCAGAATCGTGGGCAATCACTAAAGACCGGAGGCCCGAACTCGATCAACCTGCATTTTCTACCACTAATGGAAGATCATTATCACGTCGATGCACAGAAAACGATAGAACTGGTTGATAAGGTTGCACCGCAGATGGTCATCCTGGGCAAGAGTCTCTTCCTCTTTCCAGAACCGCTAACAGAGATTGCCGCGTTCTGTAAGACGAAGGAGATTCCAGTCTTGTATGACGCCGCCCATGTGCTTGGCTTGATTGCTGGAGGGCAGTTCCAGGCACCCCTACAAGAGGGCGCGACGTGGATGACCGGCAGCACGCATAAGACCTTCCCAGGCCCACAGCGTGGCGTCATACTCAGCAATCTTAGCACGCCCGAAGAGATCAAGAAGTACTGGCAACCCGCCGACCGCGGCGTCTTTCCCGGCTCTTCCAGCAATCACCATTTGCACTCGCTGCCTGCCCTGGTTGTTGCCACGCGCGAGATGAAAGAGTATGGCCGCGACTATGCCGCGCAGATCGTGCGCAACGCACAGGCGCTAGGGCATAGCCTCGATGAGCTGGGCACGCCCGTAGAGGCGCGCGAATTTGGGTATACACGCAGTCATATGATCGCCGTCAACGTAGCCCAATGGGGTGGCGGCGTCGAAGTTGCCAGGCGGTTGGAAGACAACGACATCATCGTCAACTACAACATGCTGCCTGGCGACATCGATCCGCGCCAGCCCTCCGGACTGCGTATCGGCGTCCCGGAGATGACGCGCTTCGGCATGGACGAGCGTGCCATGGGCGAACTAGCTCAACTTCTCCATGATGCCGTGGGCGGTAAGAATGTGAAAGAGCAGGTGCATGCCCTGCGTGCGCGGTATACTGAAATGAAGTACGTCTAGCTTGTCTATTCTTATATTGTTATTGTAGGCATAGTAAGGCATCGTTCAGAGATGCCCTACTGGCTCCGCGTAGCGACAATCCCTTGCGGTTGTCGTGGTACCTGGACTGAAAAGCGAGCACATCAGCCCAGGTA
>CAXTXB010000710.1:0-2482 GCA_964247965.1 uncultured Dictyobacter sp. | reverse complement strand
GCAAAAAAAGAGCAAATTGCAAAAATTTTAATAATACGTATCAAGAGCAGGCTAATTAGACCAGCTCGAAGTAGCGGCGGCGATCCCAATTGGTGACGGCCTTTTCGTATTCTTTGACCTCCCAGTGCCTGGTGGTGGCGTAGTGCTCGACGAAATCGGCTCCTAGATATTCTCTGGCAACCTCGCTGCGCTCGAACAATCGAGTCGCCTCCTCCAGGTTATGCGCGAGGGACTTGATGCGGCCCTCGGCAAGCGCCTGGCTGATCGTTGCGGTCTCGTAAGCGTTTCCTTCGAGGCGGGCGGGCAGTTCGAGTTTGCGCTCAATGCCGTAGAGGCCGCTGGCTAGCATGCCTGCGAAAACAAGGTAGAAATTGGCGTCGGAGCCTGGGACGCGGTTCTCGATGCGAATTGCTCGCCGACTATTGTTAATGACGCGTACGGAGCAGGTGCGATTATCCATGCCCCATGTTGTGTTGAGCGGAGCCCAGGTGCCTTCGACGTAGCGCTTATACGAGTTGATGAGCGGGGCGTAGAGGACCATGAACTCTGGCAAGCGATCGAGCACACCGGCGAGGAAGTGGCGCATGGTCCCGGCCATATGGTCGGAGGCATTTTCGTCCCAAAAGAGATTTTGTTCCCGCTGGCAGTCCCAGAGGCTTAAGTGCGAGTGGCCGCTGCTGCCGTCCTCTTGATCGTTCCACTTGGCCATAAAGGTGGCCGCATACCCCGACTGGTAGCAGATCTCCTTCACGCCGGTCTTGAAGAGCATCGTGCGATCTCCGGCGGTGATAACGTCGCTATAATGAATGTTCATCTCATACATGCCGGGGCCGTGCTCGCGGTTATAGCCCTCAATGTCAATCCCATAGTCGCGCATCATGCGTGCGATCCGCGCCAGCAGGGCATCGTCGGCGCTTGCCTGGCTGATCGAATAGCAGTTCATACCTGGATTCAAAGGATCGAGGTTAGGCCCAAAGTCCTTTTCACGCAATGACCTCTGATCCTCACGGAAGAAACGGAACTCCAGTTCGGATGCGGCCAGCGGCTCGTAGCCAAGCGAGCGGGCACGCTCTACCAGCGTGTTAAGGATATAGCGAGGTGAGATGGTAACGGGCTCTCCCTGTTCGGTCCAGAGATCGCACAGGCAAGCGGCCACATTCTCCTCCCACGGTACCAGCGCGAAGGTCGAGAGATCGGGCTTCATCACAATGTCCGCGAAGCCGCGCTGCCAGTTGCTAAACTTCAGGTTGGGCAGCACATTTTCCGCGATATCCCAACCGAAGAGCACATCGCATTGAGCAAAGCCATCATCCAAAGAATTAAGGAAGAATGGGGCTGCCACACGCTTGCCGCGAAAGACGCCTTCCATATCGGCCGCGCCCACCTTCACAAACTCGATCTTGCCCTCATCAATAAGTTTTCTAATTGTTTCAATATCCATACGCTACATTCACCCTTTCTTCCCATATTAGAAGTAATTAGATGTAATACCCCCATCAACAGTGAGCCAGGACCCAGTGGTCCACGCCGACTCATCGGAGGCCAGGTAGAGGGCCATGTAAATAATATCCTTCGCCTCTCCGAAGCGCCCCAATGGAATACGATTCAGGCGCAGATTACGCTCCTCTTCGTTCTTCCACAGATCACGCAGCAGAGGAGTCTCGATGGGGCCGGGGCAGATAGCATTACAACGTACGCCTTGACGACCATATTGTACGGCCAGCGACTTCGTCAACGCAATCAACCCGCCCTTCGAGGCAGTATACGCATCCTGCGGCACTGTACAGCCCATAAAGGCCACAAACGAGGCGATATTTATAATCGACCCCTGCCCCTGCTTCACCATATGCGGAATAGTGTATTTGGTACACAGAAAGGTACTTTTAAGATTCACATCCAGTATCCTATCCCACAACTCCTCACCCAGGTCGGTCACGCTCCCATCGGCCGAAGGCATAATACCTGCATTATTATACAGAATATCCACCCGCCCAAACGCCGCGATCGCAGCCTCCACCAGAGCCTTGACCTCATCCTCTTTAGAAACATCCGCCTTGACGAAGATAGCCGTGCCGCCCGCGCTCTTGATACTCTTCACAGTCTCCTCACCCGCATCCACCACAACATCAGTCACCACCACACTCGCCCCCTCCTGCGCAAACAGCATTGCCGCCGCCTGACCCATCCCACCTGCAGAACCGGTAATAATCGCAACCTTGTTAGCTAATCTCATACAACCTTCTTTCTATTCTGACATACTAGATCGTACTATAGATAAGGAATGCAGCCGCAGGGCTGGTCTCTGCGAAGCAGAGCGCGCTGATTGGATCAGCCGAACCCACGCTTTAGCACTGCCTGCACTGCCTGCCTCACACGGAGCTCAATCGCAGAGGAAGCGCCTCCCCCGCCTCTGCGAAGCCTGCCCGCCTCTGCGAAGCAGAGCGCGCTGATTGGATCAGCCGAACCCACGCTTTAGCACTGC
>CAXTXB010000709.1:604-2492 GCA_964247965.1 uncultured Dictyobacter sp. | reverse complement strand
GCATTGCTCATCAGACAAACCGGCTCGCACTCGATGCAGCCATTCAGTCTGCTATGGCAGGCGAGAATGGGATAGGCTTCGGGGCTGTGGCCGCCGATATCCGCCGCCTGGCAGAGCGTGCCAAGGATCAGGCCGGTATGATCAGCCATATTGTGCGCGATGTACGTGAAGAGATCGATATGGTAGCTGCTTCTATGAAAGACACGGAGCATGAAACAACTGTTGGATTAAAGCTTGCTCAGGAGACGGGGATAGCCCTGGAGGCAATCTTTGCAGCCGTCGAACATCAGGCGCGAGAAATTGAAAACATCAATCAGGTCACGAGGCAACAGATCAAATCTTCCGGTACGATTGCGCAAATTATGAAAGAGGTGACCGAATCGACGCAGCGCAGCAACCAGAACACACATGAGGCTTCACAATATATGGAGCGCCTGGTACAGCTCGTCGAGCAGCTGCGAGCCTCGGTTGCAGTCTTTAAGCTGCGCGAGAATTTAAGCTACTATGCACAAAAACCCAATACACCTTTCGAATGGGAGCAGATCGTCGACAATCCTATGACGGTTAGCGGAGTATTTCGTAGGTTTAATGTAAGCGTACCTGCAGTCAAGACTGCCGATGGCTGGCGTCATCCCTTCAATTCACTGACACCGATGCCCGGAAAAGACATGTTCACCCTTACGCCAGTGCCTAATGTGATAGGAGCTCGACAGCAAAGTGAGAGGTCCAAGGCGAACAAAAAATGGGAAAATGTTCCTGAGTCGGAGCAGCCTTCAAATAAGTGATGGTAATCGACGTTTAGCGACTTTGTTGATAGGCAGAGAGCAAGAGCGCAAGAGCGCAAGAGAGGGAGCGAGGGATACAAGCCTTCTTCCTCATCTCTGCTTCCTTTGCCTGACAGCTTCATAGAGAATGATTCCCGCCGCCATAGCTGCGTTGAGCGACTCTACGTTATTGGCCAGGGGGATACTCAAGAGCTGTGTGGCCAGCATATGCGCTGGCTCCGAGGGTCCATGTGCCTCATTTCCAATAATGAGCGCGAACGGCAGTGTGAGATCCTGCTGATAATAGATCACTGTGCCATTGGCCTCGGCGAGCAGGACACGCGGCAAGCCAGTACAGTGCACGCGCACACGCTCGGCAATTGTTTCCCAGGATAGATATGTCTCCACCGGCAGCGCGACATGCGCTCCCGCAGCCGCACGCACTACCTTAGGGCTATAATAATCTACACAGTTAGGAGTGAGCAGGACCGCAGCCACGTCCGCAGCCAGGGCTGTACGCAGAATAGTTCCCATATTGCCTGGATCGGCCAGGTCATCCAGGATCAGTAGACAGGGACGGGAAGATGGGCGGCGGCGCTGCTCTATCTGTCGCGGATCAAGAGCATCCAGTGGCAAGACACTGACGACGCCTTGCGATGTTTGTACCTCACCAATGGCCTCTATCACACGTTCACTCACCTCAATCAGCTGTTGGGGCGTGAGTCTAAGTAGTAGCCGTTCGAGGAGAGACGCGCCTTCAGGAGTACGCTGCAGCAAAGCCGGCTGGTAGTAAACTTCAACAGGCAGAAGATCGGCATCGAGCAGCACTTCTAGCAGGTGAGGCCCTTCCATAAGAAAGAGTCCGCTTTTCTTACGCCCGCGCGTCGTATGCAGAGCCTGCAACCTCGCAATGCGGGGATTCGCCGGGCTGGTAATTACTGTCATGATTTTCTCAACAAGTAGAGGACCTGATGTATCATTCTATATGATGACACAGATCCTTCACCTATTAATAATGACTCATCCCGAATTTGATACCGTTGGGGGAAATTTTTTTTTTTGTTATTTTTTTTTGGGGAGGGGGAAAAAAAAAAAAAGAAAAAAAAATTTAACAAACGGAGAAA
>CAXTXB010000709.1:0-572 GCA_964247965.1 uncultured Dictyobacter sp. | reverse complement strand
TTATTAAGCTTTGCTGGCTTCCAGGGCCGAGGTCACGATGTTACCGAAGGCCTGAATGTCATTGACGGCTAGCTCGGCTAGAATCTTGCGATCAATATCGATACCAGCGACATGGATTGCGTGCATTAGCTGGCTGTAGCTGATGCCATGCATACGGGCCGCGGCATTGATACGCGTGATCCACAGGCTGCGCATATCGCGCTTACGGTTGCGTCGGTCGCGATACATGTACGCCATTGAACGCATGACCGATTCGTGCGCGGGACGGAACAGATTACGGCGCGTACCACGGTGGCCCTCCGCCATCTGTAACAGTTTTTTATGTTTCTTGTGCGCGGGAACTCCACGTTTTACCCTTGGCATAGTTCTTTCTTATCCTCCATCAAACTTATTATGCTAGAAAGCGTAGGGAAGCAAACGTTTCAGGCGCCTGGTGTCGGCGGTCTTCAACTGAAACGACTTGTCCATTGAACGAACTGCCTCGGGTGATTTGTTGCGCCGCAGGTGGTTTATAGCAACTTTACGGCGCAAAAACTTGCCAGAAGCGGTCACTTTGACGCGCTTGGCCATTG
>CAXTXB010000708.1:0-2494 GCA_964247965.1 uncultured Dictyobacter sp. | reverse complement strand
GGGTATCAGAGGGTGCAACAATTTCGCTGGGAGGTGTCTGCGAGCAGGATGCTTGCCATCTACCAACGGCTTTACCAGGGGGAGACAAACTTTTCTGAAGAGGTGGTAGTGAAATGAAAATAGGCATCAATGGTCTGTTTTTCCAGTTTCCCGCAACTGGGAGTGGGCAGTATTTGTCTCATCTCCTCAGCGCTATAGCAGAGGTGGACAAGAAAAACGAATACAGTGTTTTTGGCCCACAACCGCTTGAGAATAGCAATACAAGTATCTATCCATACTCTGTTCACAAAGTTCCCAATTTCGCCACCAGGAACGACAACATTGAAAAGGTCATGTGGGAGCAGTTTACCGGGCCTGCTGCCGCGCACCAGGCGGGAATGGACCTTTTTCATGTACCCTATTTTGCGCCTCCACTAATCGCGCGCACGCCGACGATAGTCACGATTCATGATGTTATCCCCTTACGCCTGCCAGCCTATCAACCAAACGGTAAGGTTAAGGCGTATATGAACCTTGTCGCACGCGCAGCCTGGCGGGCAAGCATGATTATTACGGTTTCGCAGCATGCGAAGCAAGATATTATTGATGTCTTGAAATTGCCGGCGGAGCGCATTCGCGTCATCTACGAGGCTGCTGGAGAAGAATATAAGCCGGTGACAGATCCTGTGAAGCTGGCAGAGACACGGGCGCGCTACGGAGTGGGAGAGCGCTATGTTTTCTATCTTGGTGGGCTGGATCAGCGCAAGAACGTGCCGCAGTTGGTGCGAGCCTTCGCCCAGGTGTATAAGCAAGTCGACGACCCAGATCTGTGCCTGCTCATAGCCGGAAATCCTGATAAACAAAAGGGACCGCTTTTCCCTGATCCGCGACCTGTCGCGACCGAACTGGGGATCACAGGGCAGATCAATTATCACTTTATCGCAGAGGAAGACAAGGCAGCCATGTATAGTGGGGCCAGCTTGTTTGTCTTTCCATCGCTCTACGAAGGCTTTGGACTCACGCCTCTGGAGGCTATGTGCAGTGGAGCAGCAGTCGTCTGTTCAAATCGAACGTCGCTACCAGAGGTGGTGGGGGATGCCGCGCTCAGCGTTGATCCTGATGATACGCAAGCCCTGGTTGAGGCTATGAGTAGTGTCTTAACCAACAGCGACTTGCGAGCGGACTTGCGAGTACGTTCATTACAGAGGGCACAACAATTTAGCTGGCACAAAACCGCGACAGAAACCATAGCCGTGTATGAAGAAGTACTGACACGAAGGAAGAAATAAGGAACTATTATGCGTGTACTGATGATTTCTAAAGCCCTCGTTGCAGGGACTTCACAGCGTAAGTTAGAAGAGATTGCCAAATGTCCAGGCGTCGAGCTGACGCTCGTGACGCCGCCCTACTGGCAGAGCGATGATGGAAGCAAGCAGGTACTTGAGCAGCTCTATACCAGCGGCTATCGCATGATCGTTACTCCGATGGCCCTGAATGGGAACTTTCATCTGCACTATTATCCACAGCTTGGGCAGATCATGGGCGAGGTGCAGCCAGAGGTAGTACACATAGACGAAGAGCCGTACAACTTCGCGACGTTCCAGGCTATGAGGCTGGCGAGCAGGCGGGGGGCAAAGGCCCTGTTCTTCACATGGCAAAATCTGTATCGCAGCTATCCACCGCCATTTCGCCAGTTTGAACTCTACAACTACAAGCACGCTGTAATGGCGCTGGCGGGCAACCGGGATGCCTCTGAGGTATTGAAGCGCAAGGGTTATGAAGGGCCGGTCCGCGTTATTCCACAATTTGGTTTTGATACAGAGATCTATAGCAGAAGTATGCCGCGACCAAAGCGAGGCAAGAATGATCCTTTTCGCCTTGGTTTTCTGGGCAGGCTCAAAGAGGAGAAGGGATTGAACTTGATGATCGACGCCCTGACCTCTCTACCAGACTACTGCCAGGCAGTCTTCATAGGTCAAGGTCCAATGAAGGGGGCACTGGAAGAGCAAGCAGCACGACTGGGGCTGAGCCACCGGGTTATCTTCAAACCCGGCGTGCCGACCGACCAGGTTCCATACGAGCTGGAGCAATTAGATGTGCTGGTCCTACCCTCTGTCTCACGTCCCAATTGGACGGAGCAGTTCGGGCGTGTGCTTGCCGAGGCGATGTCATGTGAGACGCCGGTCATTGGTTCTACATGTGGCGAGATCCCATACGTGATTGGAGATGGAGGACTGATTTTCAAAGAGGGAGACGCGCAGGAGCTAGCAGCGCGGGTACGCGAACTTCTGGAAGATCCAATACTCTATGCGACAATAGCCCGCCGGGGAAGACAACGTGTGCTAGAAAACTACACACAGGGACGGATTGCACGCCAGACGTATGAAGTCTATAAAGAGATGCTCGCGAATCAAAAGATATCTGTTTCATAGAATATGTTAGGCTCTCTTCACACGTGCGTTCGAGTGGGGGTAGGGCAACGTCGCGGGTTTTTAGAGAATTTTTTTTTTTTGTT
>CAXTXB010000707.1:0-2500 GCA_964247965.1 uncultured Dictyobacter sp. | reverse complement strand
CCTTTATATATAGTTTTACACCCTTCCTTACAATGACCAGACGGTACAGATCTGGAACGCCTCCAGCGGAAATATGGTCCTGATGTATCAGGAACATACAGAAGCCGTGACCTCGATGGCATGGTCCCCTGATAGCAAGCGTATTGCTTCTGCTTCCCTCGATAAGACAGTACAAGTCTGAAGCATATCATAGAGTATAAAAGGAGAGAGAAGTATCTCCGAGAAAATCATCTATAAAACGTGAGATATATTCTACTCACGTAAGGAGGAAAATCAGGAGAAGAGTGCATGATAAATAAGGTCCGTAATACTGGCAATCACCGCGTCGGGTTCATCCAGGGGCATTTCTGCTAAGCGCCAGAAGAGGAGGCTAATTATGGATGCCAGAGTAACCAGATCGACATCGCTACGTGCCCCCGGACCCTGCTGCATGGCGCGCAACATCATTTCTATCCGCCGCGCCGTCCACTCCTCTATCTGCACATGGAATGCTTGCAACTCTGGGTCCTGCACAACGGCTTCGCGCCAGGCACGATAGGCGCCGACATAGGCCCAATCTGTCAGCAGCCCCTGCCGCACGACTTGCTCGATAATGGCGCGTGGATAGTGGAGTTGCTCTGACGAAAGTTGCATTGGTAGCGCATCAGCTTCGTCCAGCAGCCGGTTCATGAGAACGAGGAGGAGCTGGCGTTTGGAGGCGAAGTGTTGGTAGAAGCCACCGACCGCCACACCTGCATGATGAGCAATGTCTTCGATCGAGGTAGCCTCGTAGCCTCTTTCAGCAAAGAGGGCAAGCGCCGCCTCCAGCAAGGCATCGCGTTTGCGGCGGCTGCGCTCTTGCTGCGGCGGAGGCGGGAAATGCTGCCCGGCTAAGAGGTCGGGACGAGCACTTCCTACTATCCCATCTCCCGATTCAGGAGTGGACTGGCTCATGAACAAACTCCATAATACGTTGTGCTAGCAGTTCGGGCTGATCTTCCGGCACAAATGCTCGTGAATGCGAGACAAATTCAAGTTTGGCATCAGGAAAGGCTTGTTGCAAGCGATTGGCATTGCGTGCGGAGAAGAAGAGATCGTTCTTTCCCCACATGATCAGAACTGGATGTCGAAAGTTCGCGAAGGCCCGCGAGGCTTCTAGTGTATAACGGTTCGAGACTCCTTGCAATACCCTGGTTACATCGTGCTGAACACCTTCGTTGTGTAAAAATGGATCAAAGACCGCGTCCAGTACGTCATTATCTATCCTATGATAAGCAACAGTCGCCACAAATGCCTGCTGCGCTATTCGTGAGCGAAGTACTCCTGCCAGAAATCTCGTGAAGCTCTCTCCGAAAAAACGTGGTCCATAGTGGAGAAAACTAAAGGCGGGCGGAAAAAAGTCTTCAAATGCATCACAATTTGTGAGCACCAGGCGCGTGATCCGCTCAGGATGAGCTGCAATCGTCAATTGACAAATGGCACCTCCCGTATCATTCCCCACTAGAGTCACATCCTGTAGATCCAGTGCGGCCAGAAAGTCTGCCACCAATTGAGCCAGTCCCCCTGGGCTCAGATTTGCATCCGCATGCATAGGCAGAGAATGTGCGCCCAGTGGCAGATCGGGCGCGATACAGCGAAATCTCTGCGCGAGGCGAGGAATGACGTTGCGCCACAACGCGCTGTTTACAAAGACGCCGTGAATGAAGACGAGCGTTGGTCCACTCCCCTGCTCATAATAGCGTATCGTTCCCTGGGGCAATGCCACCTCTTTGTATCCAGCAGATGAAAGTAGGGTTGTCATACATATCTCCTTTTCGTACCGTTTATGATTATGAACTTGAATTCATATTCCTATTTTAAACGGAAACGCTGGCTGTTGTCAAGGTGGATTCGCGCAAACATACGTGTATCCTTGTAATGAGTGCCTATATAACAGATTTTTTATTATCTCATTAGATAAAAAATGTCTTTTCTCTAAAAATGTTACATACTGACACTTAAGTAGTAGGTGGTTCGTGTTAGCTACAGACAAACTTGTGTAAAAGTTATTCAGGCAGTGAAGGATTTTAAAACACTTCTCTCTGAATAATGTAATAGCAGATGAATAGCCAATACTCTACGCGTTAAGTATATCTAGAGAAAATGGCTGTTCGAGGAAGAAAGGGAAACTACTATGGCCGATAAATATTCTACACATGAGGCATCCGTTGTTGTTGCTGCTCCTGTTCACCAGGTGTACGCGATGTTTACACACTTCAATGACTTCCCGAAGTTCATGAGTTTTGTGAAGGAAGTTACCTACCTTAATGATCAGACAAGTCACTGGGTGGCTGAAATCGTTGGTCGTCATGAGTGGGATGCCGTCAACGAAGGTTGGATAGAGGATCGTCAGATTGGCTGGCGCTCTACCAAAGGCTTAGAGAACTTTGGTAAGGTAACGTTTGCACCAACCGGTAACAATCAGACTCAGGTAAATGTCTCTCTCAGCTACAATCCTCCCGCTGGTGTCCTGGGTGATCTA
>CAXTXB010000706.1:0-2501 GCA_964247965.1 uncultured Dictyobacter sp. | reverse complement strand
AGTATCATCGGAGCTGAAGAGCTTAACTTCTGTGTTCGGGATGGGAACAGGTGTACCCTCTTCGCTATAATCACCAGCTCACCTGCATCTACAAGTGGCTTTCTTCTACGAGGTTTATAATACTACAGATGCACACTACTGTCAAGTGTTTTTCTGCAGATTTTCAGACTTTAAAAAAATTGGTAGCAAGTTCTGAAGGCAGAAGAGAGTAATGCCTGTGTCAGAATCTAAATTTTTGGTTTGTACTGGTTAGCGATAGCCACCATAGACGGCGTGGCCGGCGCGCAGCCAATAGCAGTCCGTTTGGGTGAAACCGGCGGCAGAGAGCCAGCGTAGCTGATCGCTGAGCAACGAGGGCTGATCGTATGTCTGCACGCCGTAATCGTAGGTAAAATAGTTCCACTTCATAGCCTGGAACTGTTCGTAGCCGCTTAAATTTCCGCGTAGTGCGACGCTTTGTTGGCGCACAATCTCATCGTATTGCTGGGCAAAGAGTTGCGCCACGCGAGGTGTTGCAGGCTCGATAATGTCGGCTAGAAGCAAGGCCCCGGAGGGTTCAAGGTGGGCTGCCATGTCTCGGAAGAGGTCTTGCTTGCCTTGAGCTGAGAGATGATGGACGCAGAGAGAGGAGAGAACACAGCGCAATGGGAAGGGGAGATTTGTACGCCATGCCCGCTCACCGATCTCGAACGGGCGTATCTCTAAGCGATTACTAAAACGTGCCAGCTTCTGTGCCATACGGGTACGCATAAGCTCGGAGCCATCAAGGGCGACATAGTGGCAGCCAGGAAACCGCTCCAGGATCGCCTCCGCCAGTCTGCCCTCCCCCGAAGCTAGTTCAACAAGCGTAAATGTCTCTTCTACCTGAGCTGGAATAAGATGTAACAAGGCTGCAATCTGCTCTTCACGACCAGGCACAAAGATCTCAGCTAGATTGATAAATGAGGCTGAGTCTGACTCACTCCACTGGTTTGCTGAATTCGTACTGTCAGTCATTGTATGGCTCCTTTTAGCTTTTGCCAATAAGAACGAGCAAAATAAATATCGTCAGCACAACAGTATAACACTTTTTTGCACTCTCTTTGAAATAAGAACGTGACCGCAGGCAAGAAAAAAAACTTTCCTTTCTTTCAGGCGTAGTACACTGTACAGAGAGAAGATGCTAGATAAAAGTTCAAGTGGAAAGGAAAGACGATGGCCGTTGAATCTGACAGCGATGTACAAACGTCCTCAAAGGGCGGCTGGCTAAGAAGCCTGCGGAACCTTGTTCGACTCGGTTTCGGCAATCATGACGACGAACTGGTGCTGGAGAACAAGACGAAGATCGCCTGGCGCGTCTACCACGACTATCACATGCTAGGAATAATCGATCCAGGCGAGAGGCAGACGCTAAAGATTGAGAAACATGGTACACTTAATGTGCGCCCAGCAGACGATAGCGAAGAGGTTGAATACCTGGTTCTTTCGCTCAATAATAGTGTATACCGTATTCGTATCTATCAGCGGCGCATGGCGGCGAACGTGGAAGTATACGACATGCACGCGGCCTAAGCTTATGCAGCTTTGCAATAACTCATTCCAGATGTTTGAAAAACGAAGAACATCTGGAATGAGTTAATGTTAATGAGCACGGGCGTGTGTATGATTGTGCGAATGATCATGATCGTGATCATGGCTATGAGGCTGACCGACGTAGGGAGCGTGCGCATCGATAATGGCTTTGCGTTGTTCTGCTGGAGCCTGTAGGTGTTGCTCCAGCCATGTGACAACTTCGTCGAGGCCTGTTTCATCTTTAAGATTGGTGAAAATGAACGGGCGCTTGCCACGTTTAAGACGGGCATCGCGGTCCATTACCTCCAGGGAAGCACCAACATAGGGAGCCAGGTCAATTTTATTGATGAGGAGCAGGTCCGAGCGCATAATGCCAGGACCGCCCTTACGAGGAATTTTGTCGCCTCCTGAAACATCGATCACATAGATTGCCACGTCCACCAATTCAGGACTGAAGGCCGCCGCAAGATTGTCGCCTCCACTTTCAACGAAAATAAGCTCCAGGCCTGATAGGCTCTCCTCCAGGTCAGCGATAGCCTCCAGATTCATCGAGGCGTCCTCGCGGATCGCCGCGTGTGGGCAGCCGCCAGTCTCCACACCGCGCACACGTTCCTGTGGTAGCGTGCCCTGACGCAACAAAAACTCTGCATCCTCCTTCGTATAAATATCGTTTGTTACCACCGCCAGGTTATAACGTGGCCAGAGTCGGCTGCTCAAACGATCAACCAGTGCCGTCTTGCCACTACCAACTGGTCCAGCGATACCAACGCGAAAAGCACGAACAAAGTCCTTATCAGTCATAATCTACCTTTCATATTAAGAACGAGTGGCTGATTTTATTTATATCCAGTGTATCACACAAGGCTCTCAACGACCTATCCCGAATTATTGAAAAATGAGGACCAGTATGTGTTGCCTGCTCTTTTTACTGCCGGAGGCAGTAAAAAGAG
>CAXTXB010000705.1:0-2504 GCA_964247965.1 uncultured Dictyobacter sp. | reverse complement strand
GGGATAACTCATGCCTCTACTAAAATAGTCTTCAATCTGTTATCATATAACAAAGCAGCACGACATAGGATTGGTTATACCGAAGAGCTATCTCCATTCGTAGCTAAATGCTCATCCGCTCGTTAGAAATCGTCATGAACGCCTGACTGTACAACCATATTCGCATATACGTTACAGTGCTCTAGAGGCGGCTTGTGAAAGCGGAAGAGTGAAATGCATATACTTCCACATCGTCTTTGTAGAACAGAGGGAAAACGACTGCATGAGAGAGAATATCCAGGACCTGACTATCATCGGCGGGGGCGTCATGGGACTCTTTACCGCCTACTATGCCTCCTACTTTACTCCAAACATCACCATCTTAGAAAAATCGACCATCGGCGACAAAATGACTGCGTCTTTCGGCTATACGCGCTCGGTAAGAAACGATTATATCGATCCCGAATATGCTCGCCTCGCTTACGAAGCACGACACCTCTGGCTTGACTTCCAGCGCGCCGCCAGCGAACCTTGCCTGATCGAGTGCGGCTGCCTTAACCTTGCCGCCAAAAGTGTAACTCCTCAGTTAGCAGAGACCTACGCCGTCAAGAGCTTTCAAACATTGACAGATCTACATCTAAAAACAGAAGAATTTACGCAGCAGAGCCTCCAGCAGCGCTTTCCCCAGTTTGCCGCCGATTTAGGTCGGCTGGACGCTGAGGCTGGCTTTATGTATCTACCAGCCGTAACGCAGACGCTTGTAGCTGCCCTGCGTTCGCGTGATGTCCATATCGTGGAGAACGCGCGAGTGGAAGCGCTTAAGCAGCAGGATAATATTCTGCAGATTCAGACTAATTTCGGCACCTACACGACACGCAAGCTGGTCATCACGGCCGGGCATGGCACGAACGATGTTTTACAGCAGATGGGTAGCAGCCTGCATTTTCCTATTCAACCGGACCGTCCGAGCCAGTGCAAATATTTTATTCCACGCGCAGAGAAGCGCGCCCAGTTCACCTCTGACGTCCTGCCTGTCTTCGCCTACCTGGACGTTGGCGTCTACGGCCACCCCATCTATGAGGGGAAGACGACCGGCGTGAAAATTGGCTTCTACAATCCGCCCGACATCACGCCCCTCAAGACCCAGATCCACGATGTCCACAGCTTCGTTGCCGAGTGCATGCCCGGACTTCAGGATGCCGATTTCGTCGATGTGAAGGATGTCGATCAGTGTTTCTACGACCTGGTCGCCGACGACAACTTCATTCTGGGCGGCATTCCTCAATTCGAGAACGTCTACGTTGGCGTCGGCTGGCGCGGCACCGGCTATAAATACGCGCCGTGGGTTGGCAAGGTCTTGATGCAGCTGGCCCTGCAGGAGGGGACCGTCTATGATATCCAGCGCTTCAACCCCTCGCGCTTCGCACACGCATAACAACATAACATAACATTTTTTGAAGGAGAAAACTAATGCGAAACACAACGACGAAAGGTATCCTCGAACGTCTGCAACAAGGTATTGTGCTGGGAGCTGAGGGCTATGTCTTTGAACTGGAGCGCCGGGGCTATATTAAAGCCGGCCCATATGTCCCGGAGGTCGTGCTGGACTTCCCGGAGGCAGTGGCACAGTTGCACCGCGAGTTTCTGCGCGCCGGCAGCGAGGTGATGGTCGCCCTGACATATTATGCACACCGCGAGAAGCTCAAGGACGTGGGCCGCGAAAACGATCTAGAGGAGATGAATCGCGAGGCGGTTCGATTCGCTAACACGGTGGCGCGTGAGGGCGATGCGCTGGTGGCGGGCAACATTTGCAATACCTGGGCTTATGATCCAAACGACGCAGAGAATTCGGGTAAGGTCGTGCGTGCTCAGTATGAAGAGCAGTTGCGCTGGGCCGTAGAAGAGGGCATCGACTTCGTGATATCCGAGACCAATGACTACCTGGGTGAGGCACTGATCGCGCTCGACGTAATCAAGAAGCTGGGTCTGCCCGCGATGGTCACGATGGCCTCCGTGCAGCCCGAGAAGACCCGCGATGGTTATGACTATGTCGAGGCCTGCAAGATTCTGGCCGATCACGGAGCTGCTATCGTGGGCTTGAACTGCGATCGCGGACCCGCAACTATGCTGCCCATCATCGAAAAAGTTCGCTCATCTGTCCGGTGTTATGTCGCCGCCCAGCCCGTCCCATACAAGACTCATGCCCATGCCCCCACCTTTGAGTCATTGAAGACTGGCAGTGGGGACAACGCCTTCCCCATCGCCCTGGAGCCATTTCAGTACAATCGCTTCGAAATGGCTGACTTCGCCCGCAGCGCCCAGGACCTTGGCGTCAACTACATCGGCATCTGCTGCGGTGGCGCGCCCCATTATGTACGTGCCATGGCTGAAGCGCTTGGCCGCACGGTTCCCGCCGGCAAATACTCTCCCGCCCTCGAACTCCATCCCGTCCTGGGTACTCAGATCGATGACAAAGAGAAAGACTTTTTAACCGTTTGGAAAGAGCCCAGTGGTATGAATAATAA
>CAXTXB010000704.1:0-2507 GCA_964247965.1 uncultured Dictyobacter sp. | reverse complement strand
TCACTAACCCCATCGGCTGGAAGCCCTTATCCACCACCAGCCAGAACTCCTGCCCAGTCAAATCAGACGTAAACGCACGACCTCGATACCCTGGTCGAATCTCCATCGCATTGCGCGGATTAGCCATACTTTCTTTTTCTCCCTTTCGCTTGTATACAGATAGCAGATTCTTCTGCCTCCACTCTTCGAATTTTACCGAAGAAAAGCAGAAGTATAGTCTCTTAGATCAATTCTAACACATATTGCGCCTTAGAACTTGACGCAGAGCTCATAATAGTTCAGAATAGTTACATTACTGACAAAGTTATTTCACCGCATACATCGCATAAGAATAACTTCTGCTTGGTACCATGCTTGTCTTAACCACAGTGTTGAAAGGAGGTTGCTAATTCATCGAATCAACTAGTAACATTTTATGCGCCTTATCGTTACAAGAATAACGAACTGTTCGTACGTGTACTTGCTCCACAGAGTAGTATAGTCACTTTCTCGCATAGATACTATACGAGATCGGGAGGTGTTTCTTGGCCTCATCTAATCGTACAACAAAGGAAGAGCTTGTTGCGCAAGACATTAAGCGTCTGCACGGTATGGGTTATGCGCAAGAACTTTTTCGCACCATGGGTGGTTTCTCCAACTTCGCAATTTCCTTCACCATTATTTCCGTCCTCAGTGGCTGTCTGACCCTCTTTTACACAGGTATTACGACATCAGGTTTCGCGGCCGGCTCGATTGGCTGGCCCCTGGTGACGATTTTTGTGGTTATCGTTGCCCTGGGCATGGCGGAGCTGGCCTCGGCTTATCCGACGGCTGGCGGTCTTTACTACTGGGCCTCGAAGCTGGGCGGACCCGGCTGGGGCTGGTTCACCGGCTGGTTTAATCTGATCGGGCAGGTGGCGGTCACGGCCGGTATCGATTATGGGCTGGCGGTCTCCATCGATGTCTTGCTCAATGCCTGGTTCCCCAGTTTCCCGGCAACCCTAGGCAGCGTGACGGCGATTGATCCCGCGACCCAGTGGACGACGCTGGCGATCTATGCGGTCGTCCTGGCCCTGCACGCCTTCCTCAATATATTTGGTGTCCGCATCGTTGCGCGTCTGAACGATGTGAGCGTCTGGTGGCATATTGCTGGTGTGATCTTGATTAGCGGGGGCGTGATTATTGCCACCCTGGCCCTACAGCAATTTGGCGCACCGCATTTTACAACGCACGTGAATGCGGCACCAATCAACTCTGCAGGCGCGCTTTTCAGTGCGGATAGTAAGTACAACACGACCGGTTTCCCCACCTGGTACGCCTTCTTATTAGGGCTGCTGCTCGCGCAGTATACCTATACAGGCTACGATGCCTCGGCGCATATGACCGAAGAGACGGTCGACGCGGCCAGACGTGCTCCCTGGGGCGTGGTTATGTCTGTTGTGGTCTCTGCCGTGGCCGGCTACCTCTTGCTTATGGGCCTGCTGGCCGCCGCGCCCGATCTGATCAAGTCCGCGGGCTACATCAATCCCGTGCTTTATATCCTTGAGAGCCGCCTGGGTTATATCCTGGGAACCATCTTCTTCGCCATCGCGGTCGGCGCGCAGTTCTTCTGCGGAATGTCCTCGATCACCACCAATTCGCGTATGATCTATGCCTTCTCGCGCGATGGGGCCGTGCCTTTCTCAAACACCTGGCACCGCCTGGATGCCGGTCGCACTCCGCGCAATGCTATCATCCTGGCAGCCGTAGCGGCCTTCGTGCTGGCTATTCCCACGGTGTTTAACTTCGCAGCTTATGTTGCGATTACGTCTATTGCGGTTATTGGACTCTATATCTCCTATGTCCTACCCATTTACCTGCGTCTGCAGTCGAGAAACTTTGAGCATGGACCGTGGCATCTGGGTAGTTGGAGTCGGCCTGTGGGCATTATCGCCGTCATCTGGGTCGTATTCATCTCGATCCTCTTTATGCTCCCGACGATTACACCCATCACCGCCGTGACCTTCAACTACACGCCAGTCGTTGTGCTGGGCACGTTGATTATCCTGGTCATCTGGTGGATGACGAGCGTTCGTCACTGGTTCAAAGGTCCACAGTCCCAGGGTTCGGCCCACGAGCTCAGCGCAATCGAGAAGAGCGTCGGCGAGACCGTTCTCGTTGATACGGAGGGTACCGCGAACGCTGATTAGCTAATTCTTTTGCCGCCAATACAGCAGAAGTGCCAACCTCATTGTGGCCTCGCAGCACGAAGCTGCGTAGCGACAATCTCCTGTGGTCAATGCGGCTCAAATAGGGAGAAAAACTGAGAACGAACGGAGCATTTTGCTGAGCAAGAGAGGTGAGAACAAATGACTAAGGAATGCAGCCGCAGGGCTGGTCTCTGCGAAGCAGAGCGCGCTGATTGGATCAGCCGCAGCCACGCTTTAGCACTGCATACTGTGCCGGCCCAGGGCCGATTCCACTCGGAGACTCATCTCTGCGAAGCAGAGTGCGCTGATTGGATCAGCCGCAGCCACGCTTTAGCACTG
>CAXTXB010000703.1:0-2509 GCA_964247965.1 uncultured Dictyobacter sp. | reverse complement strand
GATTATAGTTGATCTGTCTAATACTGATTATATCTAACTATGATACCATTATGGCATCATTTAGCAAACCTGGATCACGCTCGACAACAACCGCAATAGATTGGCGCTACACTGGCCTCTCAGGTGAGCGAACTACTCTCGACAAGCTCAAGAAATTATCACGATGCGGGGAGCGGTTAGAAAGGCAAAGAATGGAATTTCGTCAGCTTACTTATTTCCTGGCGGCGGCACAGACGCAGAATTTCCGTAAGGCGGCGGAGATGTGCCTGGTCGCACAGCCTGCGTTGAGCCGACAGATAGCGGCGCTGGAAGGGGAGCTCGGGATCGAGTTGTTCAGACGCGTTAAGCAGCGTGTGGTGCTGACGGCGGCGGGTCAGGAGTTTGCAGAGTATGCCAGAAAGGCGATGGACCAGTTACAGCAGGGCCAGCAAGCTATGGCAAGGCTCCAGGATGGGCTGCATGGCACGGTTGAGATCGGCTGTGTCGAGCCGCTGACAACTGCCTTCCTGCCTGCCATTTTTCCAGCATTTCATGAGCGCTATCCACATATTCAGCTTAAAGTCCGTGTAGATCATACCGATACCTTGCTTAAGCTGATCGAGCAGGGCGAACTGGATCTCGGCCTGATCTTTAATCCAGACGTGCGACCAGAGGTTATAGTGGTCAAGGAACTCTTTCGCCAGCCGCTGCAGGTAATGGTCGCCGCCAATCATCCTCTTGCACGAGCACCACACACGGCGCTTACGCTGGCGCAGATTCAGCATGAGCCGCTCTTTCTCCTGCGTGAAACATCACGCCTGCGCCGGGCTGTAGAGAGCATCTTCGCAGTCAATGGCCTGAGCACGCAGCCTATCATAGAAATCGAATCGATTGCAGGGCTCAAAGAACTGGTCAAATCGGGAAGCGGCATCACCTTTATGCTGCACGCTCTACTAAGACCAGCCGAGATCGAGGACGAGGTCGTGCTACTTCCCATCGCCGATATCAAAGAAGAGTTTATTTTTGCCCTCGTCTATCATCGCTTTGGAGCGATTCCGCAGCCAGCTCGACACTTTATTAACATGATCGCGCCGTAAAACTCCTGGCTTCAGCCATGGGGATACAAGGCGCATTCCTTTTCTAGGGCTTGGGTAGGGCACTGCCCTATTGATACTCTTGAGTTGACGGAGCACTGTTTTCACGCTAGAATGACGCTATGGAAACAGAGAAGCAGTTCCAACGCATGTCCGTGTATTTCCCGCCTGATCTTCTCGAAAAGGTGAGAATGTCAGCCAGGAAACACAGGCGTTCGTTCAACAAAGAAGCCTTGTGGTTACTAGAGCAAACACTGGCACAAGAGGAGAGAGAGGAGGAGGCAAAGCACGATGCCGGGTGGTCTACCTTCATTGCCATGTGCGAGTACAAAGCTGAAAACGCTGGTACCGTCAAAGTGGTGAAAGTGGACCCATACAAAACGTCGCAAGTATGCAGTGGATGTCTTCATGAGGGACCACACAAAGACCTCAGCGAGCGAGTTCACATCTGTGAAGCGTGTGGCCTAGTTCTGGACAGAGATGTCAACGCAGCCAAAAACATTCTTGCGGTATGGCAAGACGGCTTGCATCTGCATCCAGCACCCAAAGAGAAGCAACCCAAAACGAAGAAGAACGCCCAGGCTTGGACGGAGCTTTCAGAGGACGCGCCTCTGAGAAGCCTCCGGCTTTAGCCGTGGGGAGTCGTCACTAACATGATTAGCGATGGCGTGTCTTGAACCTATGAATAGTCTCATTGCAAGCGCGCGGATTTTACTCAGCGAAGGGCGCCTCGTTCTCGCCCGTCGCCTCGCCGGTGATCCAGTCCTGCGCCAGTTGTTCAGCGCTTAACGCCGGGAATTTCTTCATCTCACGTGGAATAAAATAGCAGGCCAGGCTTAGCAAGAAGCTTCCTACGAGCAGATAGATCCAGCCATCCCAGGCAATCATACCAAAGGTACCGATAACTACAATTCCTCCAGCCGAGAAAAGAATTCCAACAACGGCTATAAGAATACGCACCAGGGGACTACTCCACCAGGGTGCGCGACCATGTGCTTCTAAGAATAAACGCTGACGCTGCCTCTGCCGGAAGCGCTGGACACTCTGTATCGTTGGCCGTGTAAAAGCGCGTCGAATCAAAAAAAAGCTCAGGATGATGGTGCCAATAAAAGCTAGAATAAGGAAAAAGTGCAACAGGTGTGGAGATTGATTAAAGGCAAAAAGATCTTGAGGATTGTGCAGGTATAGTGGAATAAGGGCCATGTTTCCCAACCATCCTATGATGAACAGGAGTAGTCCATAAATAGGATAGTAGCGACGGCGTTGCAGGAGCTGCCGACTGTAATACTCAAATTCAGGATTAGATGGTGTGGACATAGGCGTTAGTTTCTCTATCTATAGTTTTTCCACTTTCATACTTTCTCTATAATAAGCATACCACAAATAGCTCTCTTTTCTCGTCCATCCGCACGCCTTTGACGTACATTCCATAATAT
>CAXTXB010000702.1:1845-2511 GCA_964247965.1 uncultured Dictyobacter sp. | reverse complement strand
TGGACAAAACACGATTTTCATCCTTTTTCAAACGTTCGAAATGATCTATCCATAAACATCAATATAGAAGACATCTCTAATTTTTCGTATGAAAAAAATCGGAGATGTCTTCTGTGTAGAGATGGTAAGAAAAATCTTACGCTTTTGCTGCTGAGGAATGCGAGGTGTGTTTCTTTGCGGCTTCGTTTGCGTGCTCAGTTGCCTGAGCAGTATGACCGTGTGCCAGGTGAGCATGATGTGCAGCTTGCTCATGTTCACCTTTGCTGTGATGCTCTGCTGCTTTGGTGTGATGCTCTGCTGCTTTGGTGTGATGCTCTGCTGCTTTGGTGTGGTGCTCTACGGAAGGATGTGTCGTCGCCATGATATTCTCCTTTGTATACATGTTCGATATTTCACTGCGCCACTACTATCTTTCTCTACATCGAAGAAAGACGATATAAGTGACAACTAAAAATACTACGTATGATATATCTATTTATGATACAAGTGGGCTCATACTAAGGGGGTGTTTGATCCCCATCCCCTCTACCTTCCTATGCTTTGACTTGTCGCAGCTTCGCTGCTCTTTCTAAGTAATAGGAAACTTTTTTTGATTTTTTTTATTTTTTTATAATTTTTTTTTTTTTTTGAAAAAAATTATATAATATATAAATATAAAAAAAATTT
>CAXTXB010000702.1:0-1835 GCA_964247965.1 uncultured Dictyobacter sp. | reverse complement strand
TTTTTTTTTTATTTTAATATTTTTTTTTTTAAAACAAAAAAAAAATTAAAAAAAATAAAAAATTGCAAAAAAGTTTCCTTAAGAAAGGTGCACGCCGAAGGCGTGCGGATGGATGAGTGAGGAGAGAAGCTCACCGTGATGGGGCTCAAACACACGCTATTAGTGGAGGATGGTCATATTTGTGGCAATGGCGTATTCGATGAGTAGTTTGAGCAGGTAGACATTGGGAGTGTTATTAACGGAGATTTGTTGCCAGTCGCTTTGCTGTCCGCGCTGGCGAATGCTTATTGATGAGGTGGTGGCGCTTAGAATGTTGGCGCGATAAACTTCGCTCCAGGGCATTGTACTTTTGTTGTAGTGGAGGCCTTGCCGGCTGACTTTGAGCTTGCCAAAGGTGAGGGTGTCTCCTTGCTCATATTGCTCGATGACGGCGGGTGCTATCCATTGTGCAACTCGCTGTTCAATGTAGAGGCCGAGACCGGCGATATGCAGGCTGTCATGGGGGAAGAGGAAGGTTGCGCCATCCGAGCGGTGGACGGTGATGCTATACTCGGTGATGCCGTCGCTACGGTAGGCTTTGCGCATAACTTTTTCGATCCGGCTCCAGCGGATGACATTGAGGGTACGCAGCTTTTTGTCGAGGTAGATGAAGCCGCGTTCGTAGACAACGACGCTGCGCTCATTACAATTTCCGGCATCAACGGGCTCTCCCAACACTCGGGTCCATCCTTGTTCAGGGAGCGCAGCGCGATTCTGTTCCTGTTGACTCGCCGGTGTCTCGTTCAGTAGCTCTTGCGTTCGCTCATCATCAAGTTCGTGTTGGGTGGGGTCCTGTTGGCCCTGAACTTGCTTCTTTATGTTGGCCCACTGCGGCGCGGTGCCCTTCTCATCGAGAGAAAGCAGCGTGCGTACAAGTGCCTGGACGACGCAGACGCTCGGGATTTCCGCTACTTCCAGGGGCAGGCGTATCCGTCGTATACCGTTGATTTTGAGGTACAGCTCGTTGAAATGGCGCTCCATATCTGTAAGACTCTCCCAGTTGAAGAGGGTGATGTTTTGTTCGCTTATGCCGATGCCCTGTGCGTTGATGCGCAGGGGGCCGAAGACAATGGGCAGCCCTTCGCGGTAAATGCTGAGTAGGCGTGGTAGATGATGGGGGATGATGGCGTTCTCAATGGCGTTGCTTAGTTCGCCAAGCTTTTGCAGGGGCGGCGCGAAGACAAATTGTTCGCCATCGTTACGATGGACGGTGCAGATGCCTTTCTTGTCATAGATTAGAGCTTCGATGTGATGCCAGTGCACTCCTTCCGCCAGCTCGCCTTTTTGACAAAGGATTCCAGAGTTACAGACATAGACGTGATGGTAGCGATGCTGACGCAGGTACATCAGGTGTGCAATGGCGATTCCCCAAATGATTAACACAAGGCAGAATGCGAGTAAGAGGAAATTGAGTAATTGAAGAGGGAAGAGCAGGATGAGAATGCTAAAAACGAGTATGATTAGAAGTGTCAGTAGTGTCGCGCTACCATAAGGATCAATCCTGAAACGCGCTCTGTACACCTGTTGAGGAATACCAAGCTGATAAGTTTCGGCCTGTTTATAGATAGCTGCAGGGAAAGGCTTATTCGCTTCGCTAGTTTCTTCAGATTGTTGTTGCATTGAGGGCTCCTGTCAGTCCATCATTTCTCTCCTCTATCTACCTAAATTATAGCATACAGATCTTTGTCGAAATATTGTCCTCTCTAGCACGATATCTTGTATAAAACCGAGTGGCATACATACTCACCTTCTTATGGGTCATCGCGAACTTTGACACCGTTGGCGAACTTTTTTTG
>CAXTXB010000701.1:0-2537 GCA_964247965.1 uncultured Dictyobacter sp. | reverse complement strand
CTTCGCTGCGTTAAACACCTATTTTCATTTAGTGCTTTTTCTAAACTTTTCGGGCTAATCCCTAAATGTTTATAAAAAGCACTAAATGAAAAATAAGACAGGCGCCGAATACACGGGATACACGTGTGAGGGGTGATGCATATCATAATGGCGATTAAACATATTTTTCGAGCAGGATACATACGAAACAACATGGGTACAAGGATGCCAGGGGACATAAGTATGATGCAGGAATTGGGAAGAATAACTGCCGTAGAAGGCGCTCCATCAGTGTGGATAAACGAACGTAATGAATACGGTGTGTATGACACGTATATTTCAACATTTGATAAAAGCAATGCACATGCCCGACCAGAACGGGAAGAGGGCGCGCTAGTAGCTTATGAGCAGGCGATAGAGCTCGCGCCACGTGAAGCCATCCTCTACTATCACAAAGGTCAGGTTCTTGAACAGCTAGGACGTGCGGTAGAGGCAGAAAGCGCTTACGAGGAGGCACGCAGTCTAGGCCACACTGGACAACGGGAAGAAGACATGATGAAAACACCCGACAGGCTATGAAAGCTCTTTCAAACGGATGAGAGAGAGGCGTGAGCGTAAAGAGCTTGTTGAGTCAACCAGGCGGTTCATAGATTTCTGCATCTCTTGCATGTGGAGATTACATCACTTGTCATACGCGCTATGTCGTTGATAGCCTTCAGAACCGCCTGTGGTCCCTGAGACTGATTCTTCGCAGTGTCAAAGATCTCCTGAATTAAATTTGTCAACTCATCTGTTACGATGCCAATCGCCTCCAGGGCCACACCTGATTCTGTTACCAATTCAGTTTGAGTAACCACCTGCCGCGTACTCTGCTCTACGCTTTTAGAGACCGTGGTTGTCTCCTGCTGAATAGTACGAATATAGGAATTAACTTTTTGGGCGGCCTCCGCGCTTTGGGTGGCAAGCATACGAATCTCCTGCGCAATAGCCACAAAACCCCGACCTTGCTCTCCAGCGCGCGATGCTTCGATGGCAGCATTCAGGGCGAGAAGATGCATACGAGTGGTCAAATCGGAGCTAGTTGAAATAGTTTCATTGATCTCTTGTCCACTCTCACTTAAATTCTTCATAGTACGCATAGATTGCAGCGTTGCTTCACGCACCATACTCATCCCATCAATCGCGCGATCAGTGGCGCTCTGAGCCCTATCTTTCACATCAACCGACTCATTCGCCTTGCGGATCAAAATTTCCGCACGCTCTGATATCGCATTCATCATACGCGCGAACTCATCAATGACCTTCGAGATCAGCCTGACCTGTGTTTCCTGTCGTGCCGTATCGGAGGTAAGAACTTCGGAATTATGTTTCACATTCTGTGTATGTTCATCTACGGCCTGGGTCACTCGGCGCATATCGAGGAGAATTGCATGTATCTGTTCGATAGTTTTATTGATAGCATCAACAACAGGCAACAATTTTTGATGAGTTACTTGAATACGCACACGCAGGTCGCCGCGACGCACCTGCTCTAGTTGCTCACGTAAAGCAGCGATTCCTTCGTCTAAGGACGACTGATCAGCCTCGCCCTCTTGAAGGAAGCGTGCATTATCGACAGCCGTGGCGGCGTTGTTTGCGAAGAGCTCCGCAAGCTCAATAGTTTCTAGAGAAGGGTTTCTTCCATTCTGTGGATCATCGAGCGAGATACAGCCAAGGATTCTCTGTTCGTGTGGACTGTATAATGGTATTATGAAGGTATCTTCAGCATGCCAATTGCCGGTTTCACTCCCACTGAGATCAGCACTATTGCTTGTACGAGGCGTCGTCACTTCATTAAAGACATCACCCCGGTTGTAGGGGATAAAATAGCTCTGGCTGACACGGAATTCCTGGCTCATCATACGTGAAAGGACTTCGACTGAGAAAGGGTGGACATACAACATGCGCTGGTCTTCTTCTGAAACACCGGCAAAGGCCACGGGACGCAGATACCTGGCGGTCTCATCGAGTAAGCTTATCACCATGACACGAAAGCCAGTGTAGGCAGCCATGGAAGCAGCGATCTGTGACAAAACATTATCCAGCGTCGCGTCGGTGCGTAAGAGGGCCTGGAGACGGAGCAGTTCTTTGATCTGTTGAACCTGACGGTCCGAGACGGAGGAGAGGTCTGAAGCCTCTGGCACCTGAGGGTGGGAGAGAGCTTCGGCGGCCGAGTCAGGCTGCTCACGTCCATGCTGGCTGAAGTCATTCGACGGACGAATACGGACACGTAAAGGTAAATACCTCGTTTGCATTCTTCGTTCTGACATCGACTTTTCCGCACCCTTTCGCTACAAGCATGTAACAGCAGTTGTTTTCAGAGGATAGCATATCTACAACCTTGTCCACAAGACGAGTAGCCCTTCTTGGACAAAGCTTATAGTGAGTCATCCCGACCTTTTGAAAAATGAGGACCATCGTCTGTTGCCCGCTCTTTTTGCGGCCTGAGGCCGCAAAAAGAGCGGGATGCCTCGTTGAGTTCGCCACCCGTCATGGAATGTTGGGCGCGGAGACATAAG
>CAXTXB010000700.1:0-2550 GCA_964247965.1 uncultured Dictyobacter sp. | reverse complement strand
GTACAACACGATGGTCCTCATTTTTCAAAACTTTGGGATCAGTCATTTTTACTATTAACGCACTTTTGGTAACTTGCTCATCGTGCGCAGGCAGCGTGTGCAGATGTTCACGTTCCGTGTTACGCCATCGATCTCGATGCGACGGCGCTGCACATTCAGCACAAAGCGGCGGCGCGTACGATGCTGCGAAAATGGAACGTTATTGCCGTACATTGGCTTACGCTCGCAGACATCACAACGTCCTGCAGACATATCTCTTCCTCCAAAAGAAAATTGCAACGGACATAAAACGGCCCCTCCCGTGCTGGAAGGTTCCCGGAATGCCTCATAATTTTTGTTTACTTGATTATCCTAAAGGCCTCTGTTATACTTCATCCAGAAAACTCGTGTGGATAATCTAAACACGTCATGCGAGTATAACCGATATTGGCTATTTTGGCAAGAGAGAAGACACATGCGTATGCCAAAGGCGTCTGCGATACAGACACAATCCAGCACAGGCCCGCGCGGGCGGATCGAAGTATTACCGAATGCGATACACTCCATAGCCGTCCAGGCCACTTTATCTTGTTATGGAGTTTTAGGCATTGCCTCACCCCATTTACGCAACGGGCAGGTGGTAATTCTTGCTCCCGAGCAAAGCAACCAGGGAGTACGAATCAACACACTTAACAACCAGATTACCATTGATGTCTATGTCACATTAGAATACGGATTGCGCATATCTGAGGTGGCACATAACATAATGAGCGCGGTCAAGTTCTCAGTCGAGAAGATGCTTGGCGCACCGGTCACGCAGGTGAATGTGAATGTCCAGGGACTCATCCATGGACCGGCAACCCCCAGAAAGAAGTAAAGGACTAGAGGTAGCACAGCCGCTATGCAGGAACAATCACAACGTCCCAATTCACGTCAACGGCCCAGGCGTATCAGCGTTTTTGATGGACAGGATCTTAGAAAAGCGATTTTGGCAGGCGCGGCATGGCTGGAAGAAAACCGTGAGGATATCAACGCGCTGAACGTTTTCCCTGTGCCAGATGGCGACACCGGCTCGAATATGTCGGCCACCATGAGATCTGCCATACGCAACATCGTCAATAGCGAGGAAACATCCGCCGGTACCATTGCTAAACAGGTCGCGCGTGATGCCTTGCTGGGCGCACGTGGCAACTCAGGCGTTATTCTGTCGCAAACACTGCGTGGCTTGGCCTCAGGACTTGAAAACAAGCGCAGCTTCGGCGCGCAAGATCTGGCGGAGGCATTTCAGCAAGCATCCACTTTCGCCTATCGAGCAGTGCTTAAACCAGTTGAGGGTACGATTCTCACAGTTGTCCGAGAAAGCGCCGAGGGAGCCAGGCAGAGCGCGGAACGGGGTGACGACCTGGTTTCACTGTTACAAGCTGCGACCCTGGCAGCACGGCAGGCGGTGGCACGTACACCCGAGATGCTGCCTACGTTAAAGCAGGCGGGCGTGGTAGATGCGGGCGGACAAGGCTTCTACACTATTCTGGAAGGCATTCTACGCTATATACGCGGCGAGGTGCACAACCCCGAAGTCGAAATGTCTCACGCAGTATTGGAGCAAACAACGGCGAAGCCACAGGTCAAGAAGGGACGAGTCAGCGTTGAGGAGGAGTTCGGCTACGAGGTCGTCTTCTTGCTTCAAGGAAGCAATCTGGATGTCGAGAAGATTCGCCAGAGTATTATTGACATGGGCGGAGTCTCGACTGTTGTTGCCGGCGATGAGAAAATGTTAAAAGTGCACACACATACACCTACGCCGGGCAAAATTCTTGATTATGGAGTCAGCCTGGGCAGTCTTCTAGATATCAATATCGAAAACCTCCAGGAGCAGAGCCTGACCTACGCAGCGGAGAGCGCTGCCGAGCATATAGACGACGAAGCTGCGGCAGCGCCGGTGCAGATAGCCACAGTCGCAGTTGTCTCAGGGGCAGGCTTCGAGAAAGTATTCAAAGGGCTAGGAGTCAGCTCTATCGTCTCCGGCGGACAAACCATGAATCCCAGCATAGAAGAACTGCTGGAGGCAGTCGAAAAAAGTTCGGCATCGCAGATCATTATCCTACCAAACAACAGCAACGTCATTTTAAGCGCGCAACAAGTCGTAGGCTTGACACAAAAAGACATCTGTGTCGTCCCCTGCAAAACGCTTCCACAAGGCATTGCCGCGCTCATCAGCTTCAATTTCGAGGCGGAGTTCAGCGCCAACTGTGAGACAATGACGCGCGCTATCTCCAATGTACAAACCGCAGAGATCACCACAGCTGTACGCTCAGTACAACTTGGTGGGCTGCACGTACGTGAAGGAGATTTTATCGGCGTCATCAATGGCAACCTCGCAGTCGCCAGCCAGAATATTGAAGACGTGTTGCGCGATACCTTACGGCGTATGGACATCAATAAATACGAGATCGTAACGCTCTACTATGGCGAAGATATCACGGTGGAACAGGCGCAGGAGACAGCCAAGCGCATGAAAACCGATCACTCACACCTTGAAATCGAGGTCGTTGACGGCGGTCAGGCCTACTA
>CAXTXB010000699.1:0-2561 GCA_964247965.1 uncultured Dictyobacter sp. | reverse complement strand
GCAGCGCGCCCTCTCCCACAGAAACGGTGGACGTATATGC
Source organism: uncultured Dictyobacter sp. (assembly GCA_964247965.1). Taxonomy (GTDB): domain Bacteria; phylum Chloroflexota; class Ktedonobacteria; order Ktedonobacterales; family Ktedonobacteraceae; genus Dictyobacter. The sequence goes on along the minus strand of CAXTXB010000699.1, from coordinate 2,521 downwards.
CACGAGTCTTCTGGGCGGGAAGCAGAACATGCAGTGCTCAAGCGTGGCTGCGGCTGATCCAATCAGCGCGCTCTGCTTCCCAGAGGGTCACGGGGGCGCAGTGGCTGAATTCCTTCTGAACAACGTCTTCTCTCAACAGCATTGACTCCAAGGGAGTATCGCTACGCAGAGCGAGTCGAATGAGCTAGATCAGGGCAATTACGAAGGAGAACAATATGAGAAAAATAGTTGTATCGGAGTATTTGACGCTAGATGGCGTGATGGAAGATCCGGGTGGTGGTGATAAATCCGCGTACGGGGGCTGGAGCTTTACATTCTGGAACGAGGAGGCAGCGAAGTTTAAATTTGATGAACTCTTTGCGAGCGATACCCTTCTGCTGGGGCGAGTGACCTATCAAGGTTTTGCGGCGGCGTGGCCATCCATGACTGATGAAGGGGGCTTTTCTGATCGAATGAATAGCCTGCCTAAGTTCGTTGTTTCAACGACCCTGGAAGAGACAAAGTGGAACAACTCAAGGCTAATTAAGGAGAACGTCGCGGAAGAAATTGCCAGGCTGAAGCAGGAGCCGGGTCGCGACATCCTGGTCTCCGGCAGCGGTGAACTCGTACAGACGCTGATGCAACATAATCTCGTCGACGAGTATCAGCTCATGGTCCACCCCGTCGTTCTAGGCGGCGGAAAGCGCCTCTTCAGGGATGGAACGAATAAGCAGACCCTGAAACTTATAAATACAAGGTCGTTCAGTTCAGGCATCGTCGTTCTTTCCTACCAGCCGGCATAAATAAGAAGGAGTGATGCTCTTCCTTTTATGACTCTTTGGCAAAACCAATAAGAAGCGTCAGCATCACAAATACATTTAAGCTTCCTGCGCACTTTAAACCTTGACATCAGGGTACTAATTTTGCTATTTTTAGTTTAAGACCGGTTGGTCTTAAACTAAAAGGTAGTTTCAAAAGCCCGTTTACATCCAGGATATTTAGCATTTCAGGATGAATGCGCGTTTCTAGAGAAAGAGAGCGGGGAGAGATGTATCATACAATTGTCGCTTCGCGTGTTCGCACTTCTTTTCGTCGTTTGAGCAGTGGAGATATAGAGCAGGTCATCAACCAGTTTGCGCCGCACTTCCAATACACTTTTCTTGGCCATCACGCGCTTGGGGGTACACGCCATAGTAGAGAAGCGATGCGAGCCTGGTTTGAACGCATTTTCCGCATTTTTCCAGGCGCAACTTTTGATCCACAGCAGATTATGGTCAAAGGATGGCCCTGGAACACGATCGTAATCATCCATATGAAGGTCAGGGCAACTCTGCAAACTGGCAAACCGTACGAAAACAACGCCTACCAGACGTTCCAGTTACGCTGGGGCCGCATCACATCCATCGAAACATTAGAAGACACCCAGTATCTAGTCGAGACCCTCAAAGAGTTGGCCGATGCCGGCGTCACTGAGGCCATAGCGCCGCCTATCCTGGACAGCATATAGGCTGGAGAAGAAGATAGAGTAGTATTTCTTTCCTTTCCAAGCTGCTACGCTCTCACAAAGGCTATAATAGATAGTGTAAAAATCACATTTATGAAAGGATACATAGCGTTTCTTCCTTGCGACGAAGGAGGGCAGAAGGCTTACCATTGATACATACATGAACAATTGGTTGAACAGGGATACTCTACCCTCCTCTTCTCCTGCAGCTAACCGGCATCCATTCCTTGTAAACCTCTATCTTTTGACTCGAATTATAGTAATACTGGCCTTTGTTACAGGAACTACACTTTTACTATGCGACGTGTTTCTAACGGTCTTTCCGCACGCGCCCATTTCAGCCGCCCCACTGCTCTTTATCGGTGTCGCCTACCTGAGCTTCCAACTGATTATCAAACCCACGCCGCTCGACCTCTTCAAAGCATTTATCGTTAGCACCGCATTTATTCTATGGGGTATTGATCAACTATTACCATCAAGCTGGTTCGCAACTACACTTGGCGATGTAGTGATTACACTCTATGTTATAGACTTAGGATGGATGATGCTCGATCGTCTGAAGCAAAGTAAAGTAGTTAGCTAAGAGCAGCTAAAGCCATTATAGAAAGCGATCAAGAAGATGCAGAACGAGATACCTCTGGCATGTAGTCTCACACAGGCAGAATACAATATGCGCGAGGATGAAATACAAGAAATTTTCACATCCTCTCAACAGTCGCGCGAGCTACCAGACGGCTATGCCTTCCAGTTTCCGGGAGAGAAAATATGGATTGGCAAGCTCATAAACTTCATTGAAGAGGAAAGAGTATGTTGTCCATTTTTCGCATTTGAACTCCATTTTGAGCCATCGCAGGGGCCGACCTGGCTATATATTCGTGGACAGGAAGGCGTCAAAGAGATGCTGAAAGATCAGTTTCTTGCACAGCATTAGAGAGTGTCGGCACCCCATCACGTCTGCAAAAATAACTTATCCCCAATTTTTGAAAAATGAGAACCATCGTGCTTTGCCTGCTCTTTTTGCTGCCGACGGCAGCAAAA
>CAXTXB010000698.1:1923-2567 GCA_964247965.1 uncultured Dictyobacter sp. | reverse complement strand
CTTTGCGTAACTGAGCACTTTCGACAGCGGTAAGTAACGCCCGCCCTGCTGGCTTCGTTACAGCTTGATTGTCGGCCATCCCTATATCCTCCTATGCGCCAAGTGCTCAACTTGTTTGATGGGTGGCAGAGCATTGGGCGCTTACAATTACTTTTCTGCTGTGGCTGCGTTAAGCTGTTTCATCAGGCGCGATTTACGGCGTGCAGCGTTATTTCGGTGGATAACCCCTTTTTTGGCGGCTTTATCTAATTCACTTGCGGCCAGGCGTACGGCTTCAATGGCTGGCTCTGCTTTAGTATCTGCAGTCGCAATAGCCTGACGAGCTTTGGTTATCTGTGTCTTTACTACTGATTTAGTGCTGCGATTCACTGCGCGGCGCTTCTGTTCCTGGCGCATGCGTTTCTCAGCAGCGGCATTATTGGGCATGTGGTATCAATCCTCCCCGAACGTTTGCCCCTTCAGATGGGCTTCTTCATAAAAATGCCGACAAAGTTGTCGGACTAGTGCTCGTAGATTATAACAGAAGTTGCTAAACTCTGTCAAACAACAAACGCTATGCGAATCAAACGGATAGATGGGTCATACCCCACATTTTAAAAAATAATTTAGTTAATTTTTTAAATTTGGGGTTGACCCAAAGATAT
>CAXTXB010000698.1:0-1913 GCA_964247965.1 uncultured Dictyobacter sp. | reverse complement strand
CGGGATGACCCATCTATCTAAACTTCTAGAAGTTTAGTAGACGATGGATGCTGTATTATAGTCGGTGTTTGCATAGAGCCAGGTGGCGTCGTTCAACGAGAGATTGATACAACCGTGACTTCCAGTATTGTCTGCTGCCGGATCGTTATGAGGAAATTCGGTATGCGGACCATATTGCGTTCTCCACCAGCTATCGTGGAAGTAGTACTCGCCGACATGGTATTCCATCGCAAAGTTGATATGGGTGTCCGGATAGTAGAACGGCGAGTTCTTGTCTTGATCGAAGGCATGGAATGTTGCAGGTGACTGGCGCTTGAAGATGTGCGTGAATCCTGGCGGGCTGGGCTTTGTAAATTGTCCTGTAGTGATCAGGAAGGCTTTTACGAGCTGACCGTTTTGATAGACACGCATGCTCTGGTCGACGAGCGAGGCGACGATAACCATCCCCGATGTTACACCATGGTACTTCATTAATGTCATATCAGATGCATGCGGCGATGTATAAGGGGTCTGGTCTGCGTATTCGGCCTGCATAGCATTAAAGTGTGCCTCACCGTCTTTGATCTCACCAAGCACAGTCTGGTAATCGTCAGAAGACTGCGCGGCGCTTAAATCATCCTGAATATCAGGGACAGTGCGCTGCAGGTATTCGTAGCCGAGCGTGTAGTCCTGACCGTTATAAGCATCGTGATAGGGATGACTGTTGTTGAATGCAGTAACTGCCTGCGAAAATTGTCCAAGCTCGAATTGAGCCTGGCTTTGCATCTCTGGCAGTTGAATACCGTTCAGATCGTTATTCATCTGCGTCGAAAACTTCAGATAGTCATTAACGGTTTTTGCATTATCGAGCGCAGCTTTGTCTGTGTCGTACTGATTTTGATATTTAGTTGTATCGCCGCCATACTTCTTCATATTGCTGATTGATGTATTGAACTGGCGCAGTTTATCTAAGCCTACATATGGAATTGCTTGCAGTGAGAGTGTTGAGGTCTGCTGCGTCTGCGCATTGAGCATGCCTATGATTTGCGAGAAGTCGGCAGGCTTCGTTGCTTTGCGTAGGAGAACTGTATCGCCCTGAAGCTGCTGATCAAGAGCTGTGGTATCGAGCTTTGAGTCCTTCAGTTGCTTAACGAGGCTTTGCAGCGATGTAAGCTGATCGTTTGCGGTTCCCAGCATCTGCAATGATTGCGTTGATTGTTGTGCAACGCTACTAATCTGTAAGTACTGCCTTGGATACTGGGCCTGGGTCATCTGTTTCTGCGCCTGCGTGAGCTGATCATTGAATGTCTTCACTTCGATAAATCCCTCTGCCTGGCGCTGCGATAACAGGGTTGCGAATTGTTTTAAATCTTTTGATGCTTGATAGCCGCTTTGTTGAGTTGTTTGTGCCTCTAATCCACGAACTTGCACTGTTAATATGCGGTAGTTTTGTGCGAGATTTGAATAGTAATCAGTCACAGGTTGATTTGAAAAGAGGGTCAGAGGGGCACTTGTTTGGGATAGCTTTTTCTCTTGTTGTGTAATTGCATTGAGCTGGGTTGCGGGTACACCAATGCTCTGTGCCTGAGCGACCAATGTGTCCAGTTCTGCCTTACTTTTACTGGCCTGCTGCTGCTGCTGTGGATCACCACATGCGCTCAACAGTAATGCTAGAATGAAGGCGAGGCTCACAAACGTGAGCAGCTTTCTCGACCGTTGACGCGGAAGCTTAGAATACATCATCACGCAATATGCCTCCGTCTGCTAGACATAGAAGGTTCTAATAAGCTTACTTAACCATAATAAAGAAATTCAAAGAGGGGTATATACATGCCTGTATATTATACAGCGTTTTATTCCCTCTAAATGTAACATCCACGCTGTGAAAAGACAGATAGATAACTCTTCTTTCCTATGCATGCCCATGCCTACAG
>CAXTXB010000697.1:0-2583 GCA_964247965.1 uncultured Dictyobacter sp. | reverse complement strand
ACCATCTGCCCAATGCAAGTCATCGAGCAAAAGGACCAGTGGTGCTCGTTGTGCCAGGGCATCCAAAAGTCGTGCTACAGCTTCAAAGAGACGAACTTTGGCTGTCAGCTCGTCATCTGTTGAAGTCGGCAGGTCGGGGTAACGCACTCTCAATTCTGGTAAAATGCGTGCCAGCTCAGCCAACCAGAGATCGTCCAACAGGTCTTCTGGAGCGTTTTCTTCATCCAGTCGCTGCCGTAGTGCTTCGACCAGCATCTGATAGGGTAACCGTCCTCCCATCTCGAAGGCCTGCCCGCATAGGACATCAGCTCCCTGTGCCCTTGCCCAGGCCATAAACTCGGTTGCAAGGCGAGTTTTGCCGATGCCCGCCTCTCCGATCAAAAGCGCGGCTCGCGGTTGTCCGTGTCTTGCCTGCTGATAGCTAGTAGTGAGTTGTGTGAAATGTGGTGTACGCCCGACGAGCGGCACAGATGGCTCATTAGACAAGAGACCGACGTCCATGCCCGAATCAACTGATGGAGTGGTAACAGCAGAACGAATATGGTCGGCCAGGGCACTGGTTTCAGACGAAGGCTGGACCTGTAACTCTTCTGCCAGGCGTGTCTGGCAGGTGATGTAGGCCTGCAACGCAGCAGTGGGATTTCCCAATGCCAGGTGTAATCGCATAAGACGCCGATAGACCTCCTCTTGAAGGGGATCGAGTGTTTGCCAGCGAATCAACGTAGCCATAGCCTGCTCGTGCTCCCCTGCCGCATCTTGCCAGGAAGAGAGTCGATCAAAAAGAAGTTGTAAACGGACCTGCCATTGGTTTTGTAACGACTGAAGCCACTCGTTGAAGGGAGACTCCTCTCGGAGCCAGAAGCCTTCAAGAAATGACCCACGAACCTGAGAGAGCGCGTACTGCCACTCGGCAACCAGAAGGATACGTTGCTCCTCAGATGGAAATGCTGAATGCTCCTGTGCTTGTCTCCATGCCTGCTGCACCACGTCCAGGTCCAGTTCCAATGCAGCAGATGGGTTCAAGCCAAGTAGATCATGCTCGCTGAGGAGATGGGCCTGTTGGGAAGACTCCGGATCGGCAAGCAGATTACGAAGGAGCGCAATAGCATTGCGTAAAGCTGTGCGTGCGTCATGTGGATCGCTATCAGGCCACAAAAATGCTGCCAGTTTACTGCGAGAATGCATGCCTCCTTCTACTGCCAGGTAGAGTAGTAAGGCAAATGCCTTCCGTAGTGAAAATATAAGGCGGGTTTCCCCGTGAAATGCTTCTGGAGAGCCGAGTACGGCAATACGTAATAGACTCATATATATTCTCTTTCGCGGATATTGTCAATGGGACAGAAAATGTAGAATAAACCAGATCAAAGCAGAAAAAGTGGGCACAACCCATATTTCTTCATTGTCTCTCACTTTTTTAAAGTCAAGAGAGGGTAATAGTGGTGCAAGTTCATCAACAGAAATTTTCAAGGAAACGCTACTATAATAGTCTGGATTCGATAGTCAGGTGCCCAGACTTACTATCCTGCGTTCTTTGTCCGCTGTTATTAACTACGTCTATTTGATATTCAAAGTAGCAAAATGTAAGCTTGACTAAATTTTTGGAGAATAGGCTTGAATATCCTAACTTGCATTCTTTCACCATCTAAGATGCATACAGAATTATCTATACTTATTTATTATTTCTTACCAGATTACACCGTCACCAGGTTACATATCAAGAAGTAAAGCCTGCGAAAGTAGTAGATCCTTTTCATAGGTATAAAATACCATTTGCAATTAAAATTACTGTTTCTAAGTTTTTGTTCGTATAGATTTTTGAAAAAATGCAGCATCTTGATCTTATTTAGAATATAATTTAGAACAGAATGACAGAGCGTGACATAGAGGCTTCCGGAAAGGGTAGAGTTTATGACATATGAACTGATTGAACTAGACTATGATGGCGATTTTGCCACAATTACCATGAACAATCCAAAGCGTAGGAATGCACTCTCACTCAAACACATGCTAGAGTTAACCGATGCTTTTCGCCGCGTTGGAGAGAGCGAGGTGCGTGGAGTGACCCTGGCTGCCAATGGTCCAGCGTTTTGTGCAGGTCATGACTTTGCTGATATGGTGGGTCAGGATATCACTGCTATGCGTAAGCTGTTAAGAGTCTGTACTACATTAATGGACACCATCCAGCAGATCCCACAGCCCGTACTCGCGCGCGTTCATGCATTGGCGACCGCAGCAGGCTGCCAGCTCGTCGCGACCTGTGATCTGGCGATAGCAGCCGAGAATGCCTCCTTCGCAACTCCCGGAGGAAAAGGCGGCTGGTTCTGCACAACGCCCATGGTAGCCGTGAGTCGCAGCATTGGACGGAAGCGAGCCCTCGAAATGTTGCTCACGGGCGATACAATTGATGCTCATACGGCGGCTGACTGGGGCCTGGTGAACCGCGTTGTCTCCCCTGATAGCCTCATAGATGAGTCCAGGCACCTGCTTGAAGCCGCGACGCGGGGAAGCTTCATCTCAAAAGGTATTGGTAAACAGGCCTACTACGCACAGATCGATCTGCCCCAGCAGCAGGCCTAGAATTAT
>CAXTXB010000696.1:1448-2599 GCA_964247965.1 uncultured Dictyobacter sp. | reverse complement strand
GCAGATAAAATACGCTGTTCTTCATTTTTCAAACGTTCGGATAGATGAGCTATATGTATCGGCCTACCAGTGCTGTTTCTGTGGCAGGATGGTAACTGCGTTCCACACGCCGTTGAGACCCTGTCCGTTGACCTCATGAGCTTTGTCACCATTGTACGTGTACAAAGGATGGCCATTGTACTCGGCCTGGTTTCCATTGGCGGTGGTATGGACGGTGAGCTGACCCTGGAAGTTTTCAGTTGGGATCAGATTGCCCTGAACGATAAATGGTGGCCACGCCTGCGCACAGGCACCGGTGCACGTTGAGCCGGGGGCGGGATCGCTTGTACGGTAGTAAAGCGTCATGCCTGTTCCTGTTGTAAGAACCATTTGCATCTGCCCGTTCACATTCACCTGCGTGCTGGCAACAATTGTGTTCGCGCCACCACTATTAGTTGCAGGAGCACTGTTGTTCTGAGCACCATTCTGCGTGTTCTGGTTACCAGCTTGAGCATCGCTCTGGGCACCTTGCGCGGTATTGTTCTGTGCAGTCTGCTGCTGATTTCCACTATTAGCAGTCTGAGCTTGTTGCTGATTACCATTATTGGTCGTTTGAGCCGGTGTCGCCTGTGGCTGATTCTTTGCCTGCACGTTTACAGACGCGGCGGTCGCTTGCGGCTGTGCAGTTGGCACAACGGTTGCCGCGTTGTTATTCGTATCGCCCTGAGAGGCAACGCCGCTCGTTGGCTTGGCCGCACCACCACAGGCCGTGACGCAGAGCGCGAGCAGCAGGCCTACGATGATCACTAATGATCGCTTGAAATTTAACATGTTTCCTCCTCTAACATCGATACAATGCTTTCCTACTTAAAATATTATCCATCTATCGACACTCATCGATTAAAGATGCGTCACAGAAGCGCGAAGCTTACGGGCATATCCCGGACCTCTACGAGAGGTCGTCGCGCTTTTCTTCGCTACGTCTTGATGACTCTCTACTATTAGACACGCATTCATTTACAGGTTTCTACAGAAAAGTACTTTTTTCTCAGAAAGTCCTCCCTCAGATTAGTGCTTTGTCTTAGTTTTAATGACTCATCTTAGCGAATTTTTGAAAAATGATGAACAGTGTGTTTTTCCCTGCTCCTTTTTCTGCCGGAGACAGAAAAAGG
>CAXTXB010000696.1:0-1438 GCA_964247965.1 uncultured Dictyobacter sp. | reverse complement strand
CTCCCAAAAAAAAACTTTTTAAATTTTTATAAAAAAATTCGCTAAGATGAGTCATTAAACAGGACTTAGATACGCCACACTCTGGCATTTTGGGCGGCTATATCCAGCCCAGTATCGCCATAGCCATAGATGCCTACTTGCCCATTTGTAAATGATGTATCTTGTAGACTATCGATAAACTGATTGTTAATGAAGGCACTGATATAGCTTCCGTTGGCGACAATGGCAAGGAGGTTGCTTTGATTCAAGCCCTGCTTGATTGCTGCATTTGATCCCTGGCGCAGTATGTTAAAATGCTTGTTGGAATCCTTGTTGTTCAGATCCATTGTATCTATAAAATAACGTCCATCTGTGGTGACACTAAACACATAGCCCACGGCTTTGATCTGGTCAAAGCGCGCGACGAGGCCGGCCTCTTTCCCCTGGGTGACGGTTACATTTACCTCAAAGGCGAGGTTAGAGAGAGCTAGTTGCGGAGCCTCTGGATCGCAGATTACTGCGCCTTTTATACCCTTGCTCACATGGTAATTGCCAAGCTTGTAGCCGCAGAAAGAGTTGCTATTGTTACTATTCATGGTCGCCTCATCCCACTTATAGCCCTTGCTGTTGTCGTGCATGGGATCGTCCATAACTAATGTTCCCGTTTTGGGCGGATATGGATTCTGGGCCGGATCAGTGCTTGCCAGGCCTGTGCTCTGGCCTGACTGGGCGCTCCCCCTTTCCTGCTGGCTGCGCGCATTTGTAATAGTTGATAAGAAGTACACTGATACTCCAAAGAGGACAACAAGTACGACCAGGACACTACCAATAATAAGAAATAGTTGTTTATTTCTCGGCTTGCGTGGAGGTATTGGCGATACTGGGGGCTGGGAAGGAAAATAGGGAGAAACGGGCGGCGGCGTATAGGAGGAGGGAGTTGCCGTCACATCATAAGGATTTCCGCCATAGGGCGGTGGCGGCGGAACTTCGTAAGGATTCCGTCCCATGCCATAATTCGCTGTTGGCAACGGCGGCATTCTATTCGGTTGAGCAACCGAAGCGTTCGACTGCCTCACCCCTGATTCAGGAAGAGAGTTTACCCTGCCACACCGTGGACATACAATCGTACCATCTGGCATTTGAAGGCTACAATTGCCGCAAAACATAAGCAAGCACCATTTCTAAACTTAGAAGCAACGACCCTTTCTTTTAAGAGTATATGTTAAAACACCGTCATCAAACAAGCGCTAGGAAAGATAGTATACCTGATTGATGAATCCCATCGTTTCCGCTTCCCCCGCTCTGCGAATTGCAGCCTGCTGCTCTATCTACTATAAGGAAAGGACCCATCCCGAATTTGATACCGTTGGAAAACTTTTTTTGTGAGCTTATTTTTTGCGCACCGCCTAAGTTTGGGCCAAATTAGTGTCACGATGCTCTTCGCGAGCTCAGTGCAGGC
>CAXTXB010000695.1:0-2614 GCA_964247965.1 uncultured Dictyobacter sp. | reverse complement strand
GAGCAGGCAACACATGCTGTTCCTCATTTTTCAAAAATTCGGGATGAGCCATTATGTAATCTATAGAGATATCTCCTTTCCAACATACGTCGAGAATGCACTCCTGCCTGCCAGATCTTGCGCTGGAAGAACTTGCGGCTGTAAAAATCAAATTTCCCAATTTGGCCTTCCAATTGCCAAACTTCCAAAGGAAGGCTTGACAGCCGGGGAATGATCTGCTATTATCTACCTTGTGAGCGGTGCTAAGAGCACAAGCAAACGCAAATGGAGCCGTGGTGTAGTGGCCTAACATGTCTGCCTGTCACGCAGAAGACCGCGGGTTCGAATCCCGTCGGTTCCGGTCGCACCAGTGTTCTGTCACAAGCAGACCTCTGGTTTCGTCAAATTCCATAGCCCCGTCCAGCATCCTTAAAACGGGTAAAAATGTTGGGCGGGGTTTTATTGCGGCTATGATCTTGTTTTCAAGGTCATAATATAACCCGCCTGGTTCTAGAAGAATTGTTACCATCTCGTACCTTTCTTCAACTGTTGCCACATCCCATAATGCGGCCATGCCTGGGAGATGTTCCCCTGCCTCGATCACTTCAGCATAAGTAACGCCATCTACTTCTGGCGCGTCGAGCTGTCTAAGCGCAAGCTCAACAGCGGCCATCTCTCCTTGAAACTCCTCTTCTTCAATGTAGCCTTCTTTGTACAGTTTGATTGAGCGTGCTTTTTTCAACTTGAGACGCTCTTTCTCCCGTTCGACGTTTTCAGGTGTAACTCCTGCTTTGAGGGCCTCTGCTACCATACTCCGGCGGATAATCTCCCGCCAATTATCGGGCAATGCCAAACGTTTGAGTAGTTCGCCGAACTGTTCGTCAACCAAGTTAATACGAACCATTAAGTTACCACCAGCAGGACATGGTATCCGCCGCGCTTTTGCCGCATCCCGATAATATTGTCTCTGATTGTCAGGCGTATTTCCTGTATCACTACGCAACTTTAGTCCGCAATGGATACAGGATATATAGCCTGCAAATTGGTAGACACGCTTGACTGTCTCTGTACGAGTGCTTGCGTGATACATTGATTGCGTCATGGAACGTATCTTTTGCCACTCGTCATAGGTGAATGCTGCTGGATGCAGCCCCCGAAATCGTTGATCCTTGTACTTAACGGTTCCCTGATCATCACCTGGAGCATACGCTGAATAGAACTCATTGCGAAGCATGGCAGTCACTGTATCCCTATTAAAAAGCCTGGCACCAAACCGCTTACTGCCAGTGCGATAGCCCGCCTCGTTCAAGGCATCGGCTATCTTGTCGGCTTCTACTCCTTTCATGCGTAATTCACCGAGTAAACGCAAACCTGGGTATTCTTTAGGATCAAACTCTGGTGGAGATTTGGGGCCAGTCGAACAAAAACCAAAGGGAATGTCGCCATTGTACAACCCTTGCATCACCCGTTCGCTTTTTCCTTTGCTAGTATGCTTTGACAGCATATCAGAGAAGTAGGCCGCAAATGCCGCCAGAATAGTGAGCTGAAGCATTCCTTCAGGTGTCGAGTAGTCGATATGTTCGGATAACGAGATGAACGCTGTACGGGATTGCGAGAGGATACGAAAGCTTTGCAACGTGACCATGACGTTGCGCGACCAGCGATCTAGTGTATGGACGAAGACGATCACTTTGCCTGGATTAGCTTGGATATAATCAAGAAGCCGCTTAAAATCGGGCCGCTTGGCTATCTGCTCCCCACGTGCGCTCCGCTCGTCGTCCTCAAAAAAGGTTGGGTCCGCTAAACCGCGTAACTTTGCTGCGTCTCTGATAGCTCGCTTTTGCGCATCAAGACTATAGTTATCTTTCTGCATCTCGCTGGAACGGCGTACATAGCCAATGACAATAGCAGTAGTAAATTCGGATTGATTAGGCGGCATCAGGTGTCTCTCCTGTTTCTAAATTTTCTATCTCGCCATCGCCTGCTGCTTTTCTTTTGTTAATTACAGCCTTATGGTACACCGTATTATAATCTAATTTTAGTGCTGCTAATACAATATACTTACTAGAAAGCAATCAAAGGGAATCATAGATAGCTATGTTATGGTATAGTACTAACTATATCCATTTGGTTGACTATGGATTGAGAACGGGTTAGAATTTTGCTACTTTCTTACGTTTTGCACGTGAGGGCAATAGAATTATAAGGAGTTCTATATATCAGAGGAAGTTTTGACAGCCAGGCAGGTTGCGGAAGAGTTACAGATAAATATAACGCGTATCTATAAGTGGATACAGGATGGCGAATTGGTAGCAAGCCTTGGTAGCATAGCGAGGCACAACTACAGAATTAAGCGTTCTGATTTGGATAACTTTACAGACCGGAGGCGCACCGGCCTGAGGCCATGATGAACATCGTATTTTCCCTGCTCTTTTTCTTGCCTCTGGCAAGAAAAAGAGCAGGGAAAATACGATGTTCATCATGGCCTCAAAAGTTTGGGATGACCCTTACCCCTTCTTATTAAGCTTTTTGCATTCTTTGCTTTTTTCTAATTTTTTGCGCTAAGCGCAAAAAATGGTACAGCCACATTAACCGGTGAAGAGCTCGAAAAAATAGCGAAGAATGAGCTCAAATT
>CAXTXB010000694.1:0-2635 GCA_964247965.1 uncultured Dictyobacter sp. | reverse complement strand
GACAACACAAGTTGCCTTTCTTTTCCCTGGGCAGGGTAGCCAGAATGTTGGCATGGGTGCAGATGTTTATGCAGCCTCAGAGGCTGCCAGAAACGTCTTTGCCACATTCGATCAGGTTTTGGGTTTTGATCTGAGCTCGCTCTGCTTTGAGGGGCCAGAAGAAACGCTACGTTCAACGAGCAATGCTCAACCAGCAATCGTCGCTGTTAGCCTTGCTTATCTTGCCGCCTTCCAGGAAGCCCTCTCTCCCCATGATTCATCCTGGTCATCTCCACTCACTCCGGCGTATACAGCTGGACATAGTGTTGGTGAGTGCACGTCCCTGGTCGTTGCGGGCGCGCTTGATCTAAAGGGAGTAGCTTACCTGGTAAGTGAGCGAGGACGGCTTATGCATGAGGAAGAGCTTGCCTGCCCCGGGGGCATGGCGGCGATTATTGGACTCGATGCAGAGGCGCTGCAAGAAGTGTGTGAGGAGGCGACACAACGTAGCCTGGGAGAGGTGATAGAAGAATTAACCCATCCTGGACAAGGGCGTGTCGTCCTGGCAAATTATAATGCTCCAGGTCAGATCGTCATCGCCGGCGAACAGCATGCCCTTGAGATAGCGAGCGCGCTGGCCAAAGAGCGCGGCGCGAAACGCGTGATTCCACTTCCTGTGAGCGGCGCATTTCACTCGCCCGTCATGAAACCCGCCACCAGTGGCCTGGCTCGCTCTATTGAGAAAACCGACATCCATGATGCCACCATTCCGATCATCAGCAACATTACAGGAAACCCTCTGACGAATGCCCAGGCACTACGCACAGAGTTGGCCCAGCAGGTCGCAGAATCAGTGCAATGGACGCGCACAATCGAATATTTAACAGATGCAGGTATCACAACCTTTTTTGAAATTGGCCCCGGGCAAGCACTCGCAGGCATGATCAAACGCATTGCCAGGGATACTACTGTCATCAATATTGGCAGCACAGCAGAGATTGAGAAGGCTGTGGCAAGGGTACACGAACTGAATCTGCTGTAACCTGAACTTGCTATAATAAAGCAAGGCATCCAGTATGAACGAGGGAAAAAACGTGAGTAACATGACCATCAAAGACACGGGGGAAAGCAAAGCAGACCCGCCTCTGACAGGGCAGGTTGCTCTTGTGACGGGTGCCTCGCGTGGTCTGGGCAGGGCGATAGCACTGGAACTTGGTCGCCTGGGAGCTAACATCTGTGTCAACTACTACGGAAATGAAGCCAGGGCAAACGAGGTGGTTGAGCAATTAATCAGTCAAGGACGCCAGGCGGTCGCCGTCGCCGCCGATGTCAGTAAAGCCGACAGCGTCACCCATCTCTTCAATGAGGCAAACGGCAGTCTTGGATCGGTAAACATACTCGTAAATAACGCAGGCATCACCCGTGACAACCTGTTGCTACGCTTGAGCGAAGACGATTGGGACAACGTACTTGACACAAATCTAAAAAGCGCATATCTTTGCTGTAAGGCAGCAGTACGAACAATGATGCGTGCCCGATCGGGCTGTATCGTGAATATTGCCTCAGTGGTCGCTCTGGGCGGCAATCCCGGCCAGGCCAACTACACAGCAGCGAAAGGGGGCCTGATCGCGCTCTCAAAAACACTGGCAAAAGAGCTAGGCTCGCGCAACATTCGAGTAAATGTAGTGGCACCCGGGTTCGTCGAGACTGACATGACTGCTGATCTTTCCCAGGAGGCGCTCAAGAACCTGACCGAGCGCATCATTCTCGGGCGTCTAGGAACACCGGCCGATATCGCAGCCGTGGTTGGGTTCCTCTGCACACCGGCGGCACAATACATGACGGGACAGGTTTTAAGTGTTGACGGTGGTTTATCCCTATAAGCAGGAGAGCAATTATGGCAATAGGATCACAACCAGCAGGCGTGGTACGGGTAGCACGGCAAGTGCTCTCAACCATCGTTATTAACACGGCACTCCAGATTCCCGGCGTTGTCCGTATGGCACACATCAATGACCAGTGGGCACGCCTGCTCGGTCGCGAAGTACCCAGACAGGGAGTGGCCCTGACCATCAAAAATAACACCGTTGCCGCAGATCTCTACCTTATTGTAGAATCTGGCAGTAACATTGTTGCAGTCGGTACTGCCGTCCAGGAAGAGGTAGCATCGGCTATCGAAGAGATGATAGGAATGCAAGTACAAGATGTCAATGTATATATTCAGGACGTTGCTTAACAAGTCAAAGAGCCGAGAAATGCTCGTGTCGCAGGTTCCGTAGTTATAAGCGGAATTTGAAGATGACGAAACATGACGAGACTCATAGCTAGTTACCATTCGAGGAAACCATGCCAGGGATACGCAGGCAAGCGCGAATGATCGCACTGCAAACACTCTACGAATACGACATAACCAACCACAATCTAGCAGAGGTGTTGCAGCGTCATGCCGAGGAGCGCAATCTGCACCCAAAGGTTGTAGAATACGCTAGCGAACTCGTCCTGGGTGCGTGCAATCACCTTGCCGATATCGACGCACACATCCAGAGCGCGGCCAAAGAATGGCCTTTGCAGCAGATGGCACGTATCGACAAAAACATCTTAAGGCTTGCAATCTATGAAATTCTGTTTAATAATACGGTACCAGCCAAGGCAGCAA
>CAXTXB010000693.1:740-2649 GCA_964247965.1 uncultured Dictyobacter sp. | reverse complement strand
GGATGGTTGTGATGCCGAAGTAGGTGGTGCGGTGCTGGTCGATGAAGGTGGCGAGTTGGGCGGGCTGGTGTTGGGGGGTGGTGAAGACGATGAGGCTGGCATGGGCTATCTTGCGCGGCCCCTCTTGTTCTGGTCCGGTCAAGAGGGAGTGGGCGCGCAGTTGTTCTCGTAATATGGTGCGCAGACGCTGCAGGTTGTTGCCGAGGGGCCAGCCCTGCGCGAGTACGCCCATGGGAGTGGCGGTCAAGCCTTGATAGCGCATCTCTAAGGGCATGCATTGGCGGGCGATCTGCTGCAAAATAGTGCAGTAACGCTGGACGCGATCGTCGTCCGGCGCGATGGGCGAGCGATAAAATTCGAGGGCGCTTACCGTGGTGTGAACGGTTGTGGGGGTGTATAGAAGCTGCCCTGGTCCACTGAACTGGGCCAGTTGCTGCGTGATCTGCTCTAAACTGCTGGCAAGGGCACGTTCAAAATGGAAAATGATACTGATCCCCCAGCGCCTGGTCGTTGCGTCTGGGATAGGATCAAATATTACCTCGCCACGGGCGAGCTGATCTTTTGTACTGTTCCAGAGCCGGTCATAGCTTTCTTGTAAGGCCGCATGGTCGTGTAGAATGTTATTATTATTTTGCATGGGTGAAGGCTTGTCCTGCTGCATGAGCCCCCTGCATCTCCGTCCGCTACTTTAACGTTACTATTGATATAACCGTAAAGAAAATGCGAAATGCAAGGGAGACTCTTACTAGAATGAGACTGGCCTCTTGCTATAGAATATCTGCTTCTGGACTACCTCTCGTTTGTAGCGTTCCAGATCTTCCTTCTGATCGCGAAGCTCTTGCTGATATTCCTTTTTTCGCCTGATCTGCTCTTCAAGATCTATACGTATAGTATAGAAGGCAGCGAGACGAGTCTCATAGGTATGATAAGCCTTTCGCCAGCGTTTCAGGCGCGCTTCCTGAGCCTCTTGTATATCTGCGACCGACGAGGATTGTGATTTGGATAAGGGCTGCATTGAAGAATCTCCTTCTTACTCTATCAGTACAACTTCAACGTGTTTCGGCATGAAAGATTTATGTACAGATGATCGTTCCATGCAGCCCTGCATATTGTAGAAGGTGCCGCCAACAGTAGCATACATCGTAACGACATGCGAGCACAAGTGAAGGAGCAGAACAGAGTAAACTTCCTCCTTCATTACAGTCCCCTGTTAAGCAGAGGGCTGCGATGTAGCTTGACAAAGCACCACCTCATGTATTCTCTCGATCGCGCCTCCTCGTGAGCGCTTGACCCTTATTGAGGTGGTTGCTCATACGGTTGAGGTTGTTGATACGGTTGATACGGCTGATACGGTTGGTACTGCTGAGGCGGAACGGACGCCGGCTGTTGCGCCTGAGGAGGCAGTGCCTGATTGGGCTGTTTTGGGAACCAGGCGTCCGCCTGATTATTATCCACGACCGACTCGAAGCCACACACATTACAATGTGAGATAGACTTCTTTGCAAACGAAAATGTAGGAATAAAGAACAGGGTAAACCAGCGACTAGAGCGTACGATAGTATGAAAAGAGTTTTGACGGCAATTGGGGCAGATATATTGAATTTGACCCATTACTTTATTACGAGAGCGAAAGCCCCAGATGATCATAGAAATCCTCCGAAAAGATAAAAGGTAACGAGCAAGACCCATAAACATTCCACCATATAGGTCTCAGTGCCTTAGAAAGAATGAATGCATATCTACCAAAACAGTATCTCATAACATATCCACATGTCAATAAGACAGTGTTTGATCCCCATCACCTCCACCTTCTCGCACCTTCAGCGCTCGTCCCGTTTTTCTCTCTTTTGCTTTTGCACAGAAATGGTGCGAATTGTGTTTTCCCTGCCCTTTTTACTGACTTCGGCAG
>CAXTXB010000693.1:0-730 GCA_964247965.1 uncultured Dictyobacter sp. | reverse complement strand
CCCCCCCACCCCCCCCCCCCCCCACACAACCCCCCCACCACAAAAACACAACCCCCCCGCACCATTTCTGTGCAAAAGCAAAAGAGAGAAAGATGTACTACTCCTCTTCTAGCTTTCCATTCTCGATATCAGCCAGCATCTGCTGTGGATCTTTATAAACAGCGCTCTCCTGCACAGACATCTGCTGTGGATCTTTATAAACAGCACCCTTCTGAACAGCTCCAGACACATTAGCTATACCTGCGTGCCTGAACCGGTAGCCCTCCTTCAGCAGCATCTCTCTTACAAGTTCAGGATCGACCAGCTTCGCACTACCGACCTCAGTGTAAGGAATATCAACTGGCATGCGCAACCGGTAATTATTGAGCGTTTGATACGGTATCCCAATATAGCGGGCGCATTGCCGCATAGACATCAGTATAGTAACTTTCATTTCTACCTTTCATTCCACCTTTCATTTCCATTAGTAAGATAGGAAAAACGAATGGGTTGAAGAGGGAGGAGAATCCACCCACATATCCACTTTTATGTCAGACCAAAGGCATGTGCTTTGCATCTATGCATGCAAACCATGTAATCTTCGTAGCACGTGTGCCTTGTCTTCACGACACAAACATAGTATCGCACAGTTATCAAATTATTTCAATACTCAAAATAGGCTATTTAGTATATAGCCATAAATAAGTGGTAATATGTTAATAATTAGTAGTAGTATGCTAATAAAAGGAAC
>CAXTXB010000692.1:0-2649 GCA_964247965.1 uncultured Dictyobacter sp. | reverse complement strand
TCAGGATCAACCCGAGAGATGCGATAGAGCACCTTCTCGACAGGGACCAGGGCGGGAGAGAACCACGTCCGCTCACCAGCGAACACATGGTTGATATACAGGCCAAAGGGCTTCGTGATCAGAAAGACGATCAACAAGAAGATTGCGACCTGCACGATACTATTCACTGTGACAGGCATAATACAGTTTTCCTCATAAGGACTTCAGGATGACATTAGAAGCGTTCAGGAGCAAGCAAAGCAATAACCAGGTAGACTATAACGGCCAACGTAACGATACCGACCAGGATATACTCAAGCGGAGTATTCATCGAAGATTCCTTTCGTACCCGGACTACAAACGGTCGCAAGCGACAGAAAAGGCCACCAGCGCCAGAAACGATAAGATAGTCACAGCGACCACAATAAGATCAAGCATGTAATTCCTCCTCAGAAATCGGGTGTTGCTGCCCAAAGGCAGCGTCACTCGCATCAAAATTGTTCTCGCCCCTGCGGCCCGCCGCCTCTGTTGCCAGCCGCAGAAGGGCGTCCATAGGGAACGGTTTGGGTAAATAAGCCAGAGGATGGAACTCAGCCAGGTGGCGGGGACTTACCCGAACGGCCGAAAGGACCACCACTGGCAGAGCGAGCCGATCACCATCGATTGCTTGAGCATGTAGATACCCCTCACGCTGCGCAACGCGTAATATCTCCCAGCCCGTCTGATCTGGCAAATTGATATCCAGAAAGATAAGATCGAAGTGTGAGCCACGCAGCTGAGCCAAAGCTGCCTGTCCATCCATTGCAACGTACACCTCGTGCCGGCGAGCCTGGAGATTTCGACTCACCAGGTCGCTTAAGACAGCATCGTCTTCTACCAGCAATATTTTTGCTCCAGCCATGCATATACCTCGTCTTCAATAGAAATCGATAAGTTCTTGCTGCAATGTATAGTGTAGCCCAGGGTAAGTAAATGTACGATCTGAAGAAATGGCTGAAACCTAAATGTTTGCTCAAGATTTAGCAAGAAGCAAGGAGGAGCAGAATCAAGAGAGTCAGGAGGATCTGGTATGGCTAGAAGGTCACCCAATGTGGATCTGGTGCGTGAATATAATAGGGATATTGTTATATGTGCCATGCCTATTATTTTGTTTGCTTTTTGTGTAGGATTTGATATTCAGTGTTCTTTGGCTAATTTGTGCACAGAAAGCACTGAATATCAAATCCTACACAAAAAGCAAACAAAATAAAAAGAAGTGAGCGCCGAAGGCGTGCGAATGCGCGGGTGGGGAGAGATGCCCATTGTGACGGGAGTCTAGCACTCTCTTAGAGAAGCCGAGGTAATTATGGAAGTATTCTTCGTATATGGCCTGGTGGTCCTATTCTTCATAGGAATTGTTGGCATCGTTGTCTTTGTAGTTGGACCTAATAGTAAACAATTGGCCGACCAGAGCCAGGATAACGCCCGAGCTCAGTTGGATGGACAACAGAGCAGCAGTGTACTAAACTATGGTATTGTTGCCGTGCTGTTTCTGCTGCTCATCGCATTCACCTTTATCTCCCGAAAATTTCAGTATCCTCAAAGTAGATCGTGAGAGAAACAGTAGTAAGAGGCAATACATATGAAAATCAAGCGTCTTGGAAGAACGGGATTGAAGGTCAGCGAAGTGTGCCTGGGAACAATGACCTTTGGCAATCAGGCTGATCTGGAAACATCGTTTGAAATCATGGACGTCGCCAGTGAGGCCGGAGTCAATTTTATTGATACTGCCGATGTCTACCCACTTGGTGCTGATTTAGAGGAAGTTGGAGCCACCGAAGAGATCGTTGGACGCTGGCTGAGCGAGCGGAATGCACGTGAGCGGGTTGTGCTCGCGACCAAGTGTCGGGGCAAGATGGGAAAAAATCCAAATGATGAAGGCTTGAGCCGCAAACATATCATCGATGCCTGCGAACAGAGCCTACGCCGGCTCCAGACTGACTATATTGATCTGTACCAAGTTCACGCACCTGATCTAGAGACTCCCATCGAAGAGACCTTGCGCGCCCTGGACGATCTGGTGCATGCCGGGAAAGTTCGCTATATTGGCTGCTCTAATTATCCCACCTGGCAGCTCGCGGACGCACTGTGGACAAGCAGACTGGAGGGCATTGCCAGCTTCGTGAGTGTGCAGCCGCGCTACAACCTTGTATTTCGCATGATCGAAGATGAGCTACTACCACTCTGCCAGGCACACGGCCTGGGAGCTATTGTCTACAATCCCCTGGCCGGAGGCGTATTGACCGGCCGCTATCGTCCCGGTGCCAGCATCGAAAGTGGCACACGCTTTAGCCTGAAGAATAGTGGCGCGATTTACCAGCGACGCTACTGGGACGACACGCTCTTCGAAGAAGTTGCGCGGCTCTCAAATTTCTTTGCCCCTCGTGGCAAGAGTATGACCCACGTCGTGCTAGCCTGGGTACTCGCTCAGCCTGCTATTACAAGCGCCATCCTGGGAGCAAGCAAGCCAGAACAACTGCGCGACAGCATACAAGGCGTTGATCTCAAGCTCGACGATGAAGAACTGCTGGCCTGTGACGAGGTCTGGTATAACCTGCCGCGTATCCGTGATAGAGAACTAGCACGGCGCTAACGCGCTCTGTGTAGCAAAAATCCTTCGCAGTTCTTTTT
>CAXTXB010000691.1:0-2672 GCA_964247965.1 uncultured Dictyobacter sp. | reverse complement strand
GCTGCGCAAGATCGTGTAGCCAGAAGGTGAAGACGACAGAGTTTCCACCTTCTCAAGAGTTGGTTTATAGAAAGCCGGGAGTAGGGTGGCCAGCTTTGTTCAGAGCTTCGTCTACGTTGTAGCAGGCGGTGATCAGGGCGAGGTGGGTGAAGGCCTGGGGAAAATTGCCAAGGGCCTCGCCGGTGGAGCCAACCTCTTCGGCGAAGAGGCCGACGTGGTTGGAGTAGCTGAGCGTCTTTTCTAGCATGAGGCGGGCATCGTCGAGCTGACCGGCGCGGGCGAGGGCTTCGGCCAGCCAGAAGCTGCAGGCGGTGAAGGTTCCTTCTTCGCTGCCACCCAGCCCGTCGTCGGCCGCGTGCTGCGGATTGTAGCGATACACGAGGGAGTCGCGGGTCAGTTCGCGCTTGATGCTTTCGATGGTGGCGAGCATGCGGGGATCGGTTGAGCTGGCGAACTTGTTGATGATCATGAGCAGGGCGCTGGCATCGACGGTGTCGCTGCCGTAGTACTGCACAAAGCTCTGCTTCTCTTCATTCCAGCCCTTTTCCATGATCTGTTTGTAGACCTGTGCGCTGGTCTCGGTCCAGTTTTGTATGGGGGCGGGCAGTCCACGCTGGCGGGCTACGCGCAGTGCGCGGTCGAAGGCAACCCAGCTAGTGAGCCGCGAGTGCAGAAATTGGCGCTGGCCCCCACGCACTTCCCAGATGCCCTCGTCGGGTAGCTCCCAATTTTTGCTCAGCCAGCCCAGTAGACTCTCGATGTGCTGCCACAGGTCGTAGGAGATGGCGTCGTAGCGATTATAGATGTAGATGGCATCGAGCAGCTCACCGTAGATATCGAGCTGGAGCTGCTTGTAGGCTCCGTTGCCGATGCGTACGGGCGTGCTGCCCCGGTAACCCTCCAGGTGATCGAGGGTCAATTCGGTCAGTTCGTGATTACCTTCAATAGAGTACATTGGCTGCAGCGTGCCGTCCGGACCCAGTTCGTGGCAGCGATCATCCAGCCAGTCCATAAATGCCTTTGCCTCCGTTGTAAAGCCGAGTGAGAGCAAGCTGTAGAGGGTAAAGGCTGAGTCGCGTAGCCAGGTGAAGCGGTAATCCCAGTTGCGTGTGCCACCCGGAGTCTCTGGCAGGCTGGTGGTTGCCGCAGCTATGATCGCGCCGGTGGGGGAGTAGGTGAGCAACTTGAGGGTCAACGCTGAGCGGTTGACCATCTCGCGCCAGCGTCCGCGATACGTGCATTGCGCGAGCCAGCCGCGCCAGTAGTTGACGGTGGATTGAAACGCTTCCTGGAAGTGCTCGTTGGAGACGTGGCGAGGAGTGAGATCATCGTGCATGGCGCTCTGCAGGAGAAAGTTCACGCTCTGCCCTTCGTTTAATGTGAAGGTGGCTTGTACGCCGCCGGTGCCATCTTCTGTGAGGGGAATAGAGGAGCAGAGGCCCAGGCAGAGGCTCTCGCTGGCGAAGACGGCTCCGTCATTGGACAGTCCGACCTCGTGCGTGTCGCGCGCATAGTTAAATGCCGGCTTACACACCACGGTGAAAGAGAGCGTGCCACGCACTGACTTAACGGAACGGACGATATAATGCTCTTTTTCAGCGCTATTAACCTCTTTGATCGACATGAAATCCGTCACCTCGCCAACGCCATCCACGCTGAGGAAGCGGGTGATCAGCACATTGGTGTCGGGAATATACATCTGCTTGACGTTGACTCCTGCGGCCGATGTGGGTGCGATGCGGAAATGGCCGCCCTTGCCCGCGTCAAGCAGCGCGCAGAAGACACTGGGCGCGTCGAAGCGCGGAATGCAGCACCAGTCAATCGAACCGTTCTTGCCGACGAGCGCGACGGTGTGCAGGTCTCCAATAATGGCGTAGTCTTCAATTGGTTGATAGTTCGCCGTTGAGGCCATAGAATCCTCCTCTATTGTATGTTTACCTATAGAAATCAATCAACCCCTGCGTAGCGACACTCCCTTGCGGTTGTCGTAGTGAGTGAGCATCGAGGCCAGCTAGCACTCCGATCCGCTTGATCGCGGCGTGACCGCAAGGGAGTGTCGCTACGCGGGGAGGCTTCATTCCTATACAATTTCCATGTAGACTTTGATGGCGTCTTTGTCTTCTTTGAGATGGTGTAAGAGATCGCACTGGCCTCAAGGAGTATGGTTTACTCCCTTCTCTATTATATACTTAGTCATCCGTCTGCCCGATTCGTTACAACTCAATGAAATGTTTGCAAACTACCGCTTCTGCTGTGTAGAAAGAGAATAGGTGGATGAATCTGTTAGAGCATGCTAGATATGAGTTATGCTGACCTTTTGAAAAGTGATGAAAATAACATCATACATAAAAGAGTATGCACACCGAAGGCGTGTGAATGTGCAGGGGAAGGCTGTTGTGAATGTGCGCTTGACAGGGAGGGGGCAATCTGCTATGGTTTTGTACACTCCATCATTGTGGGGCTTGGAAGAAAGAGGGTTGGTTGCTGTGGCTCAACTGGATGAATTGAAAGTAAATGCTCTGGTGCGTGGGCTGCTTCCAGGGAATGATCCCGTTACGATCATTAGTGTGACTCCTTATGCTAATATCGGGGCGGAGGTGGTCTATAGGGGATTAGCTGGTCAGCTAGCAAGCGAGCTGGTTTATGAGGATCGCCTGGCCTCTCTGGAGGTT
>CAXTXB010000690.1:0-2687 GCA_964247965.1 uncultured Dictyobacter sp. | reverse complement strand
AACGTGTAGAGCATAGGTGACACAGGGGGTCAGGATGAAATTCATGTTTTTGAGGTAGAGAGGTAGTTAATACTCCATTGCTATAGGTATGAGGCAGGCGCAGAGCAGAGATAATAAGCTTGAGGTAGAACTAAAAGGCTATAAAGGTGGAAGCCATTGACACCTCTTTATGTGAAATATGATCAAGGGGGCTTACTCGTGCGTACAGTTAAAGGATATCAATTAAAGCTGCAGAAGATCCTCCACCTTACGAAGGAAGAATGTGAACATCTCATTGCAAAAATGGGGGTCTTTGCAGTATCGATAAAGAGTTTATTTGATGACCCGATAATATATGAGAAGGATAGTATAACGGCGCACTACACACGCGAAGATTATGCACGAGATACATTAAAACATGTTCAGCACTATCTACAGACAATCAAGATGGAAAACAGAGTCATAGTAACATTAGTAGACATGACCCTATCATTGGATTGGGACGATACTCCAGAAAAAGAGTAAAAGGAGCATCGTTCCTGGGGAGGCGCACTATTGAATAAAGGCATCAACAATTTGATTCACACGTGCGCCCATGAACATGCTATGGTTATTCCGTGCAGTTACTGGTTACAACATCTTTTGAGCAATGATCTTGATGTAAGCTGACGGATTTCCGTAGAGGCTTTCTTCTCTCTTTTCCAGTCTCTCAGTATAATACCCATCAAGCAGGGTTTTCGCGTAGCTCTCATCAAAGAAATGTCGAACATGGCCTTTGTTCTCAAACATATTTTTTTCGAGCTGCTGACCCTTGCCATACAGTGGGTCGTTGGTTGACTTACACATAAAAGCGAGTCGCCCACCTCTTTTCAGGACGCGGTGTATATCTTGAAACAACAGCCTGGTTATTTGATCCAGGTAATAATGCAATGAAAGCCGTGCGTACACCCCATCAAATCCATCTGCCTGAAAAGGAAGGCTTCCGTCACTCATATCCACCACCTGAAAATCCAGGCCGGGAACGTTGTTATGCTCCCGTCTATTTCTTGCAACCACTACGTCGGAAAAGTCAGTTGCAATAACTGAGCAGCCTTGTTGCGCGAAAAAGGCTGCATCAGCACCGAAACCACAACCTAACTCAATGATTTTCGCATGATCAGGGAAAAAGCTCGCGGCTTCTCTGGCAAATTCAGTTGGCGTTTGTGAGTAAGCAGCAAGAAACCCATCTCTATGAAGAGCATTCCAAAGGGTTCGTTGATCCACAAAATTCATTGCCTTTCACCATATCTATTTTTGTAATAGTGAGGGGCGCAATCCTGCTTCTATCCCTGCTTACTCATCCAGACTCAGGTTCTGACACACATAGGGGCTTTCGTACACTTATTCTACCAGTTTCCTGGCTCTTTACGCAAGAGCTTTTTTAAACATCTACTAGCTCCTACTGTTACTTACTCCCTGACATCTGACTATACACATTGAGCCAGTTATTCACAATCTCTAGTTGTGCATTATGCAGAGATATAGCACCGGAACAAACTTGATTGTGCAAGTAGTTCTCGACTTGATCCTTCTCATGAAAGCCTGGTTTAGGCGAAGCAGCCTCAGGCCAGAGATTGGCGATGTCATTCGAGCCGCCCAACTCCAGGCTCACCAGGTGATCGACCTCGTACTGACCTGTCGTATGGCTCTGGATGCCATACTCGGCATATACTGCATCCTTTTCACTAGTAGGTACATTGCGCACGCTGCTGGAGTAGCCTGATTGACAGATTTGATTTGTTGTAGCATCAGGGAAGATAGCGCCAGGAGTACAAGCGATATCTTCAAGAGCTCCCTGAACCTGACAATTAGAGGTTTTTGTTCGCTGACCGAGCGCCTGTCCCTGGCCGGAGTAGCCGTTGTTACCAGAGCCGTAGGAGCCGTTGTTACCGGAGCCAGAGTAGCCATTAGATTTTCTCGACTTCTTTGTGCTACCATAGTTTGAGCTGGACGAGCCGTTGCTACCGGAGTAACCATTGCCAGACGAGCCGTTGCTACCGGAGTAGCCGCCGTTACTAGAGCCGGTTGAGGTGCTTGCATAGCAGCCTGTCAATATAAGAACTAAAGCGGCAAGACATGCCAGCGAAAGAAAATGTTTCATGGGTAGAATACCTCTCTTTTCCAGCCCCAGCCCGGGTGGGCGAGGGCGATGACAATGTGGGCACTATCTATTGTTGTGCCGTAGCATTTTAGTGCATACGTTCTTATACATCTATTACTGTCCCCATACTGTATTTAGATACATCAATTTATGGGTTATTACTCTGACCCACTTCATTTGCCCGGCTCACTGCGCGTCAAAGGCCAGGTACCACTCCGATCCGCTTGATCGCGGCGTGACCGCAAGGGTTTGTCGCTACGCGGAGTGAACCGGTCACCCGCCAAAAGAGCTGTGCCAGACTACTGGGTACGTGTTTCCCTGTTTTGTTCAAGCGATAAAACAAGCTCTTGACAATGTTGGGCAAAGATTGTATTTTATCAACATGACGTATACGTCATGTTTCGGGATTATCAACTCATTCAGGAGGATTGATACATATGGGTGAAGCGAGCAAAGGGAATATGGACACGCCTGACAGTGGTAGGTTGGGCCGACTGACGAACAAGGTGTGTGTGGTCACAGGAGCAGCCGGGGGAATCGGCGGGGCGACGGCTGAGCGGCTGGCGAG
>CAXTXB010000689.1:1082-2693 GCA_964247965.1 uncultured Dictyobacter sp. | reverse complement strand
AGCTCAGGATGGTTGCTGCGTATATAATCGACGAAGAAGCCAGGGCGGCCGACATTAGCTCCGAACATCTCGTAATGTGCGGGCACCACGGCCGGAATACCAGCTGCGGCAGCAAGATCTGCCGCCTCGCGCTCGTCGATATTGCCGACCAGATTTTGTTGCTCGCGGAAATAGCTACGGCCATTGATCGGTAACAGGGCGAGATCGATATGCAAGCTTTGTAAGCGCTGGACCAGGCCATCATGGATCAACAGGTCGCCTGCCTGGTAGATAGTCACACCGTTCAGTTCGACCACGTAGCCCAGGAAGCGATAGAGGCCGCCGCTTTCCTCCAGGCCAAAGTTATACACGACCGGCGGAAAACTGATCCCATGTACCGCCTCAACAGGAGAGAGCGTCGCGTTGCCCAGCTTTACAACCTCGCCTGGCTGCACGCCAAGCACCCGCTCAGGAGCAATACCTACTTTTGTAATCTGTTCCACTATCGGCCGTGGCGCGACGATGCGTGTCTCCGTCGAGTTGTGCATAATCGTTTGCAACGTCGGCAGGTCCATATGATCTATATGCTCATGCGTGCATAGCACATAATCTACTTTTGGACACTCCTCAGCCGTAAACGGGGCTGTCACCTCCCGCCCCTTATACTGCGAAAGAAACGGATCAATTAATAGCGTCATATCGGCCCCGCGAACCACGAAGCCCGCCTGCCCCAACCACCACAGCGCCACACTGCCTACTGGAGGCGGAGTCGTGGCTTCAATTTCATGTACGGTATCCAACTTCTTCTTTTGCTCCATTAGTACATTTCCTCTACTGTCATCTGTAATCGTTTTAGATTCATCATCATTGCTATTGCTATCACCATAATATCATAGCGCTTTATCTTATTGGTAGTTTCCTTGAAAATAGGAGTCACAATATTGGAATTCTCACATTTCTTTACAATAATATTCCAATGAACCCGTGCTACCCTTATCACTGTACAAAGAAAATACTCCAAATTATACGTGAGTCACTGAAAACAGAAGAATACAAAAGGAGATTACCAATCATGACAGACACAGCGATTTTTGAATCAGAAACGATTGACCTGGAAACCTATGAGCTATTGATGAGTGAACCGATGATAATCGAGCTGGTGCCGGCGTCTACAAAGCGCATGCTTCCCGCTGCTCCATTCCCCCGGAAGTATGTCCATAGTATGTTTGTCGATCGGCAAGATGCGATGCAGGCTGCACAAGCCCTGCGTGCTGCTGGTTTCGACGAAAAGGACATCTATGTTCTGGAGAGCTGCGATTTTGTGGAGGCGGTGTCACAGGTCCAATCGCCCTGGGGCTTCCTGACATCAATGGACTATGATGTGTACCTGCGCGAAGCGAGCCAAAGGCGCTGGTTCCTGGCGGTGCGCCCTGCTGGCTACTCCCAACTGGAGCAGATCCGCAACCTGCTTGCTCCTCATCACGCTCGCCTCGCGAAATATATTGATACATGGACGATAGCTGAGTTGCTTCCGTAACGATGTTGCCTTCATTAAGGTACTATGACCTTCTTGACTCACTGCGAATTTCTGAAAAATGAGGAACATTGTGTTGCGTCTGCCCTTTTTACTGC
>CAXTXB010000689.1:0-1072 GCA_964247965.1 uncultured Dictyobacter sp. | reverse complement strand
TAAATTCGCAGTGAGTCATTATGTATTTGGAAAATTCAACGTTACTGGTTTGAAGCATTGTACTCGTCGAGCGAGTCATTGGATTTTTTGGCCGCACTATCCAATGCGGCCGGTGTGAACTGCTGATACGGCCGGTTAGATAATCATCGGTAGCTTGTTGGATGAAATTACGCACTGATAGCATATTACCTGTGACGCTGCCAGCGTTGAAGTAGTTGATGGGCACGGAGCGAATCTCGTCCACGGCGGCCTGGAATTGTGGATGCCTGGAAAGTGTATCCTTCATGTCCGACAGCTTGTAGGTTGCCAGGCGTATGGGCACGTAGCCGGTGTGGGAATTAGTCTCTGAAAATGATGATATGTTAGAGGACCAATAGGCCTGGCATTGAGAAGATTATAATAAGTAGCAAAGTTATCCTTCACTTTTTTTGAGGAGAAAGAGGAGCGGAACAGATGTCAAAACCGGTGTTGATAATTGTCAATGGTCTTCCAGCTACAGGAAAGACTACGCTAGCAAGACGGCTTGCAGCAGATGTACGACTCCCAGTTTTCTCGCGAGACGGCATATATGAGACTCTCTACGATGCGCTAGAATGTTCTAGCAATGGATGCTCCCCTTTGATAGGCCCTGCAACGTTTACCCTCCTCTACTCTATCGCAGGCTCAGTGTTAGTCGCAGGCCAATCGTTGATAATTGAGGGATTTTTTGGTCGTCCCGAACTGAGAAGTGCTGAGTTTCTGCACTTGCAACAGGCATATGCTTTTGAGCCATTTCAAATCGTGTGTAGGACAGATGGGGAAGTCCTCTTAGAACGCTTCCTTGCGCGGGCGAGGACTGTAGAGCGACACGCCAGTCATCAGGATCGGGATCTGGAATGGATCGAGCAAAACAAAGAGCGGCTCTTACAAGGACGCCTTATACCTCTTGCTCTTGATGGGCAGGTCATTGAAATCGACACCACAACTCCTCACAGTTTTGATTACGCTGATCTCCTTCAACGAGTTCACACGGCTCTCTTAAATGCACCCGCCAGTTGATACCCATCCTGTCGGGGGGGGGGGGGGGGGTGGT
>CAXTXB010000688.1:0-2694 GCA_964247965.1 uncultured Dictyobacter sp. | reverse complement strand
GCGAGAGCTATACCTGCCGCCGCCAGATTCTTCTGCGCTACTTCGGCGAGGAGGTAACTGAGGAGAATTGCGGCAACTGCGATAATTGTGTGCGCCAGATTACTATGGAGGATCGCACGATCGACGCGCAGAAGTTGTTATCCTGTATCGCCCGCACGCAGCAGCGCTTTGGTTTGAGATATGTGGTTGATGTGTTACGCGGAGCGAATACGCAGAAGATACGCACTTACAATCACGATCAGCTCTCTACCTATGGAATCGGCCGGGACCTGAGTGCCGATGAATGGCTTCGCCTTGGTCGTGCGCTTCTTCAGCAGGGGCTGCTGAGCGAGGATGGCGATGGGTATCATATTCTTAAGCTCAATACCGATTCACGCGAAATCTTGCGCGGCGACCGCGCTTTCTATCTTGCAGATGCCCCTGGTAAATCGGTACATCAAAATGTGGAATCTACGGCGAAGAAAGCGGCTCCTTCGTTAGAGCCGGTGGCACAGGAACTCTTTGAACACTTGCGTGATCTGCGGAAACAACTGGCCGATGAGCGCAACGTGCCGCCCTACGTGGTCTTCCCTGATACAACGTTGCGCCAGATGGCTCAAAAACTTCCACAGACCCGAAAGGCATTTATGAGTATCCCTGGCGTGGGCAAACAAAAACGAGATGCGTATTATGTACCCTTTACCGAAGCCATCAAATCCTTCGCCGCTGCCCACGGACTAGAGGTGATTGAGGAGGAAGAAGAAGATGAACAGCCGGAACCATTGGCTCCGCCTCCTCCGCCTGTGCGTGCGAAGGCTACTCCCACTACGCCGAAGCCACCTCCTGCGCCAAAGCCGCCACCTGCTCCGAAGCCACCGCCTGCTCCGAAACCGCCGCCTCCGCCTTCCACACGTAGTATGGTGCTCGACCTTTATAAACAGGGATTAAGCATTGATGACATCGCGCTGGTATGTGAACGCCAACCGACGACCATCGTTACCCATCTGACCGCTATAATCGAAGGCGGCCAGCTTTTCGGGATAGAACATCTGATCCCGGCTGGTCATTACGATGTGATCGTAGAGGCGCTCCTGCGGCTGGGCGGCGAAATGCTCAAACCAGTTAAAGAGGAATTGGGTGACGACTATTCCTACGAGGAGATCCGCCTGACGCGAGCATATCTTCGCGGCAGCCAGCTTGACTCTTCTGACTCCTCTAATGTCGAAATAAAAGAAAAAGTTCCAGACTAATGCTTATACTAATTGCTACCCATTGTTACAGTTCCACATACCTTTGAGCGTTGCCCAAAGGTATGTGGAACTGTAACAATGGGTAGCAATTAGTATAAGCATTAGTCTGGATAGTGGCGAAGCCGCGATGCATAGGCGAACATTAGCGTATACCTAGAATATGCTCAATCGCCATTTGATCTAGCTTTTCGTACTGGTAGCCGCGTTGGCCGAGGGCTACAGTATCAAAGGTAGCCTCTTTGAGCCTGGCTGCTAATTCTTTGTTATACCCTTGTCGCACCTGGTTGAGAAGATCGACATGGCTATTGTCGCCGCCGTTGACCTTCTGTAACAACTGCAGCACTTCTGGATCTGCATCAAATTTACGCGCCTTTTCACGCAAGATGTTATAAGTGCGCATACAACCCGCCGCGAAATCCCATACGCCCTGGGCATCTTCAGTACGATATGCATGTGCATCAAAGTGGCGTGGACCATTGTAGTGGGCATTCTCCAGCAAGCGTACCAGGAAGAACATGCTCTTGATACTCTCACTGCCAAAACGCAAGTCCTGGTCGTAGCGCGGCCCCTTCTGGTCATTAAGATCGATATGAAAGAGCTTTCCAGCCTCAAGCGCCTGTGCAACTCCATGGACAAAGTTGAGGCCAGACATATGCTCGTGAGCTACCTCTGGGTTGACCCCAATCATGTCAGGATGGTCCAGCGTGTAAATAAAGGCGAGCATATGCCCAATAGTTGCAAAATAGGTATCGGAGCGCGGCTCGTTCGGCTTGGGCTCTAATGCAAAGCGCAGCTTATATCCGTTGTCAATGGCGTACTCAGTGAAGAAGTTGATCGCATCGCGCATGCGCTTGAGCGCCTCAATCGGATCTTTACTGGCTTCACTATCCACTCCCTCACGGCCTCCCCAGAAGACGTAGGTCTCCGCCCCCAGCTCCACGCCTAGATCGATTGCGCGCATCGTCTTTTGCAGCGCAAAGGCTCGCACGCTCGGATCGACGGCGGTAAATGCTCCATCCTTGAAGGCTGGGTGAAAGAAAAGATTGGTGGTGGCCATTGGGACAACCATACCATAGTCATTCAATGCTTGCTTGAAGTCACGTATAATGCGCTCTCGCTCTGCTGGTGTCGCATCGAACGGGATGAGGTCATTATCGTGGAAGTTGACGCCCCAGGCTCCCAACTCTGAGAGCTTCTTGACGGATTCAACGGGGTCCAGTGGGGGACGAACAACGTCCCCGAAAGGATCACGTCCCTGGTTGCCAACGGTCCAGAGACCAAAGGTAAACTTATCCTCTTTTCGAGGTTTGTACTGGTCGCTGGTACTTTCCTCTGTCAACTGCGTAGGTATTGCCATAGCTGCCTCCCTCTATCTGCAAGTAATTTCTTGACTCTACCCATTATAGACACTTCATAACTCTGTTGACAAACACAAGCAGACAACACAATGGGTGTTATATTATGG
>CAXTXB010000687.1:686-2709 GCA_964247965.1 uncultured Dictyobacter sp. | reverse complement strand
CTATCGGGGGGGATGCATTACGCGGTCGCAATTTCACCCTACACTATCAGCAACAGAGTGTGCGTGTGCAATTACGCATTCCTGGCGAACACGGAATCACAATTGCCCTGGCCGCCGCTGCCGTTGGCATAGCTGCCGATATCTCTCTGGAAGAGATCGCAGCCGCCCTCGAAACGCTTACTGCGTTTAAACGTCGTGGCGAGATCAAACCAGGACCCAACGGAAGTACGTTAATTGATGATAGTTACAACGCCAATCGCCAATCGATCCTGGCTATCGCCCAGGCCATGCATGAGACCTCGCTCGATCCCATAGGTAAACGCTGGGCGGTCCTCGGCGATATTCTGGAACTAGGATCTTACGCGCGTGAGGAGCACTATGCGACGGGCAAGGCCCTTGCTCCGCTGGTTGACTACCTGGTCGCTATCGGTGAGCAAGCGCGTTTCTATGTCGAGGGCGCTCTTGAAGCTGGCATGCCTGCCGAGAATGCATATTATTACTCAGCCAGGCTTGAGAACCAACCAGAGCTGGAGGCGGCGAAAAAGGCCGCTGCACATCTGCTCAAAGAACAGGTGCACAGCGAGGATCTGGTACTCCTCAAGGCTTCGCAGGGCCTTGGGATGGATACGTTATTCGCTATGTTGCAATTTCAGTATCCTGAAAGCGGATCGTAAATTTTTCTTCTTCTGTCGCTTCCAGCCATCGTGTAGTATACAGAAGAAAACCAAAAAGGTCCAGGAGTTTTACATAAGGAGAAAAAGGATCAAGCATGTCACACAAGAAGATACGCGTGGGTCTTGTATTTGGAGGCCGCTCAGGTGAGCACGAGGTCTCGCTGGCATCGGCTAAATCGGTTATGGAGAATTTAGATCCCGAAAAGTATGAAGTCGTGCCCATCGGTATCACAAAAGCTGGCACCTGGCTGTTAGGAACCTCGCCAGATAAGCTGATCGCCGCTGGACAAGAGGTACCGGATGAACGGGCAAGGATGTCGGGCGACACAGCGAATCAGGAGCTCACAAGCGTTACCCTTACAGGCGATCCAACAGTTGGTCATCTCATTCCGCTGCAAGGGAACGAGCAACTGGGTGATCGAGGCGCGATTGACGTTATTTTTCCCGTTCTGCATGGCACCTATGGTGAAGATGGAACGTTGCAGGGCTTGCTCGAGATGGCGAATGTGCCCTATGTTGGATGTGGTGTGCTAGGCGCTGCACTGGGTATGGACAAAGAGAAGATGAAGATGATCTTCGCCACCGCCGGCCTGCCAAACGTCAACTATCTGGTCTTCAGGCGCAACCGTTGGGAGCGCGATTCCGTTGCCATTCTGGATGCGATTGAGCAACGGATCGACTATCCCAACTTTGTGAAGCCAGTCAACCTGGGCTCCAGCGTGGGTGTCAACAAAGCTCATAACCGAGAAGAACTGTCCCACGCGCTCAAGATTGCCGCCGAGTACGATCATAAGATTATCGTGGAGCAGGGAATCAATTGCCGCGAGTGTGAGTGTGCTGTGCTGGGCAACGACGAACCAATCGCCTCAGTTGTGGGCGAAGTGGTTGCCAGCAATGAATTTTATGACTATAGTGCTAAATATATCAATAACAAATCACAGGTGATTATTCCGGCCGATATTCCGCGGTCCACAGCTCAGGAGATCCGCCGCTATGCCGTAGAAGCTTTTCTGGCCCTTGATTTAAGCGGCCTGGCGCGTGTTGACTTTTTTATTGAGAGAGAGACTGGGAAGGTGTATATCAACGAAGTGAACACTCTACCCGGTTTTACGCAGATTAGTATGTATCCTAAATTGTGGGATGCCAGTGGTCTACCGTATGCAGAACTTCTGGATCGTTTGATTGCACTGGCTCTAGAGCGTTATGCAGATCGCCAGCGCAACCGCACGAGTCTTTAGCGTCTGACAGAATCTTTAGCGTCTGACAGAAAAGGAGCATGTATGCCGCGCACAACCATTCGCTCGCTAACCGTTGAACCTTTGAATATTCCCTTGCTTGAACCTTTTACC
>CAXTXB010000687.1:0-676 GCA_964247965.1 uncultured Dictyobacter sp. | reverse complement strand
GGTTTATATCAACGAAGTAAATACCCTGCCCGGTTTTACACAGATTAGTATGTATCCTAAATTGTGGGATGCCAGTGGTCTACCATATGCAGAACTTCTGGATCGTTTGATTGCACTAGCTCTAGAGCGTTATGCAGATCGCCAACGCAACCGCACCAGTCTTTAGCGTCTGACAAAAAAGGAGCATGTATGCCGCGCACAACCATTCGTTCGCTAACCGTTGAACCTTTGAATATTCCCTTGCTTGAACCTTTTACCATTGCAACTGGCAGCGTATCGGAGGCGCGCAACGTCCTCATAATCATCACGCTGCAAGATGGAAGTAGAGGCTATGGTGAATGTGCACCTTTTCCGCCCAGTACTGGCGAGTCGCAGGAGACCGCTCTTGCGGCTGCTCGTGGCTGCGTTGAACTCTTAGTCGGACGCGACGTCGCTCATTGGCGTGTGCTAGCTAAGCTCGTGCGCAGCCTCTACTTTTCACAGATGACCGTCTGTGCAGGCATCGAAATGGCCATCCTGGATGCCCTCACACGCTCGTACAAGATGCCTCTCTACGTCTTCTTCGGCGCTGCCAGTACGATGGTCGAGACCGACATGAGCATTCCGATGGTAACGCCGGAGCGCGGGTATAAGCTGGCAGAAGATGCGATGAAGCGCGGCATCTCCAGCCTCAAGG
>CAXTXB010000686.1:0-2721 GCA_964247965.1 uncultured Dictyobacter sp. | reverse complement strand
TTATATTATTGATGGCCTCAATCGGCTGGATAATACGGAGATTCTTGCCGGCGCTCTTCCGGTGACCTTGCTCGCTATAATCATAGAACTACTTCTAAGCTGGCTGCAACGCTCTCTTACTCCTATCGGGCTACGGACAGAGGAACAGGCTGTAGTAGAAGCATAATTTTTTTATCATGGGATGATAGTGAGAGATTTCTAATCTTTTACTCGTAGTATCGTAAAAGATATATTCTATAAACATAGTGATACTGATGAGTTATAAAGCGGCTTAAATCAGTATCTTGCTTTGGTACAGCTCTTTTGGCGGGTAAGGGTGGGAAGGTTAGCTCCGTAGAGCTGACCAATTAAGTGAGGTGAGTCAGTCCAATCTGCTGTTGGAAGTTTCGTGTAATTCAAGGGTTAAATTGCTACTAAGGAGAAAACATGTCTTATCTTATTTCCTCGTTGCGAACTAAATGTCTGCTAGTCCTGATCCTTTTGTCAGTGCTAGTTCTCTCAGCATGTGGAGGAACCGGCTCTAGTTCATCGGGTACCAACTCAGGTTCTGGTTCGAAGGGTACAATTACTGTCGGCGGCAAGCAAGATGTCGAAGCACAATTTTTGAGCAGAATGTACGTGTTGCTGCTGCGTAAAGCCGGTTTTACTGTTAACGAGAAGCTGGCGCTGGGCGACAGCCCTATCGTCTTCAGCGCAATTAAGAATGGAGCAATCGACCTTTATCCCGAGTTTACTGTTACAGGCTTGAATGCATTAGGCCTCAAAACATCCTATAATCCGCAAAAAGATTATCAGACGGTAAAGGATGGCTTCGAGAAGCAGTTCAAGATTACCTGGCTCGATCCCGCTCCGCTCAATGACACCTACGCGTTGTGTACCTCAAAGCAGGAAGCGGAGAAGCTCGGGATTACCTCTATCTCTGATCTGGCCCCCAAGGTCTCACAGCTGACATTGGCATCACCTAGCGACGGCATTACTTACGTCGATAATCTCAAGTCGAGCTACAACTTCGATACAAAAAGCTTTAAGGGCTTGCAAAAGGTTGACTACACCATCGGCTTCTCTGCCGTCTCAAGCAACCAGGCACAGGTAAATGTCTGTTATACAACTGATGGCGCGGTCAGTAAGAAAAACTTTATCTTCCTCAAAGATGATAAAAATGGTTTTCCTGCCTTCAATCCCGCTCCCATCGTGCGTGATGAAATACTTTCAAAGTATCCAGGTATCAAGGACGCGCTCAATCCTCTCGCCAAATACCTGACCACCGACGTGAGTATCCAGTTGCGCGCACAGGTAGCGCAGAAGGCAACAAGCATGTCTACGACTGAGGCCGTCAAAGAGGTCTCTACCGACTTTTTGAAAAGTAAAGGCCTCTTGTAGTATTTCGCTGGCACTGACTGCGTGTTTGAAAACTCTTAGCGATTCGGCATAGCATTGTCGCGACCGCTTTTCGGTCTAATACCAGGATTCTAAGTGTCATCCCGAATGTCGATACAATGACTCACCCCAAATTTTTGAAAAGTAAGGAACATCGTGTTTCACAGGCTCTTTTTTCTGCCAGAGGCATAAAAAATAGCTTTTTAAACACGATGTTCCTTACTTTTCAAAAATTTGGGGTGAGTCATTGTATCAAATTTTTCAAAAATTCAGCATGGGTCATTGACTATCCCTCCAGTCTCACGTACAATAGTAGTATCAATCTGTTTCGTCTCGTATACATTTTCCACTGGTATGACGTATGTATATGTAGATAAAGACGAAGAGGTGATCGAGAACCATCCAGTTGCTGAGTACTATGCTTGAAGAGAGACAGATGCATGCATGTCCTCTCTCATTGGTTCCACGTAGTTCGTTTGATAGGCGAAACTAGCTAGCTACTGCAAAAGGTAGCATATACAAATTTTCGTTGGCAATTGCTATGCTCTGCATAGCATAACTCCGAAGGAGAACGACAGTGGGAATGTTACGGGTGATGTCACGGCGTGGAGATGACCGTCTTACCTGGGACGAAAAGAAAGCTCAGGTTGGTGACTCCGAAGCGATTGCTGCTGTCCGCGAGGCAGAGCGGATCTTCGCGCAGGAAAGAGCAAAAGGCGCGACTGCATTCCGTGTGGTGGACGGCAAGCCAATACAACGTATCGAACAATTTGACGCTAAAGCAGAACAAATAGTCATGGTTCCACGGGTAGTTGGTGGCTGATTGTTCCTACTCGGCTTTCGTCGAGCCGGAGTTAGATCGATTCTAACTACCTTGCTCGCGTGCACAGTTCTTTTTTTGATATATGTTTAAGGATGGTCTCGACTGGAACTATCCACTCTGTAATTGCATGCTGTTATGAAGGGCGCGAATGATCGCGCCCTCTTTATGCGTCCTCCCCGTCCTCTTCCCCTAGCTGCACAATCTCGCGATGACCATTCTGCTTTACACAGGCGTGAGGTCCACCATCAAGGGGAGTGTGACAGAGGGGGCAGACCGGCCGACCACCAGAGACTACGTATTGGATGGTACTGGAGAGGTCCTGGGCCTGCTGTTGCGTAAAAGAGAAAGAGACAGCTTCGTCTTCACGCATCACTACCTGCGGCTCCTGGCCGCTCTCAGCAATAACATCTAGCGGAGTAGCGGACAGCGAAAAATAATTATTGCTCTCATCGAAACTAAGCCGAATCTGCCCGACCTGAAGTTCATAGGTTGGATGAGAAGGGAAATCGGCAGGCATATTG
>CAXTXB010000685.1:2212-2735 GCA_964247965.1 uncultured Dictyobacter sp. | reverse complement strand
ACTTGCAGCACGTGGCCCTTTATACAAGCCATCTGGAATCTATGGTGGAGTTCTATACGGAGGCACTGGGCTTCGATATCTCAGACTGGTTGTTGCGCGAGCGTGCGTGGCTGCGCTGTAATAATAATCATCATGCTTTGATGTTTATTCAGGGCAGGCCTGGCATCGATCACCTGGGCTTTAATATACCTGATGGGGCGGACTTGTTGCGTTGGGCCGACCATCTGAGCCAGCAGCAGATTCCGTTGCTTTGGGGTCCTGGCCGCCATGGTGTGAGCGGCGATCTCTTCCTGCGCTTCGCGGACAGCGAGGGCATCCATGTGGAGCTCTCAGCGGGCATGCAGCAGTTCTACGATCGTGATGTAACCACGCCTCCAAGGCTCTGGCACACACGTGCGATGGCTTTAAATCTATGGGGCGTCATGCCTTCCTGGGTACGCGAGGAAGTTCGCGCATAGAATGACTCATCGCAACATTTTTAAAAAAAGGCCCGCAGGGTTTTTAGGGTTGTTTTTGTGAGGTG
>CAXTXB010000685.1:0-2202 GCA_964247965.1 uncultured Dictyobacter sp. | reverse complement strand
CGATGAGTCATTCTATGCGCGATAGGTGGGATACTAAAGAGCTTCATGCGTACTCAGCACTAGATGCGCTCCTAACCGCTCCATCTGCGTCAGCTCTTTCTCCGCCATCGCATCAAAATCAATGACTGGATTCTGCACCGAACTTGTGCAGTCTTTCAAAAAGTATAGCTTTGCGAGCAGCTCTGGTTGATGACCGAAGTGTCCTATAATCTGTCGCTCCGTCTCCAGTACACAGTGAGACTTTGCCTCGCCCGCAATATAAACCTTATCATGCTGCATAATAGCATCAAGTAGCGTTTCATTCAATTGACTTGATACATCTTCGGGATCGGGTACCTCGGCACCAAATATGCCGTAGAACTCTGTGCGTGTCGTGAGCCCCTTTTCAATATAGGTTGGCTGCGTGTTTCTGGCCGCGCTGTGCCAGGCAACTGCCTCGCTGATTGGTGCGACGAGCATGTGCCCTAGCGCGCCATCCATTGTGTGATAGGGCCAGATCATGAGCTCTTTCTTTGCCTGCTGGTGCAATTGTTGAGTATAATGTAAGGACCAATCGGCCTGGAAGAGCGGCATCCACCTTTCGTTCGTGATATCGTCAGCAGTAATTACCGTATATGGCTCCGGATGCGCACCCGTGAGCGGATCTTTCCACCAGGAGCTATAGAAAATTTGGAAGGGCAGGTGTGTGTCCAACGAGGCGTAGATAGACGTGACCCGGTGGGCGTTTTGGTAGAACCAGGTCAGGAAACGCGCCATATCCTGCTGCGCGCCCGGAACGTATAGTGTGCCCGTGGGATCAACAAAATCATGCTGACAATCTACAAGGATGACTGCGATTTTTTCGGTATCATTCGCCGCCTCTTCTAAGCCCGCTTGCCGCCCTGCCTCCATAAAAGCCTGGATGCGCGGGGCGTAAGCACCTCTTATGGTGTCTTGTACATCAAATAATGCTGGAGCTGTTGCTTTGTGGTTCATGTTTTTTCCTTTCCTCTTTTATTAACTCCTGCGCAGTTGGTCCGGTGGCTGGTCCGTTCCTTTCGACGGAGATTGAGGCGGCTATATTTGCTAGTTGTGCCGCTGTATCTATATCGGCACCGACCGCGAGTTGAGCTAGTAGGGCCGCAGTGTGGGCGTCTCCAGCTCCTGTGGTATCGACTGCCTTTGTGGGGCGGGCAGGGATGTGCTGTGCGGGCGTCCCTTTTTGGATCACCCAGCATCCTTCCGCTCCTGCCCGTGCCACTACCAGCCCTCCCGCAGCTATTCTTTCTAGAAGCTGGACTGCTGCCTCCTCTATGTCCTCCAGGCCTGTAAGCAAGCGAGCTTCACGCGCATTCAAGCTCAAAATATCGGTTCGTTCCAGTACTCGCTTGA
This sequence comes from uncultured Dictyobacter sp., assembly GCA_964247965.1. GTDB lineage: Bacteria > Chloroflexota > Ktedonobacteria > Ktedonobacterales > Ktedonobacteraceae > Dictyobacter. The sequence goes on along the minus strand of CAXTXB010000685.1, from coordinate 831 downwards.
GTCGTTCGGCCGGAATCTCCATTACCAGCGGACCGGGATCTATCACCATAAGTATCTCTGAAGCTAACTTCGGTAGCCAGCGCCCCAATGTCTCACCAGAAATAGGATAGCACAGATCGTACCCCGATACATACACCGCATCTCCTGGCAGGAGCGCGATTCTAGCTACATCTGCCTCCCGCAGCCGCGACTCCGCCCCCGGCGATGTTACAAACGTTCGCTCTGCGTCCGGCTCGACCAGTCCGATATCAAAGCCGCTGTCCTCTCCTATAGCCCGTGGTAGCAAGAGCGGAATGCTGGCCTTCTCCAGATCTGTCATCACCTGCTGACCCATCACTCCGTCGCCCACGCGGCCCGCATACCCTACAACCATGCCCAGCCGTGCCGCCCCCACCAGAACATTAAACCCCCCACCTGTTGTTAATAATGCTCGCTCCGCAATCTCATCCCCTCCTCGCTCCGGCAGCCTTCTAACATACATAAGAATGTCTACCAGTACGCTCCCTACCAATACCAACCGTTGTGGCCGTACCCTTATCTGGCTTCGCTTATTTTCGCTATTCATTATCGCCTCCCTCATGTCAAAGACTATAAACTTCTATCTTGAGCGGAGTTGGTGATGGTACAACAGACTGTCTTCATTCCGTCTAAGACCCATCAACGTAAGAGTAACGGGACCAACCCACTTCGTTCGACCGGCTCACTGTGCGTATGAAAGAAAAAAAGGTCAAAAAAGATGCAGCCGCAGGACCCCCTCGCCTCTGCGAAGCAGAGCGTGCTGATTGGATCAGCCACAGCCACGCTTTAGCACTGCATGTTCTGCTAGCCCCA
>CAXTXB010000684.1:0-2739 GCA_964247965.1 uncultured Dictyobacter sp. | reverse complement strand
TGTGCTCGATCCAATCGGCACGCTCTGCTTCGCAGAGACGCGATGACGTTTGACAAAGCAGTACGGATGCGATACAGGCGGGAGCAGCATGGGCGATGATAGCTTTCCAATCTGATCTGTACGTTTACTTGCGTAAATCGCAAAGAATAAAAAGGTGAGAGATGTTAATGAGAAAAAAGGTATAGGTTCACACTGTAAAAAGAGCAACGACCTTTCTTCTTGCATTCTTTTCCTCTTCATGAATCTTCCCTGATTTCTCAAACAAAAATTGGGCATGAGCCATTATATTGCGGTTTGGGGGGCTGTAGAAACTGTCCGTTTGGGCATTGCAGAGGATGTGTGTCTGGTGGTATAGAAGAAGGGACAGCATTTCAAAGGGGTATCGAAATGTTGTGAGTGGATTCATCTGTCCACATGGGCAGGGTGCTCGTAGAGCGTTCGTGATCATATGGACAGGATTATCCTGCATAGGTAGAGAAGAAATATATTTCCTCTCTACCGGTGCAGGATATTTTATGCAAAACGTTCAGAAACGCGACCCGGCAGCTTTCCAGGTTTATATATCACCACACCTGAGTCACCGCCGACCTGAAAGATAGAATACTACAATTAGCTCGTCTTCTCGTGGTGTCCGCCGAACTCGAAGCGCATGGCGGAAAGAATCTTATTGGCAAAGTCGGCCTCGCCGCGTGAGCTGAAGCGCTCGTAGAGTGCGGAGCTCAAGACGGGTGCAGGGACACCCTCGTCGATAGCAGCTTTAATTGTCCAGCGGCCCTCGCCCGAGTCAGAGACACGGCCAGAGAACTCTTTAAGCTCGGGACTCTTAAGTAGAGCGCTGGCCGTAAGGTCCAGGAGCCAGGAGCCGATAACGCTACCACGACGCCACAGCTCAGCCACCTCGGTCAGATTCAAGTCGTACTGATAGTACTCCGGGCTCTGGACAGGAGCAGTCTCTGCATCGATCATGTGCTGGCTGTTCCCAATATTCGCGTGTCCCAGAATATTCAGCCCCTCAGCGTAAGCGGCCATGATGCCATACTCAATGCCATTGTGAACCATCTTCACAAAGTGCCCGGCACCATGCGGCCCACAGTGCAGATAGCCATGCTCGGCCGTGGTGCCTTCACCCTCACGTCCAGGTGTGCGATCGACGGACCCCACGCCCGGGGCCAGGGCCGAGAAGATAGGATCGAGACGCTTCACCGCCTCCTCCTCACCACCGATCATCTGACAGTAGCCGCGCTCCAGGCCCCAGACGCCGCCGCTGGTGCCACAATCGATATAGTGGATGCCGTGTGGTTTCAACTCGGCGGCGCGGCGAATGTCGTCCTGATAATTGGAGTTGCCGCCATCGACAACCACATCATCGGGAGAGAGATGCGGAAGAATCTGTGCCAGCGTATCATCTACCGAGGCCGCCGGCACCATCAACCAGACGATACGCGGAGTGCTCAGCTTCTTAACAACATCCTCAAGTGAGGAAGCGCCGCTGGTAATCGATCCATCCTTCACACGTTCCTCGACAGTAGACGCCGTACGCGCGTAGCCAACCACCTGGTGTCCCGCACGAACCAGGCGGTGGGCCATATTTGCACCCATGCGGCCAATGCCAATGATTGCAAGTTCCATAGTATAACGTTCCTTTCTCTTCATGCCCTAGCATAAGTAGCCCTGCGTAGAAGTGGCTCGTGTGTCTGTAAAGAAATAGTTGTCATTGTTACTAGCCTGGCCACTCCGGTTGATCAAGCAGAACCGATTTTATTATCTTCAGGGGAAAAAACAAGCCTTCTCGTTTTTAAACGTTTCCCTTCCCTAAAAGTAATCACGATTGCGCCAGGAAGAAGGTTTCCTGGCCTGCGCATTGCCCCACGGGTAATTACCTGACGTGTATAGGTAGGTATGCGCGCATCGATCTATCGCCTGGCGTCCAGAGACCACTATGATTGTAGCACCTCGATCAAGATGCGTGCGTAGATAGCGCACTGCCGCAATTGCTGCAAAACTTCCCGCCGTACACCGTCGCGCCGCAACGCGGACAGCTTACCGCGTACAGCGTAGGCTGTAAGTCCGGCGTGAGTGGTGGGCCGGGCTGAGCGCCCACAAGGGAAGTATCGCAAAGATAGCACTGCTGTGCCTCACCAGGATTTACAGCACCGCAGCGAGGGCAATAGAGTGTATGTGAGCTCGTCGAACTACTTGCAGTTGACCCCGCCTGAGTGCAGTAGTCATCAATCGTGCGCCAGATATCCTGCGTCAATGTAAAATTACGGAATCCACGCACGAGTGGAAAGAGGAGAAGGGGATGAAAAAAGAGAGCCCCAATCAAAGATCCGCTAATCGCAGGATCTTTCAAGTTCAGCCAGCTAGACTGTCCCGTCATCACATGCAAGCCATCTGGCTGCCTGGCAATACTTATCCCCAACGCCCCACGGAACGAGCCACTCCAGATACTCATACGCCCAATCTGCACAAAGATCTGATCTCCCTGTCCGGTCTGCTGTGCCACAAGATCGTTGCCTTGATTAAACACATTGACAAGCTGATTTGCCAGACCCTGGGGATCAATATTCCCATTATAGATACGTTCTTCCATCAGTATTCACCATCTCCCTCTATTCTAAAGTGTTTCAGTCCCTTGAGCGTACTTTCTATCTTTTAGTGCATAGCAACATCTCAAGCATTTATTTATTAAATAATGGGTCATCCCAAATGTTTGAAAAATGAGGAACAGTGTGTTTC
>CAXTXB010000683.1:0-2754 GCA_964247965.1 uncultured Dictyobacter sp. | reverse complement strand
ATGGTACCAGGACTACTCGGAGCCCTTTCATACATCACAACCACCTTCTTCCTCTTTACGGGCATTGGCATTTTAGCAATTGGTTGTCTACAGCTCTATCGCATGCATAAAAATATCTGGTAAGTAGAACTGGCAGCAGTCTCTTTACATCAGGCAATAACATTTTTCCTATTTCTTTGTTATCAGGAAAAATGAAGAACACTACTTAATCAAACGAAATGTTGCATGTGACATCCATGCTTTCAGGTAGGTCGCATCCACGAATAAATACTTATATGGGCCCTGAGAAGCTTCTAAAACTACTCCAGGTAGTTCCTGCACATAAGGCGCAGAAAACAGGCTAATCATAGCATCACCAAATTTTTCTGCTAAATTGACCGCTAGAGATGCCAGCAACAAATGATCTTCTTGCTTATTGCACATGGCTGAAATGCCAATTGCTTGTTGAGGAATGTAACCTGAGTGAGTGCGAAAAAGTTTCTTTTCATGTTCTTCCAGGGAAAGATCAAGGTAAATTTCTGGATCTACTACATTTAATAAGAAGAGGCAGCTCGTCCCTGTAAAGGGAACGCCTAAAAGGGCCGCGTTCGTTATCTGAAAATCTAAAGAATAGACCTCTCCATCCATGAGTGCTTCTGAAATAGGCCCACGATGATTTTCTGGCGTTTTCACGTCTTCAACGCCAATTGTCTTGATCCAGACATCTAACTCGCTGATTTGTACTCCAGTAAGCTTATTACGAAGGAATAGCGATAGAACGGGACCTGCCATACAAAATACCTCCAGTAATTAATCGTTTTTGCTTGACTACATTCTCTCCAACCATTTATTTGTGGCCCCTGGTGAACATAAGCGTACCACCTGTATATGAGCGTAGTTTGGATCATGCTCTATTTGTTGATAACGCTTCTTCTTATTGCCATATGTCGATAACATCCACAAGATAATTGATCGACGCGAAAAGAGATTCTTTACTGATTCTTTGTTTCCATGACTATGCTTTTTACCGGTTAAGATATACCAGAGCGTTCGCCGCAGGAGCCGCGCTAACACTAATCCTAAACTATAATCTAACCACACAATTGTATCTGCACGTGCCCATGTCAAATCACGCACCTTGCTATAATTTCCGTCAGTGATCCAAGATGCTCTACTCAGTGCTTGATCTATCCGAGCACGAAACTCATCATCTGGAACTTTCGTCCAATTAAGATCCCAATATAGCTCATCAAGCTCTATATGTGGTATACCTCTCTTCTTAGCAATCTGCTTCGCCAACATCGTTTTACCTGAGCCAGATGCACCTACAATAACAGTTCGTTTTAAGCTTAATTGGTTCATTTGTCTATTTTCATTCATGAGCATTTCCCCCAATCTTTATTCAAAAAACATAGACAAGAAAATAGGTGAGGGTGGGCATAGTTACCTTTAACGAACGTTTAGCGTGACTAGAGAGTGAATATGGGCAAATAGCAGCATGGGCCATGGCCATAGCGGTCATATCTACATATTATAAAGGAGAATAGACTGAATGCGAGCACTTTGTTGGAATGGAATTAACGATCTGCGCGTGGAGACGGTGCCCGATCCGGAGATAATCAATCCGCACGATGTGATTTTGAAGGTGACGATGTCCACGACCTGTGGCTCCGATCTACACTTTATCGACGGCTACATCCCGACGATGCAGCAGGGGGATGTGATCGGCCATGAGTTTATGGGTGAGGTGGTGGAGGTTGGGCGCGATGTGAAGAAGGTGAAGAAGGGCAATCGCGTGGTTGTGCCGTCGTTCATCGTCTGCGGCTCCTGCTGGTATTGTGAGCACGAGCTCTACTCGCTGTGTGATAATACGAATCCTAACGCAGGGCTGCAGGAGCCGCTGCTGGGATATCCAACGGCCGGCATCTATGGCTACACCCATGCCTTCGGTGGTTATGCAGGCGCGCACGCGCAGTATGTGCGCGTACCCCACGCCGATAACGACTGCTTCCAGGTTCCCGAGGGATTGAGCGACGAGCAGGTTATATTTATATCTGATGCCGTGCCGACCGGCTATATGGGTGCCGACTTCTGCAATATCCAGCCCGGCGATACTGTGGCGGTCTGGGGCTGCGGCGGCGTTGGCTTGATGGCGATGAAGAGCGCATTTCTGCTGGGAGTCGAGCGGGTGATTGGGATCGATCGCTTTCCAGAGCGGCTGCAGATGGCGCGCGAAAAGGTTGGCGCGGAAACGATCAACTACACCGAGGTGGATAGCGTGATCAACACGCTGAAGGAGATGACGGGCGGGCGTGGACCCGATGCCTGCATCGAGGCGGTGGGAATGGAGGCGCACGGGACTGGTCCAGGCTATACCTATGATCGCGTCAAACAGGCGCTGCGTCTGCAGACGGATCGTGGTATATCGCTACGCGAGGCAATTATGGCCTGTCGCAAGGGCGGGATAGTCTCGATCCTGGGCGTCTTTGGGGCGATGGACAAGTTTCCGGTCGGCGTGATGATGAACAAGGGTCTGACGATACGCACTGCTCAGCAGCATGGACAGAAGTATGTTCCGCGCCTGTTAGAGCATGTTGCCAGAGGCGAGCTGGACCCTTCGTTCCTCGCCACCCACAAGTTGCCGCTTGAGGACTCGCCGCGTGGATATGATATATTCAAGCACAAAGAGGACGGCTGCGTACGCGTAGTCTTTGTTCCTTAAGTTTTCAATTAATCTACAGGTTTTGCATTCCTGCATGCTTTTGTACGAAGTAC
>CAXTXB010000682.1:0-2775 GCA_964247965.1 uncultured Dictyobacter sp. | reverse complement strand
GGTATGCGGAAGTATATAAAATGTATAAATAATAAGTAATATATTAGAGAAGCGTACACCTTCAGCATGTGAATGTATAGAAATCTAAAAAGGCGATGCCATGGAACTCAAATACATGTAGAGACGATATCGTATTAGAAAGTGAAGATAGAGAAGATGACACAATGGTCTGACAACTATATTTCCGCTAATGATATTCGAATTCATTATAGCCGCACGGGTGGCGAGAAACCTCAGGTTCTGCTCCTACACGGCTTTACTGATAATGGGCTGGTATGGACACCAGTAGCCAGGGCATTAGAACAGGACTATGATGTCATCATGCCTGATGCGCGCGGCCATGGCCTCTCCGATGGTCCGGAGAAAGGGTTCAGCGTAGATCTTCTGGTCAGTGATGCGGCGGCCATAATTCAAACCCTTGGGCTGCAGAAGCCTTATGTTCTTGGGCATTCAATGGGAGCCCACATCGCGGCCAGGTTGACCGGTATGCATCCCGAGCTAGTACAGGCACTGTTGCTGGAAGATCCACCCTGGTCGCGCACAACAATGCCAAAACCACTGCCACAGGATGAGCTGACAAAGCTTGAGGATGAGCGCTATACACAAATGCAGGAGCTACAGGCGAAACCACTTGCAGAGCGTGTTAGCACCGTTATGAAGGAGCAGCCTAACTGGTCTGAAGAGGAGGTTCAGCTCATCGTCAGGGCTAACGAACAATTTAGATCAGCAGTGTTTAAGATGGGCCTGTTCGAAGTCGGGCGCGAGTGGCTCGTCGTCGTCCAGCAGCTTCTACGCCCCACATTGCTTATTACTGCAGATACAGATCTAGGGGCGCTCGTCAAGCCGGAAATTGCGCAGTTAGCGGTCAGTAGCTGGAAGGATGGTCGCGCTGTTCATATCCCCGGCGCAGGCCACAGCATTCGCCGCGATCAATTTGACAAGTATATAACAATTGTTCGTCAATTCCTGACAGAAAAGTAGCAGAGCATATGCAGCAAACATACATCGAGCAGCTCAGCGAGCACTATCCACATCTCGCGGACGCATTCGCCACTATCCCTCAGGGCGAAATGCATCTGAAGCGCCTGCAAGATCTCAACGCCAACTGGCAACAGCTGCTCCTCTCGGGAGCTGAGCGCGAGTACGCTGAAGTCGTGGTTACAGAAGAGCGGCCTCAGGTTCCCGCGCTAGACATGTTCGACGTTATCTACGCGGGTGGGGGACTCAATCTGCTTAATGCGGCAGTGATGACACAATGCTATGGACTGCGCATCCTCATCTTCGATCGCTTCACAGTTGGGGCCGTTCACCGCGAGTGGAACATCTCTCGCGAGGAGCTACAAGAACTGCTGGATGTCGGCCTACTTACGCAGGACGAGCTTGCATCAGTAAGCCAGCGCGAATACAAAGATGGCCTGGTGCGCTTCCACGCTGCCAACATTCAGACTCAGCCGGCAGAGCTGCACCTGAAAGATGTATTGAATATTGCCATCGACGCCGAGAAGCTCACTGCGCTGTGCGTCAAGAAAATTCAAGATTGTCATCCCAGAGGTGGGCAGGCAAACGTTATTCTGCATAACACGACGTTTACGCGTTGTGCTGTACAGCCAGACAAAGGTGTTACAGTAGATGTTATAGATAGCAACGGCGGAAAGCATGAATATGGAGCCCGCCTGCTCATCGATGGCATGGGCTCAACCTCTCCCATTGCTTGCCAGCTAAACTGTGGACGCCCCTTTTCGCTCGTCTGCCCTACAGTAGGCACGGTTGCGCGCGGCTATAAAGAAGGCGACGAAGCGGACGCCATTAACTTCGATGTTGGCGAGGTTCTGGTCTCAAATACGGATGCATACAAAGGACGGCAATTGATCTGGGAGGCGTTCCCGGGCGTGGGCGACCAGGTGGCGATCTACCTATTCTACTACGCGGAGGCCGGCAGCCATGTTGATCTGCTTGAACTCTTTGATGACTTCTTCGCCTTACTTCCAGGCTATAAGAACACGAGTGCGGTCGAGGTTCTCAAGCCGGTCTATGGCTTTATTCCAGCTGGTTATAATATCTCACCACCCTGGCGGAGAGAGCAAAAGGTCCTGGCCTACGATCGCGTGCTTTCACTGGGCGATGCGGCCGCATTTCAATCGCCCTTGACCTTTTGCGGATTCGGCTCGTATGTCCGCAATCTGCGTCGCATCACTACGCTGCTTAATCAGGCTTTGAAGAGTGATCTTTTGAGTGCTGTAGACCTCGATCATATTCGAGCGTCTGAGGCGGTACCGGCGGCGGCGCGAGCTTTTAGTAAGTTTATGATTGCCGCCGATAAAAAACCTGGTTGGCAGGTAAATGAGACGCTCAATGTCTTTTGCCACGTCCTCAACAAGCTGGGGCCACGCGTCACCAATGATTTCTTTAAAGATCGGGTCGGCTGGCTCGACTATACGCGCATTGTTCTCAATACGCCCGGCTACTATCCCAAAATCTATTCGCTGGCGCTGCAGACGCTCTCATTTTCTGAGATTATCGGGTGGATCAGTGCATGGCTACAGCTAGGATCTCAGGCCGCTGTATATATGCTCTATCGCATAGCCGGGCCATTTATGCGCTCATTGGCCGGGCGGTTGCTGGCTATACTTGTAGGTCGCACACTTCCGCGACGCGGATTGCATATGGCAATATGGTATGAAAGGATGAAACAGATTGGCCGCAATAAATACTCACCCTCTCATTAGATGACTCGTCGCAGCTTCGTATAATCTTTTTAGTAATTATGAGTTATGC
>CAXTXB010000681.1:818-2800 GCA_964247965.1 uncultured Dictyobacter sp. | reverse complement strand
CCTGCACTGAGCTCGCGAAGAGCATCGTGACACTAATTTGGCCCAAATTTAGGCTATGCGCAAAAAATAAGAGAAAAGCAAAAAATGCAAAAAGTTTACGTAAGAAAGGGGTACGCCGAAGGCGTGTGGATAGACGAGCGAGGAGAGAAGCCCATCGTGATGGGGATCAAACACTCTCTCTACTCGATGGCAGGGAAGTACAGAGGCACGCATGTGATAAACTAGATCAAGAAAGCTACTTTTGGAGGCAGAAGAATAGCAGAGGCCAGGGAGGTTAAGACACACGCTCATCATTTTAGGAGAAGAGTTCTTAAAGCGGAGAAGCAGATGCTAACTTATGAATGAACAAGCAGCCTTGTATGAAGCAATCGAGAATTTGTACGCAACCTTCGCCATCTATCCTTTGCATTATCCAGTCGTAGGCTGTCCAGGCTGCGTTTCCAAGGCTGATCAGGAACGAATTGCCTCCAAAGCGCTACACCAGTTGGACGGCTACGATCTGCGACGGTTTGTATGGAAGACGATGAGCACCTGGGGAGATGAGAATGACTTCAAACATTTTCTGCCGCGTGTGTTAGAATTAATGAGTGACGCACAGGAGTGCAGGAAGTTGCCGGATCTCTTTATCATCTTTCATAAGCTGAGCTATTGTAAAACGTGGCTGAAGCAGGAGCAGGAGGCAATTACAAGCTACTTGCTGACGCTCTGGCGCTGGATTCTGGCAGGGCATCCAGGACACAAGGAAGATTACCTGGAGGCCAGTGAATATCTGGAAGCGATGATGGATGGAATTGACGATTTCGCGCCTTTCCTGAACGCCTGGCGAGAGATGCGTATGCCTTCGTCGTTATGTCAACTTTCCGAGATGATACGGAATCACTCCTGGGGCGGCCAGTTAGCACAGAACGAGCAGATTGGGGTCTGGCTGCGCGAGGATGGTACCAGGCAGATGCTGGAAGAAGGGTTTTACACCTATATAGATGAAGACTGGGTAGAGGAGTTGGCAATGGCGGTGGAGGTGTTGGAGTGGTTGTCAACCCCTTCACGTTAGCTCCGCCCATCACAGTAGAAATACTCCAAGGAGACTTAATCAGTGACTCAACATACCTCTTCTTCTAAGGAAAATATGGCACAGCTTCAGATGCTTGCCCTTCGTCTTCTCTCCTATCCTTTTGATCCACAAGCACCCCAACCACAACTGCTGGCCGGGCAACTTCCTGATACGCTCCCATTCGATCTTCCCTTGCCCAATGGATATCACCTTGTTGGCAGTTTCGTGAGCACTCCTCAGGAGATGCAAATCGTGCTCGACACTGATCTATCACCTGCTGAAATCATTGCCTTCTATACTGAACGAATGCAGGTGGCAGGTTGGTCCGAGCTGATTCTCAGCGAAGGCAGAGAGGAGGGGAAAATGTTGTAGTCATGTGCGAAATATGCCTTTCTCTTTTTACTAAGTACGAATCGTTATTCGTGGTAGTATACTATAAGAAGAGAAAGGCACACTAAAAGCGTCTTTGCTTATCTTTCTTTATAAAAAGGGACGGGGACAGGATTGCGCTCGGCGAAGGGGCGTTGATGCCAGTAAGGGTAGATGGTGGGGATCTCGCTGGCCCTGTCTAGCTTTTCGACCTGCTCGGCGGTGAGGTTCCAGCCGACGGCTCCAAGGTTGCTTTTGAGCTGCTCTTCGTTGCGCGCGCCTATGATGACGCTTGCCACAGTGGGACGCTGCAGCAGCCAGTTGAGGGCGATCTGGGAGACGGATTTGCCCGTCTCTTCGGCTATTGCGTCGATCGCATCCACGATCTCGTAGACCTTCTCGTCGGGGACGCGTGATCCCTCTGAGCCTATCTGCTGCACGCGGCTGCCCTCGGGTGCGGGCTGGTTGCGGCGGATCTTGCCGGAGAGCACGCCGGAGGCCAGAGGGCTCCAGACGATCGTGCCGACCTTCTGGTCAAGGGCAAGCGGCATGAGTTCCCATT
>CAXTXB010000681.1:0-808 GCA_964247965.1 uncultured Dictyobacter sp. | reverse complement strand
GACCAGGGAGTAAAAAGCCTGGTGGGCCACGTAGCGCGTCCAGCCGTAGGTCTGCGCGGTGGCCAGCGACTTCATCAGGTGCCAGCCGGAGAAATTGGAGCAGGCGAGATAGCGCACCTTGCCGCTCTGCACCAGCGTATCGAGTGTACGCACCGTCTCCTCAACGGGGGTGAGCGCGTCGAAGCCATGCATCGTGTAGATATCGATATGGTCCGTGTTCAATCTACGCAGACTATCCTCGCAGGACTGGATCAGGCGATAGCGTGACGACCCCAGATCGTTCGGCCCATCGCCCATGCGAAAAGTCGTCTTCGTCGAAATAAGTAACTTATCTCGCCGTCCCGCAATCGCCTTGCCCAGCACGTCCTCCGACACTCCCCTTGAGTAAGCATCCGCCGTATCAAAAAGATTGACGCCCGCCTCCAGACAAATATCCACTAAGCGACTCGCCTCCGCCACATCCGTATTCCCCCACGCGCTAAAAAAAGCATCCCCACCACCAAAAGTAGCCGTCCCAAAGCTAAGCGCAGAAACCTTCAAACCAGAGCCACCAAGTTGCCTATATTCCATCGAACTGCTCCTCTCTTCTACTAATTACAACAAAATATTGGACCCACCCACTTCATTTAGTGGGAGATCAGGTGAGCGTGGCGATGACCGCGAGGGGTTGTCGCCACGCTCTCCTGACTGCTTCAATAAGGGGAAAAGCAAAGGGCGGACAATCCACATGAACAGAGTACAACAGAGATCAATGGACTACCTGCTCTTGCCCATGAAAATAGTGATCAGAGGATAAATATCTCCCTGC
>CAXTXB010000680.1:0-2834 GCA_964247965.1 uncultured Dictyobacter sp. | reverse complement strand
ATGTAAAAAGCTTAATATTAATTATACTCTAAATGCCTGAAGAACATATGTTAACAATCGAAGAGTTGCTTATTTATATAGAGAAGGTTAGTCATCTGATTGTTGCGGTGAGGTGGACGACGAGTTTGCTTCCTGGGAGGTATTCTCGCGTAGTTGTGAGCCTGGGTGCGCACGTTCAAGTGGAAGTTGCTGGTGATAATAGAGACGATTGGAAATGAGCGCACTGTTTGTAGCCATCGCCACTTGCATCGACTCTATCAGACGTTCAAGCTGCTCAATACTTCTGAAAACATCTTGCATGTCATCAAGGGTTGTTGGAACATTTTCATTATCAACAGGTTTTTGTTCACGTAGTGAAGCAGCACGAACAGCATGTATCTGCATAGAAAGATAATGTTCAATATCCTTAAGTGAAGTTTGCAAAGAAGTTTGCAGCGTAGAAAGCCGCTCCGCAAGGACACGATCGATAAGATCGACTAGTTCATCCCAAGGTATCTCCGTTTGCACCTCGATAGTATCAAAGTTCGGGCGTAGATCATCACTACTATAAGGAGTAGATTCGTCAAACTCGCTCAAAGATTGATGTTGACCAATTAACTGTTCAAAAGCCAGGAGTTGAGCAGCCAACGAACGTTCCAAAAAATCTTCATTATGCTGCTGCTGCTGCACACGTTTTTGCTCAATCTCGTGAAGAAGCGCCTGGGTCAGACGCACCTGTTGATCATCTAATTTGCGTGTCACGGCATCCCTTGAGCGGCTCTGCTGATCACCTAGCGTACGCGAAATGCTGTGCAGAAGGTCCTGTTGAATTGCAGTTAGTCGCTGCTCAACATCGTGCCTGAGCCCCTGAATGCGTTGATCAAAGGTACGCTCCAGTTCACGACGGTGAACTGATAGTTTCTGGTCCAGGATACTATTGAGCGCTTGCAGTTCATCTTGCGTAAACGACATTGGAAAGTACCATTCCCTTCTTTACACAAACTCCATGTGGTATTGAGTACCAGTATAGAAACAGCACCACATTGTGTCAACGAATACGAGTGAGCAAGCCAATGTGGGCTATAATAAGCTCTCTATTTGATTTATAATTAAACGTTGATTACCTCAACATTTCTTGTATCACATAGCAGAGTTCTCCCGGCAAAATTTCCAAATAACCATTGCAATTCGAGCATCAAGTCTGTATAATTGCTACAGAAGGATGGATACCTCCTCATAAGGCAGGGATGCCAACTATGGCTGTTCATACTATGAACAAAGTATTCAAGCAGATAACAATCGATCTCCTACCAGGACTCCTTGTAACTCCAATAGTTAGAAGCATAGATAGAATCATCTAGATTCCGTCTCTTCCTTCCTTCCATCCCCAATAAGATCAGAATAGAACGAGTACTCTCGCCATGCAGGTTCCTGGCAAAAGAAGTTAGGAGTCGTCGTCTCATTCTGATACGGTTTATGAAAAACAGCAGTAAGGGAACTGGACATGGGCGGCACAATCCAGCCCCAATCGGCAGCAACTGTGCGTCCAGCCTTACACTCACACTCTTCATGTACTATAAACTGCCTACAAGCCGTGTGATGGTCTACCATCGAGACACCAGCAAGGGCAAAAGAGTGCAGCACCGCAATATTCAACTCAACAAGAGCGCGGTCGCGCCATAACGTACGCTCGGGATGCCTGGCCAATCCAAGGATTTCGGCAACAGCGGGAAGAAGGTTATAGCGATTTCGGTCGCTAAAATTACGTGCACCAATCTCTGTCCCCATATACCAACCATTAAAGGGTGCAGCCGTATAAGAAACACCGCCAATCTCCAGGCGCATATCTGAGATAATTGGTACGGCATACCATTTTAAGCCTAACGTGGCAAAGCCTGGATGATCAGGATGGCTAATAGGCACTTCCAGTACCACTTCTGGAGGTAACTCAAAGAGCCTGGGAGGCTGATAGGGCATTTGAATAACGAGTGGAAGGAGATCGAATGCGGTGCCTGCTCCTCCCTTCCAACCTAGCTTTAGCAATATAGATGTTAGTTCAACTTGCATAGGATCACCAATAATAGAGCCATCAGACTGTATATAACCAGCATAGCGAATCAGTTGCGAGTTCCAGATACGAACACCCGGGTGAGTAGGAAGTTGTGGCGCAAAGACGGTGATAAATGGACGAATCTTCCCTCCATTGGTTGCAATCTGAATATGCTCAACCAGGGCCGTAAAAACGTCCTCCGCACTTGTAAGGTGACGCATGTCACGCATACACAAAGAAGACCAATGCAGCCGACCTATACAACGTGTACTATTACGCCAGGCTAATTTCGCACCATAAGCCAGTTCACCACCAGTATGACTATAGTAGCCTCGCTCTTCTATCTCCGACTGAACCTGGCGCAGCCGGTTGAGCAGGTCTATGGAAAAAGTCTGTTCGTCAGCAAATTGGCGAATATAAGCGCTTGCCATCGAAAAAAGAGCCTGTCGTTTACTTATATTCGCAAAAGGCTTTCGTTTTATGTAGGCGGGCAAAGAAAAATAGGGCTGGGTACCATAACGATGAGAGGAAAACATTTTGCTATCCACACAACTCCTACCTTCCAAACTTTATTAATAGCAAATATGGCATGATCATATTCTACATGACGTATCTTCAGTGTAGCAGTAACACCAGGTAAGTAATACTACTTATTATTTCTTTTGCTTTTTTGCATAATTTAGGCAGAGCTCAAATTATGCAAAAAAGCAAAAGAAATAATAAGTAGTATTTTCTGCTCTCTGACTTGTCGCGGCTTCGCCACTCTTTACGAGTCTCAAGGAGCTCCTTGAGACTCGTAAAGAGC
>CAXTXB010000679.1:0-2844 GCA_964247965.1 uncultured Dictyobacter sp. | reverse complement strand
AGAAGGGCACGCCGAAGGCGTGCACATGGGCCGGAAAGAGAAGGGAGCGATGGCAATGGGGCTCCGGCACTCTCTCAGAGAGTGTCGGAACCCCGTCACCATGGGAGGGAGAGCCCTCTCAGGATGAGTTTATCTGATGGGCAAGAACTGATATGAACGGCAAGAAAGGAAGAAAAGGGAAGAGTGATTTGGAGGTGGAGCGCATACTGAGAACAGAGGAACTGTTGAAGACCGTGAAAAGGAGAACGATGTCGATGCAGAACGCGAACCGACGCCAAGCCTATCCCTCCGATCTCACCGATGCGCAGTGGGAGCTCTTGGAACCCTTGATCCCGCCCCTGAGTCCAGACGCCGTCACCTACACCTACGAACGACGCGAGCTTGTGAACGCCATCCTGTACGTGTTGCGCAGCGGCTGTCCGTGGAGACTGGTTCCCCACGATTTGCCGCTGGGCAACACCGCCCACTACTACTTTCGGCGCTGGCAACGCGAAGGCGTATGGGATCGCGTTCTGGAAGCCCTGCGCCTGCGCATGCGGACCAAAGATGGCCGAGATGCTCAGCCCAGCGCGGGCGTCATTGATAGCCAGTCCATCAAAACCAGCGCGGTTCGTGGTCCTGAGAAAGGCTATGATGCGGGCAAGAAAATCTGGGGGCGCAAACGCCACGCGTTGGTCGATAGCCAGGGCAATTTGTTGGCCATCAAAGTGACGGGAGCCGACTGCTCCGATCAAGAGGGAGCGCACCGCTTGCTGAAGCCGTTGCAGGAACTGTTTCCCAGAATGAAGCTCGTGTGGGGCGATAGCCATTACGGCGGCCAGATGATCACGTGGGTGAAAGTGAACCTGGGCTGGATCATGCAGCCGGTGCGCGCCCTCACGCTACCCAAGCGCGGCTTGCTCGTGCCCGAGGGCACCGACGTCGAGTGGGACACGCTTTTCCCACCTGGGTTTCGCCCGCTGCCCAGAAGATGGGTGGTGGAGCGCAGCTTTGCCTGGATCACGCGCTGGCGACGGCTCTGCCGCGATCATGAGGGCTTGCCCCAGAGCTCGGAGGCCTTTATCACGCTCTCGGCCAGCTACCGCATGCTCACCCAGCTCGCTCCCGCTTTCCCATGGTGACGGGGCTCCGACACTCTCTAAGGATGCAACCAATGACAACCGCAAGGGATGGTCGCTACGCGGGGTCGTACGGATAGCTTAGCTGCGCAGATTGATGCGGAAGTGAATGACCTGGGTAAAGTTGCCGTAGACGCCGTCGATATGGTTGGAGAGAGCGTTGCCGTTACGAGGGACGGTGAAGGTCGGCTCGCTACAGAAGTCGTCGTCGGTGCAGCCGGGCAAGTTCGCGATGTTGAGTTTGGTGGCAGGCAAGAGCTGTGTGCCATCGGTATCGCCAGCCGTGCCTGGATAGACGTTAATAAAATTGCCGGAATCATCCATCGTGATGATATAGTAGTGGCCCATCTCGTCCTGTGTCATACGTACCTTACGTGGGAAAGTCACGTCCATTCTGACATCCTTAACGACCTGCCCATTGACCAGAATGACGTGATGAGGTCCATCATACTGATTGGCGTAGAGAGCGTGCACGCGGCCCTGCGTATCAACGTACGTATCCGTCAGATAGGTCACATCGTAGTCGCTATCATTCTGCGGTGGAACCTGTACAATGTCTGTCTTCTTAATCGATGGATGATTGACATCGGGGATATAGAAATAGCCGAGTGCATTAAAGATGTAGTCGAAGCCATTGCTGCTATTGTAGCCCAACTCCGCGCGGTGAGCGTCGCGCATAGCAACAATACTCACATCATTATTATAGCCGGGAAAGAAGAAGGCGTAGGTATAGCGTACGTCCAGCATCGAGCTCTGCGAATTCCAGGTACCACTGCGAGCGCTATAGTAGGTCCAGTTGAAGACGCCGGGCCTGTCCGCGCCCGTCTGGAAAAAGACCATGTCGCCGTTCGCGTTTGCCCCGCTGCCGCTATAGCCCTGCTCAGGATCGCCCACATCATTTGACCAGTTGCCAGCGATAAACTCGCTTTTAAAGCTCTTGCCCAGATCGTTTGAAGAAATATGTTGCAGCTTGTTTGCTGTGCCGGGCCAGGCGAAGAGATGAATCTCATCGTTAGCACCGCGTAGAATGTTGATCGGCTCCGTACCTGCATTGCCCGACTTTATATCTTGCCAGGAGCCGCCAGGAGCTTTATGCAGCAAGTGCCAAGTACGATTTGATGAGTCTCCGCCCTGTGTGTTGTAGACCGTAAAGAGATCCCCTGTTGATGTGCGAATGAAACGATTTTTCTGCACGCCCCAGCTATTAGGAACATAGTGCTCTTCATCCGAAAACGCCTGATCGGTCACTTGCTCTAGCGTCTGCAGCACCGGCTTTCCTGGCTGTGATGCCTTTGGAGCCGTGAAGACCGGCGTCGGCGTTAGTGCCGGTAGCGCCGTTGGAACGACTACCGTACTCTTATTTGTCTGCGACTGGCCTGTGTTTGCCGCGCGTGATCTCACGATATAAAATGCGCCTGCTGCAATAATAACGACGACCAGCAGCGCCGTGAGCAGAAGTATTACTTGACGATTTATCTTCAATGTCTGCGTCCCCTCATATCAAAAAGAAAATCTCTTTTTTCTTTCATTATCCATTGCACACTATAACAGAAGGATGAATCGACAGCAATAAGATTGAGAAGAACGTTCAATCCCTCAACCTGCGTGAGAAGCTTATAACCGGCATTAGCATACTCCGATTTGATAAAAATATGATGAAATCTTGACGAATAAAAAGCAGGAAGAATTGGTACTTCTGGTATGCTATCTATCTATAATATAATCA
>CAXTXB010000678.1:0-2862 GCA_964247965.1 uncultured Dictyobacter sp. | reverse complement strand
GTTATTATACGTGTGGCGGTCTAACTATTGCGAAGATAGGGGAGCAACTGGCGTGAGTTCGTTAGATATTTACTGCGCTGCCTGCGGGGCTGCCAATGCGCCTGACAAGACAACGTGTTTCGCCTGTGGGCATGATTTGTCCGAGTTTGAGCAAGATGACGTGCTGCTTGCCGGGCGGTATCGTGTGCTGAGGGTGGTGGGGCAGGGTGGCTTCGCGAAGGTGTATAAGGCGGAAGATACGCTTGAGAATAGAATTGTTGCTATCAAGGCGATTCATCTAAAGGCGCTCTCAGCCCAGGAAATGATTGATGCGACGGATACATACAATCGCGAGATTCGCTTTGGTGCGCTCCTGAATCATCCGGCCCTCCCTAAGATTTACGATTCTTTTACCGATCAGCACAACTGGTATATCGTCGCTGAGTTCATCAATGGACAGACACTGGAAGAATATATGCATCGCCTGCCGGGCCAGTGTGTCCCGGTTGATGAGGTGATCGCTCTAGGCATCGAGGTGTGTGAAGCTTTAGCATATCTGCACTCGCGGCAGCCGCCAATTATTTTTCGCGATATCAAGCCCGACAATATTATGCGTACCACAATCGGGCACATCTATCTGATCGATTTCGGAATTGCGCGGCAGCACCGGCCAGAGTCGAAGCGGGACACACAGGCGCTGGGCTCGCCCGGCTATGCGGCTCCTGAGCAATACGGCAAGGCGCAGACCAATGAGCGATCCGATATCTATAGCCTGGGAGCGACGTTGCGCGCACTACTGACCGGCAAAAACCCGCTGGATGCTGAGGATGACGATCTCTTGCAGTCGGCGACAATCCCTCCAGAGCTGGCTGCAGTGCTCACGCAGATGCTCGCGCTTGACCCTAAGCAGCGTCCGGCGAGTGTGGAGATCGTCAGGCAGCAGCTCAGGAGCCTAGCACTCGTAAGAGATGCGCAGCGACGGCACACAGCTACATTGCTCGCGCACCCTGTTCTACCTTCACCCGCACTACCTCGTAGGGTGAGAAAGAGAGCTCAACCAGTCTGGCAGAGGATTTTGCTCGTGACGGCTGTATTCGGCGCGCTTGGTGGAATACTCAATACAACAGGCTTGTTCTCTTCGATGCAGAATATTTTTTCGAGCACATCCATCTCCCAAAACTTGCCTGTAAGAGCAGCTAAGCAGACGCTGGCACTGGGGATCAGTAGCGGTACGCATAACGCTCAGTTGGACCCAACGCAGGTTATCGATTCGCAGACGACGCGGATGGAGGATGCGATCTACGGTGGGCTGGTTCAGCTCGACCATACAACACATGTACAGCCGCAGCTTGCCGCTTCCTGGCGTCAGGATGGGCGCACCTGGACTTTTAACCTGCGCCCCAACCTCAAGTTTAGCGATGGATCACCACTCACATCTGAAGACGTTGCCTTTAGCCTGGACCGCGCGCTCGATCCCGCGTTAAGCTCGCCGACGGCCTCGACCTACCTGGGCTATCTGCAGAACGCCTATTTACGTACGAGTGGACAGGTGCCAACCCTTATAGGCACGAGCATCCTGACTCCTGATCCTGCTACCATCGTGCTCAAGACATCAGACCCTATAGCTTTTCTGCCCTCTCTGCTGACAGCTCCCTGTACGCTGGTCCTGGAGAAGTCGCTCGTCATGCGCTATGGAACCAGGTTCGTCGATCATCTGGACGAGGGCGGCGCGTCCGGTCCCTTCAAGTTTGCGCGCCGGGCGAATCCGAATACTATCGACCTTGTGCCCAATCCCTATTATTATGGTCCCAAACCTCAGCTCACGACGCTATCCTTCGAATTCTTTGATAACAGCACAAGCTCATACAACGCATATCTCACCGACCATGTCGCCCTGACAGAGATTCCTCCCTCGAAGGTTAGCGAGAACGAAAACACCGATGACTTCCACAAGACCACTCAACTATGGATGACCTATTATGCCATGAACTACCTTGTCAAGCCATTTGACAACATCAAAATACGTCAGGCCTTCGCCCTGGCACTTGACAAGCAGGTTATTGCCGATGTGGTACAAAAAAAGTCGGTCATTGCCACCAACCATATCATCCCTGACGGCGAAGATGGATTTAGTCCCACCCTGGTGGGGCCAGATGGAGAGAGCACTCTGCGCGGGAACCAGATCATCGCACAGTATTTGTTGCAGGCTGGCCTGGGGGAAGAAGGGCTGAAGAGCAGCGACCAACTACCACCCATAACCTTTAGCTACGAAAACGATCCTCGTGTGCAAAACGAAGCGGAAACGGTACAACAGATGTGGCAGAACGTACTGGGCATCAAGGTTCGGTTGCAGCCACTTTCAATTTTAGAGCTGCTCAAACAAGAGCAGGCGAGTGAACATAATCCGCACGGCCTGCAATTCTGGCGCTCAAGCTGGGCGGCCGACTATCCCGATCCCCAGGATTGGACAACGCTGCAGTTCGGGCCCAACTCTCTCGAAAACACAGTTAACTATGCCCAGAACAATGGCTCAATGGCTTCAAAGCAACAAGAGGTACAGCAGATGCTACAAGCTGCTGACAAGCAAAGCAATCACGATGAGCGCATGAAACTCTACCAGTACGCTGAACAATCTTTGATCAATGATGTCGCCTGGCTCCCCCTCTACCAGCAGCAAGATAACTATCTCTTGAAGTCGGGCGTCAATGGCTACATGATAAACGCCATGGGCACTATCGCGCCGGACGATTGGTCGAATATCTATATAACACAGTAGTAAGTGCTAGAAGTACTAGACCGACACGCATCATGTGATCGGCTCCCTCCGCCTCTGCGAAGCAGAGCACGCTGATTGCATCAGCCGAATCCACGCTTTAGCACTGC
>CAXTXB010000677.1:0-2869 GCA_964247965.1 uncultured Dictyobacter sp. | reverse complement strand
TTTCGCGCGACCACGCGAAAAATAAGCTCACAAAAAAAGTTCGCCAACGGTATCAAAATTTGGGATGACCCATTCCTCATTTGTCACAGGTGAGAAAACTGCCGTATAATAACAGAAGTATACATATCCTATCTTAAACCATTACATTATTATCCCCAGGAGGCTTTCTATAATGGTCATCGCAACACTTAATATTGGTGATCCAGTCTTTATCGGTGGTATTTTCGGCTTTTTGATCTCATTGCCTATTGCGCTCTTCCTCGCGTTCTGGATGAGTGCCGTAAAGAATAGCACGGCAGTTGTGATAGGAGCGTTTATAGGCGCTCTGCTTGGCTTCTTGATTATCCAGGCCTGGGCAGGAACTCTCATTTTTAATACGTCAATGGCCGGCGCAAGTGGTGCCTCAATCTTCTTCGGTAGTGCCCTCTTCTGCTCAATTATGGGACTTATTGGCGGCATAATTTCAGATCTCTTTGTGGCCAGGCGGAGCACACGTGACTATCGTCGACATATATCAGAATGAGTAGTGACTGCAAATATGTTCTATCTACTGCATGGTGAGGATGAGTTTACAAGCCGCGAACACTTAAAGAAGTTACGAGAACAGGGTGATTTTGGGTTTAACCAGGACATCTATAGCGGCGCGGACAGCGACGTGAATGTAATCGTAATGAGTAGTAATACGCTGCCATTTTTAAGCGAACAACGCTTGATTGTGGTTGAAGGATTACCCAGGAGGAAGCGTGGTGAAACAGACGGATCAAACCCATCTGCAAGCCCGGCAGGAGAGACGACAAAGGGTGGCAAAGCGCGCAAAGGTAAGAAAGGCACAACAGGTCGTGCTGAATTTGAGAAAGTCCTGGCAGAACACGTGGCCATATTGCCAGAGACAACCGTCTTGATCATCCTGATTGAAGAGGCCCTGGACAGCAACAACGCACTACTTAAAGCAGCCGAGAAGCACGGCAAAGTGGTACAGAGCACCCTTCCTAAAGGTGCCGCCCTGGAGAAGTGGATCACCAACCGGGCAAAGAGTATCGAGGTCAAGATCGCGCCAGATGCGGTTAGCATACTGGCGAACTTTATCGGCAACAACCTGCGGCTACTCGCCAATGAGCTGGATAAACTGGCGATGTACGTCGGCAAAGGGGCAACGATCAAAATTGAGGATGTGCGTCAACTATCGGCGCAGGTGCAGGAGGCGCGCATCTTTGACCTGACCGATGCCCTCGCCCAGCGCAACCGCAAGCAAGCATTAAACATTCTGCACGACCTGCTAGCGGATGGAGAACCTCCGCTCAAGCTCATCAGTACGATCACCTCGCAGGTACGCTCGCTACTCCTTGTCAAAGAACTGGCGCAGAAAGGGATGCGTGGTTCCCAGATCGCCTCTACATTGGGCGTCGCACCCTTTATTGCCGACAAATCCCTGCGCCAGGTAGGCAACTTCAGTGCTCCACAACTGGAAAGTGCCTATCGTCAGCTCCTGGCAACCGACGCTGCACTCAAGCGGAGCCGCCTGACGCCAGAGATGGCGCTGGACCTCTTAGTCGTCAATTTCGGTCTGTAAGCAAGGAGAGAAACATAGCAGTATATGTCAGTACCACCAGGATCACCAATATCACCCCTGCAACAGCGCATCACTGAACGCATCCAGCAACAGGGAGCCATTACTTTCGCCGATTATATGCGTATGGCCCTCTATGAGCCAGGCTATGGCTATTATGTGAGCGGGCCGGCCAGAATGGGTTGGGAAGGCGACTACTATACAAGCACGGATGTCACCCAGTTCTTTGCCCACTGTGTGGGCCGCCAGCTCCAGCATATGTGGGAAGCACTCAGTCGTCCCACACCATTTATCGTCATAGAACAAGGGGCGGGGCGCGGCCACCTTGCCAACGGAGTGCGTGCCTGGGCAGCACTGGAGGCTCCAGATTTTCATACAGCCCTTGATTATCAAACAGAGGACATTAATGCTGGTCAAAATGCCCTCGCTCTCTCCCCACAAAGTGAAGCAGGCGCGAACCTATCTGCAAGCAATGATCCTAATAAGCAAGGCACCGATACACCCACCGTTTTCCTCTCAAACGAGCTAATAGACGCCTTTCCCGTTCACATTGTTCAGAAACAAGGCGAGCAGCTCTACGAGATCTACGTTGACGTGCAAAATGGCTTCTTAGTTGAGGCTCCTGGAGAGCCAAGCAGCGCGGAAGTAGCAGGCTATCTGGATGCGAACAAGGTGCCATGGCATACCTACGAGGACGGCTGGCGTGCGGAGATCAACCTGGACGCGCTGGGCTGGATGGAGCATACTGCCCAGCGCCTGCTTAAACCCGGCACAGGACGAAAGAGACATGGCTTTATCCTCGCCATAGACTATGGAGATACCGCACGCAGACTCTATATCCCTGAGCGTCACTACGGCACTCTTACCTGCTATTACCAGCACCAGCTAACAGACCAGCCGCTGGTACAACCGGGAGAACAAGACCTCACCGCCCACGTCAATTTCACCGCCTTGATCGAAGAGGCACGCAAGCAAGGACTACATCTACAAACGCTCACGACACAGCGCGAATGGCTGAGTGCCATGGGCCTCTACGAAGAGCTAGAACATGTCCACCAGCGCGATTTCGCCATCGCTGATAACGAGCGGGGCAGCGACAAAGGCCAGGTAGCCCTGTTACAATGGTATAACCTGCGCCAACGGGTCTCCCTCCTCACCGCTCCTACAGGCATGGGCAACTTCAAAGTTCTCATCCTTAAACATTGATGACACTATCAGGCTCTCATTCCCTCTGCCTTCTTAGTTGATGATTTCACGTGCCTTCGGCGCTCGTCCCTTTTTCATTTATTGCTTTTTCTACAC
>CAXTXB010000676.1:1753-2883 GCA_964247965.1 uncultured Dictyobacter sp. | reverse complement strand
TTTTCTTGCCTCAGGCAAGAAAAAGAGCAGGGAACACACGATGGCTCTCATTTTTCAAAAGGCTGCAATGACCTATTACAGTCCTTCTTGATATTAGTACTTTTCGTCACAATTTGGGCTTTTCAGTATACTTTAAGTAAGGGGCATCGTCTGTCCCCCTGCAAAGGTAGTTCAAAAAACTCGGAGCTTTACTCATCTTATAACGGCAGGTAAAGTATCAAATTTTTGTGATTGAAGGGATGATTTATGGACACACTTGCAAATTTACCATTGGGCATGGATATCGGATTGTGTTATAAGAGAAAACAGATTCTATCACGTACTATGCGTATCATGCTGGCCTTGCTGCTCGCTACCATTGCAATTCTCTTAGTGACTGTCTCGTCCACACATGCGGCATCAAGAATTGTGTGGAGCGACAACTTTACGGGTAAAAGTCTTGACCCATATAAATGGAATGTCATTAATGATCCTAGCTGGAATAAGGGTGAGCGCGAGTTGTATTCGTACGATAATGTGTATATCGGGAATGGCGATCTCACTATTAGAAGCGACAATAATAATAAAAATTTGTACACTTCTGGTGAAGTAAATACATTCGACCGTTTCTCGTTCCAGTATGGCACGGTGGATATTCGGGCCAGGCTACCTCACGGCCAGGGGATATGGCCGGCATTCTGGCTCTTGACCGCAAACTGCCGGATGTATCCATCGACAGGTTCTGGCTGCACCGTAACTCCGACGCAGGGTTATGGGGAGATCGATATTATGGAGATGCTGGGGCAAAATCCCCACTATATGTATATGACCAACCACTTTGGATACTATCCAGGTCAGAACCTGTCCCATCAATGTACATATACAGGACCGGACTATTCGGCCGACTATCACGTCTACTCAATCGACTGGCAGCCGCATAGTCTTACGTGGTTGATCGACGGCGTTCCACACTGCCACCAGACCGATGGCGTCCCTAATGGGCCTATGTTTCTCGTTATGAATACTGCTGTTGGGGGCCTGTTCCCCGGCAACCCAAATGTGACAACGCAATTTCCACAGTACACCCAGATTAGCTATGTACACATCTCTCAATAGGTAGAGGCTTATGGGTCTGTCAAACTTTTGAAAAA
>CAXTXB010000676.1:0-1743 GCA_964247965.1 uncultured Dictyobacter sp. | reverse complement strand
TATTTTGGTAATTTTTAAAAATTTTTACAGACCCATAGTCATCCCTCTTTCAGCAGTAATGGATGTGGTACTATACGTATGTACAGATGCGGGCTCTCCCCTCTCTACAGTTCTCTACTTGACGCTCTTAAGCGGAGGGAGACCTGGTTGGTGGGCGGTGTCATGTCAGGGTTTCTCAGGGTTTCAGCAGCTTCTACAGGAGACGAGTCGTTCATGGTTATTTCATTTCAACATGCCTATCCACCTGCGCAAGCACCAACTGGCGATGCGTTATGGTTCCCTTTTCAGAAAGAGCATATGATTGTGCAGATGCAAGGCCGTGATGTCGCTTTGCTAGAGGGGGATGAGGGTCTCTTTGCATCAGTTGCGCACGGAGAGGTACTCTATCTGGGGACGCTTGATGGGCGGGTCTGCCTGGCTTGCGAGATCGAAGCGGAGGAGACTTTGCCAACCGGCTGGCGCGGGCTCAATATCCGTGAGCTGTTTGGTTACCTACCTGAGGCTACATACGCGGTTGTGGGCTACGCATTCCAGATTTTGCGCTGGCAGAACATTAGTCGCTTCTGCCCCGTCTGCGCCACCGCGACCATATCTCTCGCCGGCACCTGGGGACGCGAGTGCCCTCATTGTGGCCACAGCAGCTACCCGCCGGTTATTCCAGCCATTATTGTCCTGGTTCATAAAGAGAATAGCATCCTGATGGCCCATAAACGCGGCTGGGGGAAACGCTACGGGCTCATCGCGGGCTTCGTGGAGCCGGGCGAGTCGCTGGAGGAGTGTGTGAAGCGGGAGATATATGAAGAGGCGGGGCTGGAGGTGGATGATGTTACCTACGCGGCAAGCCAGCCCTGGCCCTTCCCCAGCCAATTGATGATTGGCTTTACTGCGCGCTACATCGGTGGCACCGCCCACCCCGACGAGGATGAACTCGACGAGGTTATCTGGTTTACAAAGGATAATTTGCCACAACTTCCTCCCCCGTTGAGCCTGGCTTACACTCTCATCAAAGCCTGGGTAAACATGGACCAGAGGTGACTAGAAGGAAGGGGGCGGAGAGGATTGGAACTCGGTGGAGAGGCAGTCCATCATGACTTCATCGTAGAAATGATGGCCCTGACGATAGGTTTCGCGGCGGCGGCCGATCAGACGAAAGCCGGCGTGGGTGTATGCGTTGATAGCTCTTTCGTTGTTGCTAGATGCCGTGAGCATGATGTTGTGTAGTCCAAGCATATTGAAGCCATAGTCCAGGATCAGACGCGTGGTTTCGGTCCCATATCCATTATTCCAGCAATCTTTCTCGCCAATAATGATGCCATAGGTCGCGGTACCTTCCTCCAGGCTCACGCGGCGCAATTCGGTAATGCAGATTAAACGCAGGCTGGCACGCTCGTAGATGCAAAAGCCGCGATAATCCCGGCGCTCACCTCTGCAGTCACGCAAGTAGTCCATCTGCGTCTCTTCCAGGGTCTTGGGTTTTATCGGATCACCAGACAGGGCCGTGACAGCGAAATCGTTCAACCATCTATGCATAGAAGGGACGAGGCCGGGATGAAAAGGTCCTAGCGCGACTTTCTCCCCCACAATATTAAGGATCGGTGCCCTCCCGTGCCCATGCTCGCCCGCTTCATTGGCATCTTTTTTATTCATATTTTCCCCCTTTTTAAAGTTCACATTCTCGAAAATGTACTGAGTACATACTGGATACCTACGTGAATAGGTATCCAGTTTACTCGTCTATTATAC
>CAXTXB010000675.1:1506-2884 GCA_964247965.1 uncultured Dictyobacter sp. | reverse complement strand
CGATATCACATTCGCTATAAGTCATTAATAGATTATAATAATAAGGCTAGTGGGCATCGTTATGCAGTTCAGTGGAATCCTGTGTCGGCTTAGGGTGAATCTCCTTTGGTACTTCATCTTTATAATCGGAGGCAGCCTGCTTCTGCATATCTTCTTTGCTTGTCGGCAAATGGCTGGTCACTATATGCATCATCGTTACCAGATCGTAGGGAGTCTCGCGCACACCTTCCGCAAAAAATGCATTGACCTCCGCCCCTAAGAATAGAATAAGAGCAAAATAGTAGAAGAAGATGAGTAGAATAAGCAGGCCCAGTGCACCCGCGAAGATGCGTAAAAAGTAAGTTACATACAGCGGAAAAAGTATCAGGTACAGTTCCAGTAGAACCGACCCCACAACCGCGCCAGGCCAACTCTTACGGAAGCTAATTTTTTGATTGGGCACCACAATATAGATAACCTGGAAAAGAATATAGCTTGCAATCAAGCTTCCAAACACACCACTCAAGCCAAAGAGCAGGCCACTACCTGGTACATATGCAAACGCCGTTCTTTTCAGAAGAGAGACTACAAAGGCAGGGATAGATGAAGCTAGCACCATAATTGGAAAGAGAATGACAAAGAACAAGACCATCGAAACGGCCATTATATTTTGCTTGATAATATTGCGCGGAGGCACATGATAGATAATATCTAGCGCACCTTCCATTAAGAGGAAGAGGCGCGATCCGTTAAAGATAGCGAGCACCACGGCAACGAGGCCCAAAACTCCCGACTGCCGCGCGAGCTGATTGAGCGCCAATTGAATAATATTTTGCGACGAGGTCGCCTCTGGAATGAGTGCTATAATCTGCGCGACCAGATTATTATAGCCCGCCGGGTCAAGGCCACGCACAAACAGGCCCAGTACAGCAAACATCGCGATCACGAGGGGAAACATGGAAAGGATCAAACTATATGCCAACCCGGCTGAGTTGGGCCACGACCAATCATTGTTAAATTTTATCCAGAACTCCGCTAACACCTTTGCGCTTTTTGTAGCGTTTCCTCGAAGATGCATGTCCTGTGCTCTTTGATTCATAGCTCTTTCCACCTTTCCTGCTTTTATAAAGTGTGTTTGATCTCCATCCTCTCCGCCTTCTTAATTGATGAGTTTACGCGGCTTCGCTGTGTGAAAAACGGGACGAGCGCCGAAGGCGCGAGAAGGCGGATTCATGGGAGTCTGACACTCTCCTAGAAAATTTGTATCGTTTACACATCCGACTGCTATCTTTTTAACGATCCAACGTGAAAAGGCGATGTAGCAAAGACTCATCCCGAAGTTTTTTAAAATTAGGGAAACCCTGTGTTGGAGATTTTTTAAAACGTGGGGATGAGTGTT
>CAXTXB010000675.1:0-1496 GCA_964247965.1 uncultured Dictyobacter sp. | reverse complement strand
AATCCCTTATTTTTTAAAAATGTCGAACACCTTTTTTTCATCATTTTTAAAAAACTTCGGGATGAGTCTTTGCAAGGACCGGAGCTTTGCCTGATCCTCAAGGGAGGGCGTAGGAGCAGTTGGGTGGATACTTCTTCGCCCTCCAGTTGTCGGATGAGCATGTCCGCCCCCATACGCCCCATCTCGTTGAAGGGGAAGTCGACGGCGGTCAGAATTGGCGTTGTCATTTCAGCAATCTGAGGTGACACGACGCCGACCACAGATATGTCTCCAGGTATCTCTAAACCTCTGTCATTCAGGGCGCGTGTTATTCCTCCGTTGATCCAGGCGTTCGAGGTAACAATAGCGGTTAAAGAGGGATCTTTGGTCAACAATGTATTTACAGCATCATAGCCTGCCTGTGCATTCGATTCGCACGGACAAGATATACCTTCCAGCTGCCATTGAGCAACTGCATGTTGAAAAGCTTCTTCACAACGCACAACGTAGCCCATGCCCAACTCAAATAGCCTGGAAGAGTGGTTGATGAAGGCGATATGCCGATGCCTCAGTTTTGCCAGGTATTCCACGCAGGCGTGTATGGCGTAGTCAAAATCAAGGTCCACAAAATTAATGTTAGCGTTCTCTTTGCAATGACCAATCATGGTAAAGGGGTAGTTTTGCTCTTTTAGCATACTCACACGCGAATCTTCCAGCCTGACCTCCATCAGCACAACACCATCGATAAAGCCCTGCTGGGTCATACGCAATATCTCCTGGTCTTCATCAGGCACGGTCCATAGCAGGAGCCCGTATCGACTACGATTTGTCACCTCTAAGACGCCTGACACAAACTCGAAGTGAGGCTCTGGCACATTCGTAGAGAGAGAGGGATAGACTAGCGCGACCGTCCTCGTACGTTTTGTAGCAAGCGCACGAGCCAGGGCATGAGGATGATATTCTAATTCTTCAATAGCCTGCAGCACACGCTGCCTCACTTCCGCAGAAACCGGGCGCTTTCCACTTAGCGTATGGGACACTGTGCTTAAAGCCACACCAGCGCGCTTCGCAATATCAGCCATCGTCGGCATAGAATCTCCTTATTCCGCTCACAGGATAAGCTCTGCGTAGCGACAAACCCTCGCGGTTGTCGAGTTGGACGGGCAGAGAGGTAGGCGAACAGCGACAAACGCTTGTGTTTGTCGCTACGCAGGGCTATTTCTGCATCAATTTATAGATAACAATTCGTCAAAGCGCTTTGACTCTAGTAGAATTATAATCAAGAGACATTATATGTGACAATATTTTACCTCTAGATTTGCGCCAATTTCTATTGACAAGCCATTTCTTCATCCTTTACAATACTATCAAAGCGCTTTGACTGTGGGAGTTTGTCGTTTCTCTATGCCGCGTTCCACTGCACTGGAGCAGAAGTGATCGCGATTGAAGTACTGCTCTGGCACAGTTCATTTGGCGGGTGACCGGCGAACATAGCCTATGGCACAAAACATTTGGGT
>CAXTXB010000674.1:2463-2884 GCA_964247965.1 uncultured Dictyobacter sp. | reverse complement strand
GGATATAGCCCAACCAGAGTGGAAAAAAACTATAGCGGAAGAAAGGCTCAATACGAAGCCAGGAGCAGCTCCAGGCCAGTAGACACAGAGCAAGGGCAATCAGTCCATAGATAGGGAAACGCCCGCTAGATTTGCCCGTGTCGGCGGTTTTAGGGGTAGATACGTACACTTGTCATCTCCGTGCTTGCGCCTCGCGGCGACGAATGTTATAGTTATATCATGTACCTAATATCATACATTATTTTCGACACAAACATACAGATGCTCATATACATAGACAGTGTTTGACCCCCATCACGTTGGGCACCTCTCCTCGCTCGTTCATCTGCACGCCTTCTTCTTATTAAACTTTTTGCACCTTTTGCGGGGTTTTTTTTTTTTTTGGATTGGGCAAAAAATTTAAAAAGCCCAAACAGGGAAA
>CAXTXB010000674.1:0-2453 GCA_964247965.1 uncultured Dictyobacter sp. | reverse complement strand
GAATCATAAAGAGCGGCGAAGCCGCGACAAGTCAGGGCGTAGGTAGGTGGAGGTGATGGGGATCAAACACGCTCTTAAAGATGGGAACACCAGACTGAACAAATAGAAGGAGAGAGATCCAATGAGACTTCAATTAGTTATTTTGAGAATCAGAGCCAGTTACGAGTATAACAAGTAGTTGTTGAATGACCAGGCGCAGATCACCATCTTCTAAATGTATACCTGGCACAGCATTGGCAATATGGGGAGAATGTACAAAAGCCTGACCACCAAAGGCAAAAAGCGGGCGCGGCGCAGGCAAACTTTCAATCTGGCGTCCCAGGTGGGCAAGAGCAGGTATATATGCAGGAATAGTTACAGATACACAGACAAGCGCTGGCGCAAGCTTTTTAACCGTCTGAACCAGGCTTGTTGTCTCGATACTCTGCCCCAGATAGACGACTCGCATACCGCGACGGCGCAGGAACAACGAGAGCATCAGGGCAGGTAGTTCATGTGACTCGCCAGGAGCACAACACGTGAGGACAAGAGGACCTTGAAGATGATTGGAGGTAACATGGAAAATATTGGTGAGAAAAGCTCGAAAGAAATTACTGGCAAAATGTTCGATGGAGACGCTAATTTCACCCTCCGCCCACATGCGACCGACCTCCCATAAAGTTGGAGTAATCAGTTCTATGCACACCTGCTCAATAGGATACAGCGAGAGCATAACCCCCATCATAACATGCGCACTTTGTTCATCCAGGTTCTTAAACGCCTCTAACAGATATTCGCGAGCCGATTGCATACTGTAAACACCAGCATAGTCAGCCTGGAAAAGCGTATCGGGTGGCCGCGCGGATAATGTTCCTCGATCTCTATCAGCTTGCCTTATCGACTCCAGGTCAGGATCAGGAACTGCTCCTTGAAAGACTTCAGGCCTCTCAGCAGAGATGTCAAAGTAAACCTCTTCCTGCTCTGCATACTGCTTTGTCTGTTCCCGAATGCTCCGCTGCTCATTATCCAGATGACGAAAGAGCGCAACGGCCTGACTAATCGACATACCCTTATCCACATGATCTTTTAACCAGCGCACGAGAGCAATATCTCGCTCTGAATAGAGCCGATACGCATTCTCAGCTCGCTCAGGAGTAATTAAAGCATAGCGCCGCTCCCAGGCACGCAATGTCGGGGCGGGGACGCCTGTCTGCTGGACAACTGCCTTGGTATTAAACATGGGTATGTCCGAGTAATGCTCCACCCCGAACCATTCTGGTTGATCATGTGTAGTCATGCAAGCTCTCCAATTATCGTGGCGAATTTCACTGGGGATGCTAGTAGCGCGTGGCCTCTTCTCTCTTTCTTCTAGTAAGCTACAAGATAGCATATTTCGACTGTTGAGTCTATGTTTTGCACAACTTTTGTTAAAGCGGTATCCATACTCTATATGTAGGACGCGCTTTAGCTCAGAAAGGGATAATAGATACTAGCTCAAAAAAAGGGGGAAGCAATGCTAACATGCTTTTTACATCACCTCCCCACACAAAACCTTGCTCAGCGTCCAAAATGGAGTGCGTAGTGAAGAGAACCAGTGTGGCTGGCACCCGGTTGTACCTCCAGGAGATGCGCCATTTTTTTATATTCTGGTCCCTGATTATCGAGGTTGATGGCATCTGTAGAGCATGTTTGATGCTCAAGGCAGAAAGAAGGGCTGGCAGACGGCGTAAATATGACTGCATGTGTAAAGTCGTCGGTTGTAGAGATAGCAAGCTGCATGCCTTGCTGACGATAATCAATCACCACTCGTGCCTGGGCAGAAAGGTCCATGTAGACATGATCCAGCTTCAAGCTACCCACGGAAAGAGGTTGGCGCAGATCAAACATGGCATACATCTTGCCAGTCACATCGAGCAAGCGGCCAGTAGGTAAGAGTGCAGAGTCGGCTTCCATGACTGTCCGGGCGGGTACGCTTATAAATGTCTCATTGGGGCCTGACAGCAAAGAGAAATAAGGGTGCAGAGCAAAGCCAAAGGGCAGTGTGTTTGTCCCCTTGTTATGTACACGATAGATAAGAGTCAGGCCAGCCATCGTCAGGGTGTAGGTTAAAGATAAACGGCTGTCAAATGGATAGGCGGCGTACCACGGGCTAGACGGGTCGATATCAACATAAGTTGTGACAGTCGCGGCATCAGCACCAACAATGGGCTGCTCATATTGCCACTGCTGATCCATTACCAGGCCATGAACAAGCATCGGATCATCGCCCCGCTGTAGCCCGGCAAGCGAATATTCTTTTCCTCGATAGGTATAGCGTTTATCCCGCACGCGGTTAGGCAATGGCCAGAGCACAAAGTTGCCAGTGAAATCCATATGTTTAAGCAATGTCATGTCACTGTAAATAATATCATATGAGCCTATACGAAAACGAAATAAATTGCTGCCCAGGTCGGGAGCAATACCAACGTCAATGC
>CAXTXB010000673.1:0-2884 GCA_964247965.1 uncultured Dictyobacter sp. | reverse complement strand
TTCTAAACTTTTCGAGCTTAGCTCGAAAAGTTTAGAAAAAGCAATACTATAAAAAGCGGGACGAGCGTCGAAGGCACGAGAAGACGACGGGGAGCCCGACACACTTAAGCAAAGGCTACATTAAAGCGGACTAAACAGTGCGACAAGTCCAAAGAGGGCAATGACGCCGCCCGAAACCCTGTTTATCCATAGCAGCCAGCGAGCCGTAAATTTTCTACGGAACAGGCTAATGCCTCCCGTTAAGAGGCACCACCAGCTCGCTGAGCCGAGAAAGACTCCACAGACGACGAGCAGTGCGGTGAGAGGGCTATTTTTTCCGCTGCCAACGCCCAGTCCGGCGAAGATTGCCACAAACGAGAGAATTGTGAGCGGATTGGTCAGGGTGAGCAAGAATGTGGAAACGTACGCGCCCGAAAAGCTACTAGCTTTTGAGGCCACAGCCGCCCGCTCGGCCGGTCTCGTTAGTAGCGTTTTACCGCCCAGATAGATCAGGAAGAGGCCCCCAACCACACGAATCCATCCCTGCTGATTCACAAGAAATGTGGCGATTACGGTGAGTCCAAACCCTGCAATACAGCCATAGAGCCCATCTGCGGTCGCCACACCCAGGCCCGAAATGAGCCCATAAAGAAAGCCCCGCTGAATAGTACGCTGCATGCACAATATGCTCATCGGGCCAACGGCGGCGGCAACTGATAGGCCAATAAGTAGGCCACGTACGAAGAAACTTGTTTCCATGTCTTTCTTTCTCCTGTTCATTTCGCGTTCTTTAGAAGGCACAAAAAAGTCGCCAAACCTCTTATTGAAGGTTTGGCGACTTTTAGCGTCTGCTTCTTTTTAGTCAGGGCATCCAGAACACATAAAGCGGACCAAACCTGCGATTGCCTGGTTGGTCTGCTGCTGTTGAGCTATTGTATAAAAGATATGCGTAGATTTGCTCATTGAATGCTCCCTTTTGTCCGTTCTGCTTTTGTTTCGCTGCATAGGGTAGGGCAAATTGAGTATAGCATAGCTTGAGCTCTTACACAATATAATTTCTCCTATTTCTATTGTATCGAACTTCTCTTCTTCAATCTTCTAAAAGGGAGCCAGGATCACAACTATCAACATTGATAGTTGTGATCCTAGCCTTTTAAAATGTATACTCAGGTAAACAGAGTGTTACTAGAGCTTTCTTACAGAAAGACGTGGAGCAATGATGATCAACAACACTCACTTGTTTCCTCAACGACCAGAGGTAAATGAAGCTCGGATGCACATGGCCTTAGCTCAGCTTCTTTCAGCTTTTCACCTCGATGCTGGGTATACAAAAATTCAGCTGTTACCCTATGAATTTCAATTGTCCACCAGCGTTGGACTACGCATCGATGTCTATCAGACGCACACTATGCATATTCCTCTAGGGCAAGGAGGATATGCCTGGACTCGCCGAAAATCAGTTTGGACCAATGATTATAAACTTGATAACCGCCTACCTTGTTCCGGTCGATATGATTACTTTCATCGCTGGTGGCAAACGCACATTAGATACTGTTCGTGAAGCGCTCGCGCATGTTCATCCTACCACTGAACAACGTGGAGCGAGGAATGAGCGGCTTGTGTTTCAACATGGGGAGGTACACGCCTCTGTACACCTCTGCCCCGCCCACGCCGTATCCATGATTTTATGGTCGTTGAGGAACATGTGCGGAACAGCCTGAAAAACAAAATACCGGATGAATGGTGGTATACCCGGTATCTCGTTGATGCGCGGCTATTTCAAGGATGAGGCGGCGACAAATGCCACGCTCAAAAATGGCTGGCTCTACACAGGGGATAACGTGAGATGTGACGAGGAAGGCTACGTCTACTTTATCGATCGTTTGAAAGATATGATCAAACGGGCAGGAGAGAACGTTGCGGCTGGCGAAGTTGAGAGTGTCATCAAGGATTATCCAGGAGTCTTTGATGTTGCGGTTGTGGGAGTGCCGGATGCAATGCGTGACGAGGCAATCAAAGCATATATAGTTCTACGCGAAGGCAGTAGCGTTACCAGTACAGATATCATTAACTGGTGTAGCACACGTCTCGCAAAATTCAAAGTGCCGGGTGCAATCGAGTTTGTCGCAGAGTTGCCTCGAACTTCAGTTGGCAAAATTCAAAAGCACCTGCTACGCACTCCTGGTTCTTTTTAGGTGAAATGAAAGGAAAACACTATGAGCAATTGGAAATATACCAAAGGACTACACGACCTTGGCAACTCTGTGTACGCATACCTAGTGCCGAATGGCTCCTGGGGATGGAGCAATGCCGGCATGATCACCGATGGAGAGGCGTCCTTGCTGGTTGATACGCTCTTCGATCTACCCTTAACACAAGAGATGTTAGATACCATGCGCAAGTTAATTCCAGCTGCATCTCATATTGATATGGTTGTCAATTCTCACGCGAATGGCGACCACTGCTACGGCAACGAATTAGTAAGCGATTCCCGCATCATCGCGTCTGAACGGACATTACAGCAGATGCTCACGGAAAATTACGCCTGAACAATTCGCGGAGTTGATGAGAAAAGCACCGGAGATGGGGCCAGCTGGAGAATTTATTTCGCGTATCTTCGGACCGTTCAAATTTGATGGCATTACGTTGACGTTCCCTAAGGAGACCTTTGAGGGCCAGTTAGACCTGAAGGTTGGAAACAAGGATGTGCGTCTCATCGAGGTAGGCCCGGCTCACACCCAGGGTGATACATTGATCCATATCCCCAGTGATCGTGTCATCTTCACTGCGGATATTTTGTTTATCGGCGGTCATCCCATCGCCTGGGCCGGCCCGGTGAGTAACTGGATACGCGCCTGCGATTACATTCTCTCGCTCGATGTCGAGACAATCGTGCCTGGCCACG
>CAXTXB010000672.1:1852-2887 GCA_964247965.1 uncultured Dictyobacter sp. | reverse complement strand
CACCCCCCCCCCAGTTTTGCCAATCCCCAAACGGGGTGGCTAAAGAAAGCACAATCCCTTATCCTTCCCTTAACGCACTATATCTATCTGTTCCAGGCCCCAGAAGGCACCGATCACACCGCTATAAGATCTTTTGAGCGCATCATAGAGTCGCGCATTCTCGATTGCTTGCGCCGCCAGGCTTCCCAGAATGGAGAGGAACTTTACGTCCTCGTCAGTGAAGCTCTTTGGCTCATCCGTGTAGACACGCAAGACGCCAATTGCTGTACCATGAATATCCAGAGGCACACATAGCAACGAGACGAGCCCCTCCCGCCTCGCTGCCTCTTGATACTGGAAGCGATCATCGACACGCACATCTGCTACATAAGTCGGGCTATCACACAACGTTTCGCGGTCGATCGGACTATCAAAGACATCGACTGGCCCCTTATGCAGGTACTCACCACTAAAACCATGTTCAGCAGCAATACGCAGCTGATCTGTTTTAGGATCGAGCAAACGCAGCATACTCGCCTTTACATCCATAGCCTCGGTAATACTCTTCACAATACTCTGTAGTACTTGTTCAATCTCGATGCTGGATGATATACTTAAAGCCGCTTGATACAGCGTCGTATAGTAATCTTTAGTAGTCGTAGGAGAAGATTTGCTAACAATAGGATCAGTGGTCATAAAGCGGTTCTCCTTGCAATGATACCTGGATTGAGAAGGACAAATAGAGAGGGACACGCTACATGCGAGTGGTTATATCTTTTCAACACGAGTTTCCTTCAACTTATTCCACGTTTGACATAACCGTAATGATACAGCTTCGGCGTTCTCATTTCTCTTAAACGCAAATAGAACCCTCTCTATTAAGACGATATACGCTGCCTTTTCGAAAATCTTTGATCCCCATCATGCTGAGCACCTCTCCTCGCTCACGTATTTGCACGCCTTCGGCGTGCGACCCTATCTTTCAGAAACGTTTTGCATGTTCTACATTTCTACATTCTTTTGCACTGAGTGCAAAAGAATGTAGAAATGTAGAAC
>CAXTXB010000672.1:0-1842 GCA_964247965.1 uncultured Dictyobacter sp. | reverse complement strand
TCAATTTTAAAAATTTAAAAATTTTTTTCAACTAATTAAAAAATATTTAAAAAATTTAAAAATTCAAAAACGTTTCTGAAAACCCGTAAAGTCCAATACGCTTACATCGCCAGTAGCACTGGTTCGTTGCGTAAGAATTGCTGGCATTCGTTGGCGACAAAGTGGGCAATTCTCGTGCGTAGGCGTTCGCGCTCGGATATTTTAGGTAGCATGAACGTATAGCTGCACATCCTGCATAGTAGGCAAAATGCCTCGATTATTCTTGTGTAGTTTTCTGGCAGTTTGCGGCGTTTTAGGTAGCCGGCGATGTACGATTGGCGCAGTTCTCCACGAAAACTTGGCAGGCTGCTCCCAAAGTCGAGCAGGAAGTGGCCGAAGCCGCACAGCGAGAAATCTATTGGGCGAATTTTATATTGGTAGACGAGGCAGTTGCCGCGATGCAGGTCCGCGTGAATCAGGCCCCAGTTGTTTTGATCCGTTTTCATGCTGGCGAACAATTCACTAGTCGAGGCCACAAGCGCTTGAATGATAGCGTAGTCGCGCGCCGTAATGATCCCTGCCTCAATGCCTGGCAGTAATAAAGTTGCCTGCCGCCTAAAAAATTCGTTATCATACACCGGGCGCGCAAACCCTGATGGGATCTCCCAGCCCCTGACATGCTCGTGCAGTTGCGCAACCACCGCCCCTAAATCTTCCATCAGCGCTACTGCCTCAGGCACATTTTGCCACAGTGGCTCACCTTCAATCCAGCGCAGCAGTGTGCAGGATATACCCGCGCCCGCCTGGGGATAAATCGTCGTCACAAACTCGCCCGCCCTATTTCTCACTGGCTGCTGCACGGTGAGCGCTGTATCACGATGTAGAGCCTCAAGCCAGAGCAGCTCGGATGCAAGCTCAACAGGCCGCGCGCAGACAAAGTTCTCTGTGATCGGCTTGTGTAACCGCAAGAGATATTTCTTTGCACTCGCAGATTCAACAACCTGAAATGTAATATTCTCGTTGTGACGAATGAATGTTAGAGTAGGTTCAACCAGATCATAATGAGCAAGTGCACTGTATCCCCATGTCGAGAAATTCGAAGCTTGCATGGCTAATTGTAACCTCCCAATACAGATCGCTTCTATTATAGAAGACGAGACAGTTCGATTCTGTTCAAAGTCTTTAAAGATTATAAGTTTATGCAGCTTCGCCACTCCATACAATGACTCATAGCAAATTTGAAACATCATGCGCCGCAGGCACACCACTTCGTATGACCACAAAAGTGGCCAGAAGATACCGCTGGCGAATCCTTCTCAACGGCTTCATTGCCATGGGTGGTTGTTGGCGCATGTCCGCAAATGCTTCTGCAAGGTGAAAACCTGCACACGGAAAATCTTTGCTGAACGCATCACGCCCTCTGTGGCCCCGTGGGCGCGGGTCACGCAGCATTGTTTCTGATCGTGCAGTTCATCGGCCTGGCAACGGGCAGCAGGCCTGGCGTTCTTGCTTGTGACAGATAAGAAATGTATGTGGAGAAACGACAGGAATGCCTGGAACTCTGCACTCTTATCGCAGGAACGTTCCAAAGAGTGCAAAGAAACGTTCAAGACACGCACCGTCACGCTATCCTATACTACCAACAAGACTCTTCTTTTGAAGAGTCTTCAACACTGTAATGGAAGCTAGAGAGAGTGCTCTCTAACAAGTTGTGCAGAAAGAAATGTATTGCCATGATTCCAAACACCGCTCAAGCCCTTGCGGAATCTTACGATCCATACGCGCCCGAAGTCCTTGAAAACCCCTACCCGTACTACACCGCTCTACGTTCGGTGGCACCGTGTCTCTTTATTGAAAAGTACC
>CAXTXB010000671.1:1159-2891 GCA_964247965.1 uncultured Dictyobacter sp. | reverse complement strand
TGTTGGGCATAGATGCTATATTCTGCCCAGATAGGCGACAGTGCTTGCTCCTTACCAATCAGGAAGTGCCAGTAATCTTGCATATTATGCGCCCGCGAAAATTTAAGCGCCTCTTCCGCCGTGTCCCGCTTAGGATCAGTACTTACAGCCAGGACGCCCACGTTTTGTGCCTGGCTGCCCAGCTTCTGCATCGTAGCATGCAGACGTTCGGCAGTCAGCGGGCAAACATCCGGGCAGTGGGTGTACATAAATGTTAAAACGACTGGTTTCCCCTTGAACTGCGATAGTGAAACCGTTCTGCCTAGCTGATCGGTTAACTGAAAATTGGGGGCGGGCTTATAGCCCAGGTCAGTCCCCTCCAGGCCCGAACTATTGCTTGTGCTGGCCTGTGACGCAACTTTTGCTGTGGCATTGCGCTGCACAACCGTGACCACGATGACCACCAGGATGGCAAGTGTAACAACAGATAGACGCGAAGCGAGTCGCCAGTTTATATGTAAGCTCATATTTGTGATCTTCTACTGTCCTGTATCTCTTATGTAGTTTTTCGCCTACTTATGATTTTTTTGTTCAGCACAAAAGAATTGAAGAGAGAAACTTTATAAGTGGACAACTCTATCAATGACCATGACCGCAAAGATTGCCGCCAGGTAACAATTCGAATACCAGAAAATGGTGCGTGCCCAATCCTTGGTTTTGTCGAGTAGGAGACGAACAGACATATAGACCAGGATGCCACCTAGAATCAGGGCTGCGGCCAGATAGAGGTAGCCCATGGTGTGCATAATAAAGAGCATCATAGTGACTGCGACAAGTAAAATCGAGTAGAGGAAAATCTGCTTGCGTGTCTCGTCATCGCCCATAACGACTGGCAGCATTGGCACGTTAGCTTTTTCATAGTCTTTTTTGATCAAAAGTGCCAGTGCCCAGAAGTGCGGTGGAGTCCAATAGAAAACAATGGCGAATAACCAGATTGCTGAGAGGCTTACTGAATTTGTCACGGCTGCCCAGCCGACCAACACGGGTACTGCGCCGGCCGCGCCGCCAATCACAATGTTCTGGGTCGAGGTTCGTTTCAGTCCCATTGTATAGACGACGACATAGAATAAGATAGCTCCCAGGGCGAGCAGGGCGCTCAGCATGTTCACAAGAGTAGCTAAAATAATGAAGGAGGCGATGCCCAACACAATACCAAAGATCAAAGCCGGAACTGGTTGTACACGCCCGGAGGGGAGTGAGCGACGTTGGGTACGTCCCATGATCTGGTCGATATCCCGATCTATATAGCAGTTAATGCTGTTCGCGCTGCCCGCCGCGAGTGCTCCCCCCAGCAGCGTTGCAAGCACCAGGCCCAACTCAGGAAATCCCTGGCGTGCTATAGCCATTGTTGCAACCGTTATACCCAGCAGGAGAACCGTGACATGCGGCTTGATCAGGTTCACATAATTCGCGATCGTCTGCCGTATCGGTCCAATCTCTGCTTGCGTATCTATCTCTGTCTTAACCTGTGTACTCATAAGCTCTACCTTCCCTTACGGGATATTCTTTTATATACATGACGACACCTATTGTCGTTGTACCTCCTGATACTACCCTTGCAGACGAACTATACTACCTTACAATTACCTGAATGTTTGTCCCGTTTCATTGAGAGAACGGCTCATCCGTTTGATATAGTTTTGGAAAAATTTTTTGTGGTGGGTTTTTTTTTTTTGGGGGGGCACAAAAAAAA
>CAXTXB010000671.1:0-1149 GCA_964247965.1 uncultured Dictyobacter sp. | reverse complement strand
CTTCTTTTTTGCGCGCCGCGCAAAAAAGGAGCTCACGAAAAAAGTTTCCCAACGATATCAAATGGATGAGCCGTTCTCTTAATGAAAATAATTCCTCTTGTTTCACCTTTCTTACCCTGCTATAGTATGTATAGGTTTTTTCTGGAAAGGTCGAGGTTATATGCGAGCGGATGTAGGCTTGAACTTCTGGCTTACACAATGGAATTGGCAGCCTTCTATTATCATCGGGACGATTGTTGTCATCGGCCTGTATATCTATGCGGTCGGGCCACTGCGTGAAAGGTACCACCTCGGTAAGCCGGTGCGAACAGTTCGAGCAGTGGCTTTCTTCCTTGGTGTCTATTTCATCTTTCTCGCGCTCATCTCACCTATTGATGAACTGGGGGACTATTACCTCTTCAGTGCGCATATGGTGCAGCACCTTTTTCTTACTATTGTTGGCCCGCCCCTCATCGTGGCTGGTCTACCTGCCTGGTTGCTGCAGCCCCTGCTGAAGAAACGTATCCTGTTCTCTATTGGTAGGTTCTTTACCTATCCAGGAATTGCATTTGTAATATTTAATGCCAATTTCTGGCTCTGGCATGCCCCGCCGCTTTATGATGCAACCTTGTATGATCCAACGCTGCACCTGCTTGAGCACGTGAGCTATATCGTGACGGGAGTTCTCTACTGGTGGCCCGTATTTAGTCCTCTATCGGAAGGCTGGCCTCGTCTCTCAATGGGTGGACAACTGCTCTATATCTTCCTGGGTGGCATGCCGACTATCCTGCTTGGCGCGGGTCTGACCTTTACGCCCCCGCTTTACGAGCCTTATATCCATGCGCCGCGTATATGGGGTCTCTCGCCAGCTACGGACCAGCAGTTGGGCGGCCTGATTATGTGGGTACCGGCCAACGTTAGCTATATTATTGTAGCCAGCGTTCTTTTCCTGCGTTGGATGCATGCTCAGGATAACAAGCAAAGAGCTGAAGAGGCGATTCTTTATGCTGAGGAATCCCCCTCTGATAGAGAGGATGCTGAGGACGAGCAAGATGAGGATGCAGACATGCGCGGGTCTATTCCTTAGAAGATAGCATCAAGGCCTGCGTTCTCGCGCCTTCGGCGCTCGTTTTTTCTTTTATTTTTTGTTTTTCTACACTTTTTGGGCTC
>CAXTXB010000670.1:1425-2896 GCA_964247965.1 uncultured Dictyobacter sp. | reverse complement strand
CTCTTTAAGAGTAATAGCTTATTCCGAATTGTTGAAAAACGAGGAATAAGCTATTAGGGATGCACGCCGAAAGTGCGTATCCTAATCTGCTGAAAGCATAATAGTATGTCCATCGGGGTCGTTGACCAGCGCGAAGTATACGGGGATGGAGGCTTCAAATGCGGGTGGGCGGGAGCCGTGATAGCCGAAGCCGGTGAGCTCGGTGTACTTTTCGTCGACGGGGCAAAATTTTTAGTCATAGTGGCAGCTCATTTTCTTCTTTTGGAAGATAACCATAGGGGATTGTTGCTACGCGGGCCTTTCGGGTAACAGCAACCACGACAACCGCAAGGGAGTGTCGCTACGCGCGGTGAAAAGTTCAATTAGTTTGCAAGCGTTGCTGCTCGCAACTTGCTTCTGCTGTTTAGCGCATAGACTCCAAGGGCAATTAAGAGCAAGAGGATACCAGCGGTACAAACGCCGTTCCAGCCGGCGATACTCCAGCTATAAGTACCCAGGAAGGAGCCAATTGAGCCACCGATGAAGTATGGAACCATATAGACGGTGTTGGCACGATTACGAATCCGCTCGTCGAGGCGGTAGATGCGGGTCTGATTTGAGACGTGGGCACCCTGCACTCCAAGATCGAGCAGGATGACGCCGATCGCCAGGCCCCAGAGCCAGTGACCCAAAAGCAGCATGACGACGAAGGAGAGGAGGGAGATGAGCAATGTGATGCCCGTCAGGTGCCGCGCCTCCATCCGATCGGCTAGTTTGCCAATTACCGAGGCGGCCAGCGCGCCGGCGACACCGACGAGCCCGAAGAGTCCTGCCACTTCGCTGCCATAGTGATATGGGGGCGTCTCCAGGAAAAAGGACAGCGTGACCCAAAAGACGCTAAATGCGCCGAAGGCCATCGCGCCAAAAAGTCCAACCTCGCGCAGCAGCGGCTCAGCACGTACCAGCTTGACCAGCGATGCAAGTAGCTGCCCATACTTCAGCGTCTTGCCAGAAGAGCGATCTTGCGGCAAAACCAGGCGCAATACAATCGCCAGCAGAATCATCATCCCCGCCGCGATCCAGTAGACGGCACGCCATCCCAATTGAGCACTGATGAAGCCGCTGACCGTACGAGCGAGCAGAATACCGATGAGCAGGCCGCTCATGACCGTCCCCACGACGCGTCCACGCTCACGCTCCTCGGTCAGGATCGCCGCAAAGGGTACGATCATCTGCGGAACGATCGTGGTTAGACCAAGGGCGAAG
This sequence comes from uncultured Dictyobacter sp., assembly GCA_964247965.1. Taxonomy (GTDB): domain Bacteria; phylum Chloroflexota; class Ktedonobacteria; order Ktedonobacterales; family Ktedonobacteraceae; genus Dictyobacter. Next base: position 1,651 of record CAXTXB010000670.1, on the reverse strand, counting down.
CTGGCAACGAGCAAGAACGGCAGCGTCGGGGCCATGGCCACCGCAACGAGCGCCACGCTAACCGCGACGAGCATCCCTACAATGAGTGTACGCTTGTTATAAATATCGCCCAGTGGCACAATAAGCAGGAGTCCGAGCGCAAAGCCAATCTGCGCCAACGTCGTCACCGCGCCGACCTGGTTGACGGAGACATGAAATGTGCGCCCAATGTCGGCGAGGACGGGCT
>CAXTXB010000670.1:0-1415 GCA_964247965.1 uncultured Dictyobacter sp. | reverse complement strand
GGGCTGGACATAATAAAGATTAGCGACCGATAAACCACAGGCAACCGCCATAATCCACATTAAACGACGGTCCATATGCGCAGAAGCCACGCTATCTTCGACTGGTGTGATAGGATGAGTTGTATTCAAAAGAAATCCCTTCTCTTTCCTGGATAGAAGATATGGAATGCATGCGTTATTTACAGATAATTATAGAGTTTAGATGTTTGCATCCTTCATACTTATCTAACATGCGAGCAAGCCTGAATATTTCTCTTCCTAACAGTTCTTCACAGTTCTTCGCAACTAAGCGGAGGCAGCAATGGATCACGCTTGTTCATCGCTTCTGCAATGCCTGACGTGCCTCTTCTATTGTATATGTGGTAAATGACTTACGAAGTGAGCAAATCTGGTCCTCAAACGTGGAACATTGCCCTCAATCGTGAGCATTGGGGCAAACGTTCCTGGAAAAGCCGCTTCTCACCTGGCTTCTTTCACTGAGATTTTGTAAATTGGAGGGAGAGCTAGGATCCGCACGTTGATAAGAGCGACCCGATGCTCCCACCCTTGCAAATGTGCGGCGATCGAGTCAATAATGGCGTCATTGGCTGGGGTGAGGCCGTCGAGACTCAACTGACCCGGTCGATGCACGCCGTGTCCTCGGCCTACTTGACCGCACCCTGACGCTGCGGGGGGACCATGGTGATGGTGGCATCGGCGTCGCGGATGGTGAGGGCAACGGCTCCGGCAATCACAGACACCACAGCCGCAGCGAGAAAACTGTCATGGAAGGCTGCCAAGTTGACGATGACGTGGTTGTTTCTCTCCTGGGTAGGCCCGACGGCGGCGAGCACAGTGGAGAGCAAGACGACACCGATCGCACCACCGAGTTGCTTACCAGCGTTGAAGATCGATGACGCATGCCCAGTTTGGGCTTTGGTGATGGTCGCCATGCACGTGGCCTGAGCGGGGATGAACACACATGCTATGCCGAGGCCCAGGCCCAGCATGATCAGGCGCACCAGCCAGAGGTTGGCGTCGGGTGTGACCAACGCCATGAGGACCATGGACCCGGCTACAAGCAGGAGCCCTGCGACCACAATCCGGCGAGGACCGAACCTCCAGTAGAGCACTCGGGTCACGATCTGGCCCCCAGCGATGACGCCGAGCGCCGAAGGGAAGGTGGTGAGTCCTGACTGCAGGGCGGACATGCCAAGGGCGTCCTGAAAGAACAGAGCGGCCAGGAACAACGCGCCAAGGTAGGCGACCGAGCCAAGCCCGTACAGGCTGGTCGCGGCACTGAACAGGCGGTTGCGGAATATGTGCAGGTCAATGAGAGGGTTGGCTACCCGCAGCTCGACGACGATCAGAGCCACCAGCAGCACCACGCCTATGGCGATGGTGGCAAGCACGGGAGCACTGGACCAACCCATGAT
>CAXTXB010000669.1:2425-2905 GCA_964247965.1 uncultured Dictyobacter sp. | reverse complement strand
AAGATGAGCGATGGAGAGAAAAATAGAGGATACGACGGGCGTTTTATGTTGGGTCCGCTGGCCGGGCGCAGTGTGGATGTGCAGTGGCGGACGAAACACGATGGGCAGATTAATATCAAGCAAGATGCGTATCCCGACTACTATCTTATATTAAGCGGGCCAGAGACAGCGACTCCTGCGTTTGCCAGCCCCTGGTTGATCGAAACGATCTTTCTCTTCCAGACACAGGAGTTATTGAATGCATTGCGCGAGCGGGGTGTTCAGATCGGTAGTGGTACTAGCATCACCGGACCGCTCTGGGAGCGCGCAGAGATCTATCCAGCTCCACGCAACAATACGCTTGTACTCTCAGACGAGGAACGCAAAATGCTGGTCCTCTTTAGCTGATGACTGATCCCAAATTTTTATAACCTTGGGGAGGTAAAAAAAATTAACAAAGGGATCAAAAATTTGGATCAGTAATAAGCGAAAAGTTGGAAA
>CAXTXB010000669.1:0-2415 GCA_964247965.1 uncultured Dictyobacter sp. | reverse complement strand
TTACCAAAATTTTTTTCCGTTTTGTTTTTTTTTTTTCCATCCAAATGGTTATAAAATTTTGGCATCAGTAATCAGCTAAAGGTAGGAAAAAGCGTTGCTTCAACATTGCAGGTGGTTTATAATGGGATGTAAATAGAGATTTGTTTTATTTAGCATTCTAACCTGATCTATTTAACATAGTAGCCCATCTTCCCATCTCACTTTTACAGCAAGTTGCTGCTGAATTGCTTCGGGAAACAAGCTTCTATGCGTTCTTAAATATGCAACAATTTACGCATAAAAATCGTCTATACAGAGAGAAGAGAGATGACAAAATCCAGGATATTCTTTTGTAGTTTATTTCCGTGAGAATTTACCATTCACTGTCTTAATGGAGAATTTACTATTAAGAGCCCTGGCAAGCGTGACAAATCGACAGGGGTAGGAAAAGAGGAGCATTTATGATTTTTTGCGGCCAATGTGGCCTACAACTAGCCCCTGGAAGTACACGCTGTCCACGTTGTGGCACGGCAGTAGAACTGGCAGATACGGCGATGGGCGGTGACCTTCATGTAGATGACGCGACAGTAGCCTCTCGTGCATTTATTGTCCAGAACCAGGCTCCTTGGGCTCCTCAAACTTCTCAGACTCCTCCACAGCTACCTAATAATCAACGGCCATTGATACTGCGGGGCGACAGCGATTACGGTTATGGCATGCAAGACGCTAATGGAGCAACGAGTAGGGTCGAGCAGGTCAATTATAGTACGCAGGCCCCTCCATCACAACAGGTTATGGGCAGCTCCTATGCCGGATATCCAGCACAACCACGCGGAGGATATCCGTCAACGCAAAGTGGTCATCTCGTCCAAAATACAGGTGGCTATTCTCCACAGGTTTCTCATCCTGGTTTTCAGTCGCCATACACCGAAGTACCGGGACAGATGGGGGGAAGCTATCCCCAGTATTCGGGTCAATATCTACCTCAGTCGCGGGCTACAAGCACGAAAGGGCGTACAACTGGCCTCATTCTTGTGCTCATCGGGCTACTCCTCATCATATGTGCAGTTGTCTTGTTTGCCATGCAGCAGGGCCTTATCGTTTGATCTCGGTGTGATTTCCTTTGACTCTGTAAAATGAAAAGAATAAAGCAGGAGTCAAAGGAAATTACGTGCAATGAAAAATGTGCGCTGGAGGCACGCGGTAAATATCGCGAGCAAGACGGAGTCCGAGCAAGGCAACAGGGCACCCATACTCACTATTCTGCTCTCTGTCCTGGCTCTTATAGCACTCCTTCATTTTATAGCTGTCACACATAGTGCCTATCCTACGGTTATAGCAAACACGTGCGATAAAGCAATTCGCAACGCCAACTATACCCAGTACGTCTCAGTAGCTCAATCGCAAGAGATGTCAGCGGTGCAGTTCACAGATACGCTCACAGGGGGCCAGCCCTCTGCGATGGTTCAGGTTGTAGATAAAAGCGCGCAGCACCTGCTGAATATTTATATCTACGGTTGCTTCATGCGACAATATAGCCCGGTACTCACGCTACTTTTTAAGCAGCAAGGGCTGATACAGGGTACAGCAACCATCACGTTGGCGCACACGCTTAGTATTGGTCAATTAGACACAACACTTGCAGCAAGTGGAAACAGCTTCTTGCTTCCATTACAAGAGAACGTCTATCACGAATACGCATGGCAAGATGGGAGCTTGAGACAAACGTTTTTCCCAGGGCTTTACCCTGTTACCAGCCGCAGTGAGGCAGAAGCACTGCAGGAACAGGCCAACTACGATCAGGATTTGCCCTGGAAAGAACCTTTAATCACAGCGGAACAGATGGCACAGGATCTTCTCAAATGGCCCGCGAAAAGCTTCCACAGTGTGCTGATTGACGCAAATGATGATGAAGCTCATGTCCGTCTGAGCGAGCCTCAGCTTCACATGGATATCACCGTCTCGCTTACAAAACTTGTGCAGCAAGATACAAAAGGTTTATGGTTTGTCACAGGTGCACAGACGGCGGGCATCACACTCAACCTGGCTCATTTACATACAACAGACACCTCTTCAATGCTCATAGAAGGAACTATCGCTAGCAGCAAGAGCTCTATGAAAGCAATACTCTTTGACCACACAATGAACCCCGTCACTATTTTGAATGACGCAGGGGTGCAAATGCACTCAAATAGTTCATACAAAGGGAAGTTAATCTATTCTCATCTGTTTCCTGATCAACCAGGACTGCTTTTGCTTGAAGCGTTACCGCCCTCACCTGTCGACAAATATAAGAAGACAAAGCAGAAGGCAGCAGAGAACACAGTAAAGCCGATAGCAGGGCAATTATTGCTCACTAGCACTCTACTGGGCTAATATGCAATAATTGGGTCATCTCAAACTTTTAAAAAATGAGAAACATCGTGTTTTTATCTG
>CAXTXB010000668.1:0-2909 GCA_964247965.1 uncultured Dictyobacter sp. | reverse complement strand
GTACTTCTAGTCTTTTATGATTTTTTTGTAAAAAATGATAAAGGAGTGCCTGGGCTGAACAGCCTCTATTTTTTATGCAAGATAAAGCAGCCGCAGTTATTGTAGCAGCCGGAGCGAGCCGGCGGATGGGACGCGATAAGCTCTGGATTCCGCTCGCAGGTCGTATTACCCTTGCCCGAACTCTTGATGTATTCCAGGCCTCGGCGCTTATTAATCGCATTATCCTTGTTACTAGCTTAGAACGGCTCGCAGAAACCCAAAAGCTTAGTGAGCAAGAGCAATGGGATAAGATTGTAGCCATTGTTCCAGGAGGAGCCAGGAGACAAGATTCTGTGCGTATTGGCCTTGACGAACTGGCGATTGGCAATCCAGAGTGTCATTGGGTAATGATACATGATGGTGCACGGCCGTTTGTAACCTCAGCCATCCTTGAGGCCGGGTTGGTAGCGGCTCAGATTCACGATGCGGCCATTGCAGGCATGCCAGTTAAGGATACAATCAAGCAGGTGTACGAAGGGGAAATACAGGCAACGCCGAACCGAGAACATCTATGGGCAATACAGACCCCTCAAGTCTTTTCATTTGAGCTCATTCACCAGGCTCACCATTCCGCTCTAGCAGATGAAGATGCAACCGATGATGCACTACTATTGGAGCGGCTGGGCCACCACGTGCATGTTTTTCCTGGCTCTTACACAAATATAAAAATCACAACACAGGAAGATTTGCTCTTTGCAGAGGCTTTCTTACGAGGATAGAAAAATGGCGATACGCGTTGGTTTTGGATATGATGTGCATGCATTTATAGAAGGTCGACCACTAGTATTAGGAGGCATCACTATCCCCTACGCATACGGCCTCTCAGGCCATTCCGATGCCGACACAGTCATTCACGCAATCGTTGATGCATTGCTGGGCGCGGCCGCACTTGGAGATATCGGCATGCACTTCCCGTCAAATGACGAGCGCTGGAAAGACCAGCCTAGCAAAGTCTTCCTTACCTACACCTACGAACTGCTGCAACAACAATCTCTGGCTATAGGAAATATAGACACGACGATTGTCGCCGAGCGTCCGAAGTTAGCACTATACATACAGAGTATGCGAGCAAATCTCGCCGAACACTTGCACCTGGATATCAGCCAGGTTAGTGTGAAGGCGACAACGACAGATGGATTAGGGTTCGCGGGGAGGCGCGAGGGCATTGCCTGCTATGCTGTCGCACTAATTGAGCGCTAGAAGGATTACTTACCTTCGAAGGATTTGTAGATCTCGTCAGTTTTAGCGGCCATGATGAAGTCATTGCGCTGGAGGCCGCGAATTGTGTGCGTCCACCATGCAACTCCTACGGAGCCCCATTCGGTTAAGATTGCGGGATGATGACCTTCTGCTTCAGCAATTTCACCTACTTTGTTGGTAAAAGCCAGGGCGGTCGCGAAATCTTTGAACTTATAGACGTGCTCAAGGCGCTTCTCGCCGTCAGGCTCCAGGATCATCCAGGTTGGAATCTGCCTTCTATATTCGGCAACTTCGGCATCTGTTACTTTTTGGACCGGATCGGCCATCTCTATTCTCCCTTATTTGTGATCTTCGTGGATCTCTTTTGCAGGTTCGACAGACTTCTTAATAGAGGATACTTCAACATGCTCTTCGTTTGATGTCATCAGCATACCCAGCGCCTGGCGAGAATTGAGCGGAACCCGAGGAACATTCTTTGTCATATTATGAATATCCTCCATGGGTAGATCTGACAGAAGCGTATCTTTCATCTCTTTCGCCTTCCCCACGCCCTTGCCTGCATCACGCGCAATTGACTGAAGCATTTTGGGGCCAAACAAGGCGAGCACCACCCCAGCAATGACAAGGAAATCGATAATATGCATGACATTACTCCTTCCAGGAGAAATAATAGTGCAAAGCCAGCCGCTAGCAGCATTGCATACATTGTACCATACAAAATGTATCCCATCCCAGTCTCGCGACATACCAATTTAGGCTACTCGGCGTTTAGTTAAATAAGAGCTTAGTGGGATACATGGTATCATGAATATGGCATCACAAGAATACAACAATTAAGAAGAGAGAGCTTATACGGAATGCAACAGACAGTCAAGCCACAAATACAACCGAACGGAACCTCACAAGTTCAATCGATGATCATAACCGCGATCACCCTATTTGCTCTTTCAGGTTTGATGGTAGGTTTTGCAGTGGGAGCATTTACGCATCCTCGCACGGCACTTCAAACACATAAAGATACAAAAGCTCCCGTACTGACGGTAAACAAGGCACCAATACCGACGAAAGCACCCACAGTAGATCTTGCAACAGTTAGAATTGGTTGCCCTATTCCTGACAATTATCAGCAAACCCAGGTTCCAGATGGAACGACTGACTATACATTTTCAGCACAAATTGTGGACAAATCAATAGATAATACGTCAGCCTGTGGAAAAGGGAAACCTCTGGCGGTAGCTGACCTCAGCTGTAAAATATGGCTTGTAAAAGAGCAGGATGATGTTAGAAAATTGCTAGAAAGAATCGATAAGTTGCCTAATGACCAGCAACAAGCAATGTGGAATCTTCAAACGCCATTTCCTAAGGAAGTTACAGATGCGCTGCAGATGGATGGTGGAAGCTCGTCGACCATGAACTGTAACCCTACGGGAGGAGAGACAACCTGGCACTACAAGTTATCACCAAACCTTGAACCTGGAACTTACTATATAGCCGTATTAGCTAACTGGCATGGAGCCTACTCTAACTGGGGATGGGTTCCGCTTATGGTTGCTAAAAATTAAGAGCGTGTCGAACTTCCATCGCGTCCTCCTTCTCGCGGGCGAAAACCCCTTATTGGATGATTTTTTTAATTTTTTATTTTTTTAAAAATTTATTTTGTTGGGGCCAAA
>CAXTXB010000667.1:0-2923 GCA_964247965.1 uncultured Dictyobacter sp. | reverse complement strand
CATTGTGCCAATTTTTGCTTTTATTACTTATCTATAAAATATAGCTTTTAATTCTTCTACTTAATGATGTACCTTTTCTACATTTCTACACGCATTGCGTAAAAGCGTGTAGAAATGTAGAAAAGGTACATCATTAAGTAGAGTGTAGGGGTTGATATGATTGAGCAAAGGTCTGGTCGAGGGATGCTGGTTAGTAATGTCGCAGTGGTGCTGTTTGGGCTGGCGGGAGTGTTGGGGAAGTTGAGCATGTTACCGGCGCCGTTGATTGTGCTGGGACGTGTCTTCTTCGCGGGCATCGTGCTGGGAGGAGTTGTGATGGTGCGGCGCGTGGATATGCGGGCGCGCAATCGGCGCGACCTGGCGCTGCTGGTTGGGCAGGGAATTCTGCTGGCCGTACACTGGACCGCCTTCTTCGCATCTATTGCCGTCTCCAACGTCGCCATCGGCCTGCTCGCCTTCTCCAGCTTCCCTCTCTTTACAGCCATGCTGGAGCCGCTATTGCTGCGGCAGCGGGCGAATCGAGTGCAGATTGCCGCCGCCCTGGTGATCCTGCTTGGAATCTACCTGCTTGTCCCTAGCTTCTCCCTGGCCAATGCCGCCACCCTGGGCGTAGCGTTAGGACTATTCGCCGGAGCAACGTTCGCCCTGCTCTCCGTCGTCAATCGCGGCCTGGGCGCTTCCTACGCCAGCCTGACCATTAGCCTGTATCAAGACGGAATCGCCGCCCTCGTCCTGCTGCCCACCCTGCTCTTTTTGCCCACGAACGGGCTCTTTACCGCCCATGAGATCGGCATCCTGCTTCTATTAGGCATAGGCTGCACAGCCATCGCCCACACCCTCTTCATCATGGGCATGCGCGATATCACCGCGCAGCTCGCCAGCCTCTTTGGCAGCCTGGAGCCCGTGTGGGGCGTAATCTTTGCCCTGTTCTTGCTACGAGAAGTTCCATCGGGACGCACACTACTGGGCGGAGGGATTATACTTGCGGCCACGATTACACCATTATTCTTTAGCGAACGCTAAACAAGTTTGTTATTAAAAGCGAGATGAAAAAAGTTTAGTAAAAACAGGGAAAGTGTCTATGACTATAGAAGATACTACACAACTTATTAAAGACTGCCAATCAGGGAATCCACAAAAACAAGTGGCGGCTATTGAGGCCATAGGTGAGCTAAAAGTGGTGGAAGCTACTCCTATTCTTATTCATCTTCTCTCAACTGACCCTGACCAGAATGTTCGTTCCTCGACTATCTATGCATTAAACGAGCTAGAAGCTGTAGAAGCTATTCCTGTTCTTATTCATCTCCTTTCATCAGACTCCGATCAGAATGTACGAGAAGCAGCAGCATTTATATTGAGATTTATAGGCGAAGGTCAACTGCAATTGTATCCTATCGGTCCAGCACTTATGAATGCTCTCAATGACGACAATGAAAGTGTCCGTTCTAATGCAGTAGAGTCGCTCGGCTATTTGTACTATCCTCTGGCAGCCAGTCGTATACGGGAACTCTTGCATACAGATGCGGCTTGGTTTGTGCGAGCGTCGGCAGCTGAGGCGCTTGGTCGTATGCATGATGAGGCTAGCCTCGTGGATTTAGAGCAAGCAATCACTGATTCTGATCCACAGGTGCAGAGGTATGTAGTGGTGGCCCTTGGTCAGTTCTTAAATTCGCCTATTGTCGCTCCTCTTGCTGCAAAGAGGTTGGGCAATGGGCAACTAGATTCCGTCGTTAAGGCTGAGCTATTAGCACTCAGCTATCGTTTGGGTCAGCGATCCCGCTTACAAGATTTACTTGTAATGCTCGATCAGGCCGAGGATTATGAGGTTGCTACTGAGATTCTAATGGTGCTGGTCGATCTTACAGGTGAGAATCCGCCAGTCGATTTGAAAAGCCACCAAACTGTTATTCAGACAATCCTTCAACAATTTCTGCTGCGACATCCATCCCTTCAATCCGATGTAAAAAGAGTGCAAGAAAATCTAAGACAGCTGATAGAGCATATATCTCCCAACTGACGACCTTTTCTCTCACCCACCCGCAACTATTTTTCGTGTTGATACTTTCTTTGCTAAAATAAAGTAACGCTTCTCTTCGCCCAATAGTAAGATATTCGTAGCAATAAAGAGACAATTGTGATATAAAAGATATAATCATAAACGTCTATCTGTTATGCTAGTAAGTAAGCGGGCGAATGGTGTCAGCCGCCTTTCACGACTTCTCCGCACGTGCAATGGATCTAAAGTAGATAAGAAGATAGGCTGAACAAATGGAAAAAGGAGAGATTGAGTCATGCCGAAGAACATTCCTGGCATTGTAAAAAGGAGCCGGAGGAGGCAGGGTGATAAAGTACGCATTCTGGTCCAGCCCAATCCGTATCCATTAGAGCAGCCGGGTGGGCAGCCCAATGTCCCTGGATCTATGAACCCGCAGATGCAGCCGGGCGTTGGTCCCATGCCGCAACAGATGCAACCAGACGGCCCTATAAATCCACCGATGCAGCCAGGAATACAACCAGGCATGCGGCCGGGCGCAGGTTCTATGCCACAGCCGATGCAGCCGGGTGGCCCCGTTTCAATGACGCCCGCGCCAGGGCAGGTCGTGCCCATGCAGTCAAATGGACAGTGGCGGGGCGATCCTAATGCGCAGACAGCGCCTCCCTTTCCACCGGTGAACAATCAGTCGTGGCCGGGCGCGCCAGGAAGTCCTAACGGTGCCCTACAACAACAGGCTCCAGCTGGATACAATAATCAGTCGTGGCCTCCAGCCCAGCAGTCGATGACACCTCCACAGACACAACCCTCATCCAGCAATGTGGCTCCATATAACAACAATATGCCGATGCAGCAAGGGCGGAGCACGCCTCCACCGGCGAACAATATCCCTTCGCAGCCGCTTTCCCAGCCTGGGCAACTCCCCGCACC
>CAXTXB010000666.1:0-2968 GCA_964247965.1 uncultured Dictyobacter sp. | reverse complement strand
AGGACATGTTGTTTCTCATTTTTCAAACGTTTGGGATGACCTATTATAAATAACATAAGTGTGAATGCTGAATGTGCATAGCAAAACTTTGCTGCTTTACTCTTCTGATATACTATATACAAAAGCTTTCTATGCGTTACATCCGGATTGTAAGCGGAGTGAGGATTGAAACCGCTATGGCTAGAAAAAGGAAAAATACAATGGAGTATCATTCTTGCTCATCACGTCTTAGCTTTTTGCTGGTCAATCTTTGCTTGCTTTTCTTGCTTGTCGCCTGTAGCTCCACCGTAAATCCCCAAAATCCTACCTCAGCTTCTACTGCTTCTCTTCCAACACGAGGAGTGAAGTTGACAAGTGCGCCGTCTATCAGTAAATCTGCCCCTTTAAAGCCTGTCCAGACCGATTGCCCTTCCAATGGTTTCGCCCGAGGAGCCTTTTTGAAGCCATTGCCGCTTGGGATGCATCCTACCCTTGTGTATACTTCTAATGATGTTTCTAAGGATGCCTCGACCTCTATGGGGTCTTTGAAGCGTTATGATACCATTACGCAACGTACCAGTGTTGTGGCCGTTAGTGGGCATTCTATTAGCGATGCCCAGGTCTCCTCTGACGGACAATGGGTGTTGTTTCTGAGCCTGGGCAGTGTAAGTAAAAAGAATGCAAACGCAGGCACTGCTACCAGGTTGCAGCTCATTCGCGTCGACGGTGCTGATCTGCAAACTCTCTACTGCGTGCCTACCTCCGTAACTATTAGTGGCGTCCATTGGTCTGAAAATCAAAAAAATATTCTTCTAGATATGCTTGATAGTAATGCAAATACTAGTACTCTCCGCCTCCTTGATGTGAATACGGGTACTCTGAAAACAGAATTGCAGACTTCGCTTGGTTCGGATGCCTATAAAACGATGATCTGGCTAGATAGCACACACGCTTATGTTGGTCAGGGCTTAGATCAATCTCAGGCTCAATCAGCCCTCTACTTGCTCGATGTTGTGAACAACAAAGATATACATGGGACTACTTTGAAGAAGGTGAGCGATTTCCCCAGGAGTGGCGGGGCGATGTACCTGGAGAGCAGTGTGGATAAAAGTCTGGATGGAAAGACCCTTTTTCTCAGCTATTGCTTCCCTAGTGGTGCTACCCTGACGAGTAATATCACTTCTCAACCAGCGACTGGTGGATCACGCCAGAATATCTACCGCAATGTGCAGGGGTGCATCAAAGATTTACGAGCTATATCCAGCACCAAATTGCTTTTCACGATCCGCGTCTCCGATCGTGGCTCTACCAATGAAGTAATAATGCTCGCTAACATAGATGGTTCCGGCACCACCATTCTCTATAAGGACAGCAGTCCCCAGGTGAGTGTCCAGCTTGCGCGCCACACTCAGCTTCCCTGGTCCAATGTCTCTCGTGATGGCACCCTCTACGCCTTCAACGAGCAGGGCGCGATGGTCGGCGTGAGCAAACTTCTCATCGGCTCATTCTCGACCAGCAAAGTCATCCCTCTGGTCTCCAATCCCTCTGGCACTGTCTCCGTCGCAGGCTGGACCAGAATGTAGCATGAATGGCTACTATTGTGGTTGTCTCGTAAAATACAAGGAGGGCAACTTCTTCATTGGCTCCTCTGCATATCTCTATTTTAATTGGGAACGTTTCATGAAAGGCAAGAACACTATGAATATTGGAGAAGCAAAGAAAAAGATTGAACAAGCGATCACATCAGGCCCATTCGATCACAACTGGCCATCACTTCAAGCCTATCAAGTTCCTGCGTGGTACGAGGATGCCAAGTTTGGCATTTTCATTCACTGGGGAGTCTACTCCGTTCCAGCTTTTGAGAGCGAATGGTATCCGCGCAATATGTATGTCCAGGGCTCCGAGCCGTTCAAGCATCACGTGGAAACCTACGGCCCCCAGTCAAAGTTTGGCTATAAAGACTTCATTCCCTTGTTTACCGCGGAAAAATTCGATCCTGACCATTGGGCGAACCTCTTCCGCAGGGCTGGAGCACAGTTTGTGATGCCAGTAGCGGAGCATCACGACGGCTTCTCGATGTACGACAATGGATTTTCCGATTGGACTGCCACAAAGATGGGGCCTAAACGTGACCTGATCGGTGAACTGGCGGATGCGGTACGCAGGCAATGGCTGACCTTCGGCCTCTCCAGTCACCGCGCTGAGCACTGGTGGTTCTTCAACGGTGGCATGGCCTTTGACTCCGATGTGCAGGATGCTCGCTACATCGACCTCTATGGACCCGCGCAACCCAAAACGTTGCAGCCCAACGAAGAATTTCTCGACGACTGGCTGGTACGCACCTGCGAACTGGTAGACAAGTATCAGCCGCAAGTGGTCTGGTTCGACTGGTGGATTGAGGAGCCTGCCTTCCGCCCGTATCTGCAGAAATTCGCAGCTTACTACTATAATAGCGGCGCGCAGTGGGGGCGTGGTGTCGCCATCAATTATAAGTTCCAGGCCTTTCCAGAAGGTAGCGCAGTTCTCGATATCGAGCGCGGACAACTGGCCGCGATCCGCCCTCACTTCTGGCAAACGGATACAGCCGTCTCGAAGAACTCCTGGGGCTACGTCAAGAACCAGGACTACAAAACCGCCACTGATATTATAGGTGACCTTGTGGATATCGTCAGTAAAAACGGCGCTCTCCTCCTCAATATCGGCCCACGGCCCGACGGCACGATCCCCGAGCCCGAGGAAGAGCTCCTGCTGAACATTGGTCGCTGGCTCACTGTTAACGGCGAAGCAATCTACGGCACCCGCCCCTGGCACATCTACGGCGAAGGCCCCACCCAGGTGGTTGGCGGCAGCTTCAACGACACCAAACGACAACCCTTCACCAGCCAGGATATCCGTTTCACCTCCCGTGGAGAGACTCTGTACGCCATCAGCCTTGCTTGGCCCCAGAATGGCTCCATCACCATCAAATCCCTGGCCACCGACACTGGCC
>CAXTXB010000665.1:0-2969 GCA_964247965.1 uncultured Dictyobacter sp. | reverse complement strand
TTTTTTTTTTTTTTCTTTTCAAAAAAAATTTCATTAAAAAACACTATGGTAATAATTTTTAAAAAGTTTGAGATCACCTGTTTATAGTATAACGGAAGAAATTGTATCATAAACACTCGGAATGTGTTTTCTCAGGGTGGGATAGCTATACACGCAAAAAGAGGGCTGCATCCAGGACGCAGCCCTCTTCTGGTTACTTTTTATCTTACTGTAATACTTTTGCCTTAGCAGAAGTATTACATCGTTTGGTCCTGACGTGAAGTCGTCTGACCCTTTGCAGCTGCGCTATCGGAATGGAAGATGTAGCTGGACGAGTTGGGGTCCAGAGCACCGGCAGGAGCCTGCTCCACCAGGTTGGCGAAGTGAGTAAGATCATGCTCCAACGCCTTCTGGAAGCTAGCGCCGACGCCGAGCTTCTCGCCGGCATCGCCCAGAATACCGGCGGGAGGATTGTAGCTGATAGCAACATTCACTGCCGTCTGATTGTTCCCGGTTGGTGCAAACGTCACCTTACCGAAGTTCTCCAAACCGCTTGTCGAGCGCCAGCCGATCTGGCGATCCTCTACCCAGCCCTCGTTAACAGCATCCCACTCGTGACGACCAACAAGATCGGCCACCCAGTGGCTGGTCTGATCATCATGATATGTGACTTCCTTTACGAAGGTCATAAACTTCGGAAAGTCATTAAAGTGTGTGAAGAGAGCATAAACCTGGTGTACAGGTGCAGCAATCACAACGGATGCCTCATGTGTAGTGTACTGGTCAGCCATAGTAGTTTCCTTTCTTAATCGAACAGCCACTTGCTCTACAAATACCTGACGCGTAGAGAGTCTGCTATTCGTTTCCTATTAACTTAATCGGACCAAAGAGCGTGTTGGAAGACACCCCGCTATCCGAATAACTTTATTTACACAAGCCTTTCTGTGATTAATACGATTCACCAGCCATTTAGGCGTCAATATGTAACATTTTTATGTAATAAACATTTTTCACTTGATGGGATAAGAAGAAGCCGTTCTCTATACTAAATAATACAAAAGGGAAAATATTAACCCTAAAGAGCGCGTTTGGTCCTCTTTACCATCACGTTCTTAGCTGCTGATCTTGCACGTCTTCACTACTCTTCATCAGAAGTACTAAACTTTTTGCACTTCTGATGAAGAGTGGTGAAGATGTGCAGATGCGTGAGCGAGGAGAGATACTCAACATGCTGGGAATCAACACCCTCATAGTGATGCAATTATTTGACCACTGTTGCTATGCGGGAAGGGGCTCTGTTTAACTCGAATTCTGCTTGACAACAACTCCGCTTTCCCATTAAAATAAGAATATGAATTCAAATTCAATTTCGAAAATGATGAAGTATTGATGTATTGAAAAGGAGACACATATGACCACGCTACTTTCGTCCAGTGGATACAAAGAGGTTGCATTACCACAGGGAACTATCCGTTATTATGAGCAGGGGAGCGGACCAACGCTGGTCTTCATCCACGGTATATTCGTGAACAGTGCTTTATGGCGCAATGTCATTCCTCGCCTGGCGCAGACATTTCGCTGTATTGCTCCTGATCTGCCTTTGGGTGCGCACTCTCTGCCCATGCATACAGATGCTAATCTCAGTCCAGGCGGACTGGCTCAGCTGGTGGCAGACTTTATTGCTGTGCTTGATCTACAAGATGTGACACTGATTGGAAATGACACGGGCGGGGCAATCTGCCAATTGACGATCGCAGCACATCCTGAACGCATCACGCGCCTCGTGCTCACGAATTGCGACGCCTACAAGTGGTTTTTCCCTCCACTCATCAGCCCTTTTCATTATGGGCCACATTTCTTTGGAGAAGGCTTTACACGATTTCTAGCGCGAGCCCTTCGAGCCCGCTGGGCACAACGAGCACTTTTTGCACTTGTTGCATATCATGGGATGGAGGAAGATGTGCTTGATGCGTGTTTCGACCCATTTCTGAATAATGCAAGTGTGCAGCATGATGTGACTAAGGTATTGCAAGGAGTCTCGAATCGTTATACACTAGAGGCGGCGCGCGCCTTCGCGAGCTTTCACTATCCAGTCTTGATCTTGTGGGGCAAGAACGATCTTTTCTTCTCCTCACACCTAGCAGTGCGCCTGCAGCAGGACTTTCCCTCTGCCAAACTTGAATTTGTCTCGCACTCACGCGCATTTGTGCCAGAGGATCAACCTGAACTACTTGTACAACGTGTCACGGAGTTTGTAAATGAGCCAGTCCACTCCTGAATCTGGAGATGGGACGATAGGGAGTGTTCGCCCCGATCTGCTGGTCGGGCAGCACTTCCCGCCTCCTCCGCAGCAAGAGCGCAGCCGTCGTAAACGCGATGCACTGCTGGAGGCGGCGCTTGCCCTCTTTGCGGAGCGGGGATATGAGGCCACATCAATCGAAGAGATTGCGCATCGGGCGGGGGTCGCAGTGGGCGGCTTCTACCAGCATTTCACATCAAAACGCCAGGTTCTTCTCTTACTTATGAACCGATTTCTGGACGAAGCTACCGCACTTCCAATGCAACTCTCCCCGGATGCCTTACAACATGCGCGAGCGATCATCGAGCAATTCGTGCGACAAGGGCTGCTGATAGATTGGGCCTATGTTGGTGCGTATCGGGCGTGGCGCGAGGCCGTTGTACAGGATCGAGAACTGCAAGCACTACAGCTTCGCATTGAGGAATGGACGGCGCGGCAGATAGAAGGAATGCTGCGCGCCCTGCAGCAAGGTCCAGGAGCAAGAAGCGATGTGGATCTATCTACCCTGGCTTCCATGCTCAGTCTGCTTTTCTGGCGGCTCGCAGAGGTTCCCCTGGACGAACCCGATCGAGTAATTAATAGCGTCACCCATCTCATCTATCATGCCCTCTTCTTAGAGCGCGCTTGATCCACATTGTCTCGCCCCTATCCTTAATAATCTTACTACGTTTTACGAATACTAATATATTTT
>CAXTXB010000664.1:0-2989 GCA_964247965.1 uncultured Dictyobacter sp. | reverse complement strand
ACCCATTACTATCTTATAACGTCAAGCTTCTGCCACACCAGTTGGCTGAGCTTGTGGAGCGACCTCAGCGCGAAGGCTGGCATTGGACTGATATTTGCCGGGCCAGCCTGGCAAGAAGAGAGAGAGTAAGGTGGCGATGATGGCAACAATGCAGGTAACCAGATATGCATGCTCCAGGCCTGTAATATACTGACTCTGGAACTGGTGCAGGGTAAGGGCGGCGGCGGCGCGGGCAGCAGGCGGCAAGTTCGCACTACTACTCCCAAACGCGCCACCGGCTGGCAGCGTAATCGTGACCGCGCTGGAAAGAATCGTGGCCAGGAGCGCGACACCAATCGATTGCATCGTCTGCCGCGTGGCCTGAATCAAGGGTGTTGCACGATTAAGACGGGCAGGCGACACATCCATCAGGGCGGCCACCTGGCTATTCTGAATAATCAAGCCGATGGCGATGCCGCGCAGTACGAGCAGGAAAATGATAAAATTGATGCTCGTATCGAGCCGAATCTGTGACAATTGAAATGTATTATAAGCAATGAGTACAAAACCGATGACGATGGGCACACGCGGACCAATTCGATCAACCAGTCGGCCACCAATAACAGTTGAAAATGCCGAGGCGATAGCTAGCGGAAGTAAGATAAGCCCGGTCGAAAATGCTGTCTCACCGCGCAAAATTTGCAGGTAGAGCGGCAGCAAGAACTCTGCGCCGAAGAGCGCAATCGTACCTACGAGTCCAGCAAGATTGGCTAGCGCAAAGCTTGGAATGCGGAAGAGCTGGAGATCGAGCAGTGGCTGGGATGTACGCAGCTCTACAATTGTAAAGATGACCAGCGATACAACGCCAACAATCAAGCTGACGACTACGCGAGGATCGCCCCAGCCGATGCCTGTTTCCCCTGCTAGAGAGGCGGCGAAGAGGATAGCGCCGAAGCCAAGGCTCGCCAGGACGATTCCGGGAATGTCGGCCCGCACGCTTACTGATCCAGGGGCCTCGCGCAGGAAGCGCGTCCCAATGGTCAGGCCAAACGCGCCAATCGGGATGTTTAAGAAAAAGATCCACGCGAGCAGATTATGATCGACGAGCCAGCCACCTAGCAGAGGACCTATGGCAGGCGCGAAGACCAGTACGATACCAAATATTCCAAAAGCTGCACCACGCTCACGGGGTGGAAATGCACGAAACAGCAGGGCCGTTCCAAGCGGCAAAGCAATACCGCCGCCAATACCTTGAATACCCCGTGCGATAATCAGGATAGTAAGGGAAGGCGAGATTCCACAGAGGAATGAACCCAGCACGAACAGCGCGAGTCCACTTAGATAGACGCGTTTGACCCCAAAGCGATCACCTAGAAAACCCGAGAGCGGCGTCGAGATTCCAAGCGCTAATGTATACAGGCTAATCACCCATTGAGATTCACTTGTGGAAACTGAAAAGTGCTGCTGCAACGTTTTGAGTGCAACATTGATAACCGTTGAATCCAGGATAACCATAAACAGACCAACCACTACAGTAGATAGAACGCGCCACTTGTAGCCGGGGTCAGGCGTTTTTTGAGATTCTGGCGAAAGGTCAGAATCTGGTCTCATATTTTTGCTCCTTTATCACTTGATAAACAAGAGGGCTCTTTAAAGAATACGCTCTTAAGTCAAAGAGCGCAACAGATCATACGTCGGGTCATTTTTGCTGCAAAGAGACAAGGGAAGAGAAGGTTTACGGATTTAAGAAGACTGTTGAGCTTCTCCTGCTAGCCGAGCAGCCATACCATAGATTAGAGCCTGCACCACGGATTCCGCAAGTTCATGGTCTTTCTCAGAAGGCAGGCCTCCCTCGCGCTCCAACTCACCCTCGGTCTCTGTAGAGAAGGAAAGGTTAGAAAGAGTGCTCAACAGCAGATAGGTAGCCAGACGAGGAGCTACACCGCCCTCACTGGGTGGGCGCAAAAAGCCAGTGTTGATACCATCTTCGAAGACGGACATAATAGGAGCGACAATGCTTAGACGAAAAAGGTCCCGCATGGCAACGCGCACAGACGGATGAATTTCATAGCGAATTTCATGGAAAAAGAGACTCATATTCTGCTGATATGACTGGCGCAGATAGCGCATTATATGGCTCAGGCGCACCGGCACGCTCTCCCCCTGGCGTGCGGCTATGCGCTCCAGGACCGCGCGCGAAGCCGCCGCCTGCTCACGATGAACCTCAAGGTAAAGCGTCTCTTTATCAGAAAAATGATAATAAAGCAGAGGCTGTTTCACACCACAGGCCTCGGCTACCATACGTGTAGTCACCGTGCGATAGCCAAGCTTCATAAAGAGTGATTGCGCCGCTCGAAGGATGGCACGGCGCGTCTCCTCGGTATCAGGACGTGGTGTTGTGCGTGAACGGTCGGTGGGCATACAAAACGATCCTCCTGACTTTCCCTTTATCAATCGATAAAAACATACCATTTTAATAGACATAAAATAGAGCACTATAAGGTAACAACAAAAGGCTTCTTTGTACTCTTTTTATACGCCTCAATTCTTCCTTTTTCGCCTGTCAGTAACGGTATTCAGCGTTTTTCTCTCTCAATATAGGACACGTTGTTCGCATACAAAGAGTTGCTCAATACTCCTCCAGGCCTTGCTCCATAGCGCTGAACAACCTTCCCTCCTTGATGAACCTGGTGATACAATAAAACGCAGAAGAGAAGCAGGAGTAGGCAAAGAAAGAAAAGGAGAGCAGATGAGCGAGCAGCAGCGACTTGAAAACCAGATCGTGCACACGGAGAACGGCCGTCTCCCCTACACTATCCATAAAGTAGGTATCCAAGGGGATACGGCGTATGGCGTCATTCAGATCGATGGGCAGGATGTCCCGGTGGAAGGTCGCCATCCAACATTAGAAAATGAGCAAGTAACTGCCGCCGAGTGGTACATTAGCGACTAAATATCTATTTCTTTAAACTATAAAGATGCCGGAAACTATAAAGATGCCGGCCTTTAG
>CAXTXB010000663.1:0-2998 GCA_964247965.1 uncultured Dictyobacter sp. | reverse complement strand
AATATATTCTCAACACGCATGGGCATTTTGATCACATCCTTGCCATCGATGCTATTAGCGAGGTCTATCCTGTTCCCCTCGCTATCCATCCGGCCGATGTTTATCTTTACAATGATGAACTAACCTCTCAACAGTTTGGTCTACCCTTGCCACTTGTGAGACGGAAACCAGATATATTGTTGCAGGAGGGCAATTCTATCACCTTTGGCACTCTCACACTAGAAGTTCTGCACACCCCTGGTCATACTCCTGGCGGTATCTGCCTGGTCAGCCAATCTTATTGTGTCTTTAGTGGCGATACCCTCTTCTATCGCGGCATAGGACGTACTGATCTTGCTGGAGGGGACTATCAACAGATTGAGCAATCGATCCGAAATAAATTGTATAACCTGGAAGATGAGCTAGTTGTCTTTCCGGGTCATGGCCAATCAACAACTATTATAGAAGAGAAGTATGAAAATCCATTCGTAATAGCAGAGGAGTAATATTGTGTCAGTTATCTGTGTAATAGGTACAGGTTATGTAGGCCTGGTAACGGGCACGTGCCTCGCGGACATGGGCAACACCGTGACGTGCGTCGATATTGTGCCGGAAAAAATTGAGCGTCTGAGAAAAGGTATTCTGCCAATCTATGAGCCAGGCCTGGAAGAGATGGTCGAGCGAAATGTGCAGGCCGACCGCCTACGCTTTACGCTGAGCTATAATGAGGGACTGGAGAACAGTGAATTTATCTTTATTGCTGTAAACACACCCACGGGCAACAATCAGGGCGGAGCCGATATGCGCTATGTAGAGAGTGCGGCGCGCAGTATCGCTGAAAACCTTGATCACTATGCGATTGTTATTAATAAGAGCACTGTGCCGGTTGGCAGTGGAGATGTTGTATCACGCGTGATTCGTACGAATCTCAAGCGCCCCAACGTAAGGTTCTCGGTGGTTTCGAATCCTGAGTTCTTGCGCGAGGGTGCGGCTCTGCAGGACTTTCAGCATCCAGATCGCGTTGTGCTGGGATCATCGGAGCCAGAGGCTGTGCACAAGGTTGCCCATCTCTACCTCCCATTGCGTGCGCCAATCGTGGCGACCGATCTGTACACTGCTGAAATGATTAAATATGCATCAAATGCCTTCCTGGCGACAAAGATCTCCTTTATTAATGAGATTGCTCAGGTCTGTGAGCGCCTGGGTGCGGATGTAAAAGAGGTTGCGGTCGGCATGGGTTATGACAAGCGCATTGGGCGTGCCTTCCTGGACGCGGGCCTGGGATATGGGGGTAGCTGCTTTCCCAAAGATGTACGCGCGCTGGCTCATATGGCTGACGAGGCTGGCTTACATCCCCAGTTGCTCCACGCAGTCATGGATATCAACTATGATCAGCGCCGCTTGATTGTATCAAAACTGACTAACATTCTTGGCTCGCTGCGGGGTTGCACCATTGGTATACTCGGCCTCGCCTTCAAGCCCAATACTGACGATATGCGTGAGGCTCCCTCTGTGGATGTTATTCGCTGGGTGACGAGCCAGGGAGCGACGGTGCGTGTCTATGATCCGGTCGCAAAGGAGACGGGCCGCGAGGCTCTGTCCCGCGAGGGCGTCTCTATGGATATGGTGACGTTCTGCAGTGGACCTTACGAGGTGGCGGAGCAGGTAGATGCCCTGGTCGTCGTGACCGAGTGGAACGAGTTTAAGTCTTTGAATATGCAGCGTATTCGCAGTGCAATGCGTCGTCCGGTATTGATTGATGGTCGCAATATGTACGAGCCGGGTGAGATGAACCGTTACGGCTTTATCTATCGCGGCATGGGTCGGGGCACGAGTCCCGCACCCTCTATTCTGCCAGCCGCCGATACAACAAGCATCCTTGCTGATGAAATCGTACAAGAGACGCTTATCGCGGGCGAGAGCAAATAAGCATGGATGAAGAAGATCAGCCGCTTCTCTTTACGCCATTGGTGAGTCAGCCAGGAACCGAGATTCCTGGCTGGCTCTTTGGGTCTGGTGGCGTGGCTGGTCTACCGGCATCCTTGCTGGTGCCGCAGGGCGTGAACGTGGCGGTCGGTATTGATATTATCGAGGTCGATCGCGTGCGCAAAGTCTATGAAAGACACGCCGAACGTTTCCTCCAACGTGTTTTCACCCCACTTGAAGTTCTGCAGTGCCGAGGTAAGGTTGCGCGCCTGGCCGGCCGCTTTGCTGCGAAGGAAGCTATCAGCAAGGCGCTGGGAACCGGGCTGCATGGCGTTGCGTGGCAAGAAATGGAAGTCGTGCAGTTGCGCAGCGGAAGGCCATCGGTGCGTCTGCACGGCAACGCGAAACGCCGAGCCGAGCTGCTCGGCCTGAGCGCCTTCGATGTGAGCATCGCTGATCTTGCCCAGCTCTCTATCGCCATCGCCGTCGGGGTACAATCTACATTGCCTCGAACTCCTGAGGCTTGAAATAAAAAAGATCTTCCTCTCACATTCTGGCTAGTGCTCCAGGCGCTCCATACCATCCCAAACCCTGGTTGCCGTGCCAGGTCTACTGATTCTGATTATCATAGTGCTTCTTCTGGCACGGGTTGACATAATAATTCTGTTGGTCATAGTATTGCTTTTGCTGACTTTAATAACCATGTTGATTTTGCTGCTGTTTGCCATACTGATCCTAACTTATAACAGTATTTTCTTCCTTGCGCCATGCAAATTTCTATTTGCCCAATGCCAGGTTAGACGCAATCCACTGGAAAAAGTCACCACAATATAGCAGTGCTCTAACACAGCTCTTTAAGCGGACACCGCGTCGCGACAATCCCTTGCGGTTGTCGTGGGAGCCGGCCTCTGACGCGGAGGGAGCCGGTTAAATGACGTGGGTCGGTCTAGTAGCACGGCGGCATGGAATAAAGGGACAGAGGAGCTTTACAGAACAAGGTCTTTTTATATAAAATTTCAATTTGTATCCATTTGCTCAAAGAAAAATGTGACATAGGTCTGTACTGCGTGACTTATTCTAGAAGGGGCCGTCT
>CAXTXB010000662.1:0-3000 GCA_964247965.1 uncultured Dictyobacter sp. | reverse complement strand
GCGCAAATTATGCAAAATAAAATACTATATGTATGAAAGAAGTAAAATAACTACTAAATTATTTAAAACACTATAGAAAGAGCGGCGAAGCCGCGATATGTCAGGCTAAGAGATAGTGAGCATGCTATTGCGTGATTACGGGAAGATTTGATACCTTGCTGATCTTACGGCTGTTTTCAAAGCGGGTGCGAAGTTGACCACAGGCCGCCGCGATATCATCTCCTCGTTCAGCGCGCACACTATTGCTTATGCCGCGCTCAAAGAGCATGTTGCGGAATGCACGAATGGCATCTGGCCTGGGGGTACTATAGCTGGCTGAAGTGGCGTTTACGGGAATGCAGTTGACGTGGGCGAATTGTTGTAGGGGAGCCAACAGCGTGGCAAGTTGCTCCGCGTGCTCTGCAGTATCATTGACGCCTGCGAGTAGGACGTATTCAAATGTCACCTGGCGCTTTGTTGCAGCAATGTAGTCTTTGCAGGCCTCCAGAAGTTCATGCAGCGGATATTTGCGGTTCACTGGCATGGTCTGGCTGCGCAACTCGTCTGTGGGCGCGTGCAGCGAGATAGCCAGATTGACTTGTAGTTGCTCCTGACTCAGCTTGCGAATGGCAGGAACAAGACCTACCGTGGAGACGGTCATATGACGTGCACCCAGATTAAATCCGTCAGAACTATTTAGAATACGTAGGGCTTGCAACACGTTGTCATAGTTGTGGAGTGGCTCACCCATACCCATCAACACAATATTCGTGATGTAATCGATGGGTGTGCTGCCGGGCAGTCCTGCAGCCGTCCAGGGATGTGCTCGTAGCTCGCGTGCAAAGTAAAGCACCTGTGCCACGATCTCCCCTGAGCTTAAATGGCGGTCAAATCCCATCTGTCCTGTGGCGCAAAATGTGCAGCCGAAGGCACAGCCTGCCTGGCTGGAGACACAGACAGTAGCGCGCGCGCTACCGTCGCCGATGGGCGGATACAGCATCAACACCGACTCAACTAGCTTACCATCTGCCAACTCTAATAATATTTTTCGCGTGCGATCGTCTTTTGAATGCATCTCGCTCTTGACAATCATTGGCCCGATGCTTGCCTCTTCAGTTAATGTATTGCGCAATGCCTGTGGAAGATTGGTCATCGCCGCAAAATCTGTAGCAAGCTGCCGGTAGAGCCAGTTATAAATCTGTTTCGCGCGAAATGGGGCTACATCACGTTCTTTTAACCACTGTTGTAGTTGTGGCAAGCTCAACGTGAGTAGGTCTGTCTTCTTTTGTGCCTGTATTGTCGTTGTTGATGTCATAGTCATACTCCTATTATATCACGTTAATGACTGAACCCGAATTTTTGAAAAATGAGGAACAGCGTGTTGTGTTTTTCCTCGTACTTTTAGCTATAATGATACGTATATGGTTTAATACGAAATTTTTGATAGGTGTAGGTTGCAGGTACGTGAGATACACAAGGAAGAGGACCAGATTTTATGTCGATCTTGACTGAACAGCCAGAGAAGTCTATGAACCCCGAGCAACAACAGGGGATGGCAAGCTTTCGGCAGGTGCTAAGAAACCGCAATTTCTTGCTCTTGTGGCTGGCGCAGCTTATCTCTCTGACTATTCTAAATGCCGCAAACTTTGGTCTGATCGTTCTAGTGAACAAGCCACCCGATGGGACGTTTATGGCGGGTCTCGCTATCATTGCTTTTACCCTGCCGGCTATTCCATTTAGCGCGATTGCTGGCGCGATTGTGGATAGGATCGATAAGCGCTCGGTGCTATGGATTAGCAACCTGCTGCGTATGCTGACGATGTTGCTGATGTTTGCGTCATCTATTTTTGATCCCTCGAATGTGTGGACGCTTTTTGGCTTGATATTTTTGACCTCGCTGGTTGGGCAGTTCTTTATTCCGGCGGAAGGTTCGTCGATCCCCTTACTGGTCGGTGAGCGCGATCTCGTACCTGCCCTTTCTCTTTTCAATATTTCGATGACGCTCTCGCAGGCTATCGGATTCCTGATTCTTGGTAGCGTGGCGACAAGGCTCTTCCCTCCGTTCTCTTTCCAGGTAGGGTCTCTCACGCTACACGTTGTGTCCATCGACATGCTATTTTTGATTGCGGCCATCTTTTATTTGATCTGTGCCTGCTTGATTCTGGCTATTCCCCCCCAGGCTTTTCATCAGAAATTCCAACATCGGCATAAGCACGAAACGGATAGCGCCTATGCGGCGGCAAACCAGGCATTAAAGGCGTTGTGGCAGGATATGGTCAGCGGCTGGCGTATCGTCCGCGCCGACCGCTTGCTCTTCTTTTCAGTAATCCAGCTCTCCCTGGTAGGCATTCTTATGCAGCTAATTGGTGAATTGGCTGGCACCTTTGTGCGCGAGCTGCTGCATCATCCACCTGAAGATATGTCGATCGTGCTGGCACCTGCCGCAGTTGGCCTGGTTGGAGCCTCGGTGTTTATGACGCCTATTGTAGAGAGGGTTGGCCGCCTGCGCCTGACGACGATTGGTTTTCTTTCGCTTGCCGGTGGTTTCGTGCTCTTGCCAATTTTACAGTGGATCGGCCTGCGTTTAGATCCAAGGCATGGCTCTGAGTCCCCTCTTTTGCTGCTGTCTGTTATTATAATACTCTTCTTGCTGGGTGTCGCCATGGCCTGCGTCAATATTCCTACTCAGACAATCATGCAGGAGCGCGCCCCGGAGTCTGGACGCGCCCGCGTCCTCTCACTCCAATTCATGATCTACAGCGCCGGTACTATTCCCGTGCTTCTGTTCGCCGGAGCCTTTACCGAACTCATTGGCTTTATTCCCCTGATCTTCCTGGTCGCTGCAACCCTACTCCTCTTCTGCTGGTGGGGAGTAAACTACGTCAAGAAGGGTGACAAACCAGGATACAAGGTACAACCAACTGGTCCTGAAGCGTCGACCGATGAGAAAGACGCTGTAAGGGCCTTTGAGGACGAAGGTTAGTGTTAATAAGAAGTAGAGGTCATCGCGAACTTTTGAAG
>CAXTXB010000661.1:2619-3010 GCA_964247965.1 uncultured Dictyobacter sp. | reverse complement strand
AGACATATCTCCACGCGCAAGCTCTTCATACACCAGGGCTGCTGAGAGGCGGTCGAGCATAAGCCCACCATATTTTTCAGGGGTTGTCATACCTAACAGACCCAGGCCAGCCATTTTTGTGAAAACTTCGCGTGGGAAATGGTTTGTTTCATCCCATGTCTCAGCGTGCGGCATGATTTCTTGCACGCTAAAACGACTCACCATTGCACGAATATCCGCCTGCTCTTCGTTGAGATCGAAGTCCATAAATGCTCTCCTTTATATTTTCTGAGAAAAATAGTGGCACTTATAATAGAGGTAACATACGAGTGGCAAAAAATCCAGGTCTGGGGAACAGTGTAAATTTCCTGTGGTTTTTTTTTTAATATTATTTTTTGTTGTTGAAAGATAA
>CAXTXB010000661.1:2057-2609 GCA_964247965.1 uncultured Dictyobacter sp. | reverse complement strand
ATGCAAAATACATGTAGAAGATAATCACACGTCATCTAGACAGCTTGCCAGACCTGGATGGTGCGATCGACGCCAGCCGAAGCCAGGCGACTACCATCGGGCGACCAGGCGACGCTTATGACATAACCAGTATGACCATAGTAGGTAAATGTTTCTTTCTTTGTAATGCTATTCCAGATGTGTACAGCTTTGTCATTTCCGCCAATGGCGAGATATTGCCCATCAGGTGACCAGGCTACTGCGTTTTTGATCGTTGACGCATCGATGGCTGGCAAGGTGGAGGAGAGATACTCTGCGTAGAGGTTGCGTATACGCACATGATAGTCGCTACAGGCCGAGGCCAGGCGTTTACTGTCGGGCGACCAGGCCAGGTCATAAATCTGTCCCGTGTGGCCCTCCCAGGTCCTTTGGCCTTGATTAGGGGAAAAGATACTTCTCAAAAGTGAGCGCTTCTGCTGCATTTTTTCCGGCTCCCAGATCTTGACGTTACGATCTCGACCACCAGAGGCGATATATTGACCATTGGGCGACCAGGCAACGGCCAGAATTGCA
>CAXTXB010000661.1:0-2047 GCA_964247965.1 uncultured Dictyobacter sp. | reverse complement strand
GTCCATAGTCTGTTATGTTTTGTTTCTTTGTATTGCTATTCCAGATGTTTACTTCTTTCTCATTTCCTCCAATGGCGAGATATTGACCATTAGGTGACCAGGCAACAGTGAGCACTATATCAGTATGTTCACGATATGGAGTCACAACTTCGTGACTGATGGCATTCCAGACGAGAACAGTCTTATCGTCACCAGCCGAAGCGATAGAAGTGCCATCAGGCGACCAGGTTACGGCGTTGACCGGGCCATTGTGCTTATCAAAGAGAAAGCTTTGTTTCTCCTCCCCAACCCTCCATAGACGCGCCGTGTGGTCATCACTGGCCGAGACGACACACTTGCTATCAGGTGACCAGGCCAGACCATTAACGCGCGCGCCATGTCCCTTGTAGGTCTTGACATGGCTACCGCTGGCGGCATCCCATAGCTGGATCGTCTTATCAAAGCTAGCCGATACCAGGTATTTGCCGTCGGGCGACCAGGCAACCTGGGTGATACGGCTGGCGTGACCCAGGCAAACGTAGATCATATTGGCCTGCGGATATACCTGTGGCTGGGATATTGACCTGGGGGCGCGCTTCTTCCCAGCTTTTTGCAGGTCGGGCGGCGTATATGCATAGGGAGGAGGTACGCCAGGCTTTTGCGGCACCGGCGGCATCGATGGCATTGACGGTACCGATGGTGCTAACGGTAATGATTCATCTGGTCTGGCGGCAACCTTTATGGTTGTACGCGGCAATGTACTACCCAGGGCATAACGGGTTGCGATGTCTTGTAGCTGCTGACGCACAGCATCAATGTGCGTGGGGCGTTTGTTGGCATCGACATTCACCATACTCATTACCAGGGTGTCCAGTCCAGCCAGGGCGGGATCGCCCAGGCGCAGAGGAGTAAACTGGAAGGGAGTCTCCGCAGGATCGTCGCCCGTGAGGAGTTGGTGCAGCGTCGCGCCCAGACTGTAGATATCGGCCCGCGTCGTCGTCTGCGATTTCCCATATTGCTCAGGAGGTGCATAGCCATAAGAGCCCAGGGCAGTCGTATCCTTTTCCTGCCCAGGCTTAAAATTACGTGCAATCCCAAAGTCAATCAGAAAGACGTGTTCAGACGGAGTGATCATAACATTGCCAGGCTTCAGGTCGCGGAAGATGATTGGCGGCTGGCGGGTGTGCAGGTACTCAAGGACCGAGCATAATTGTAGGGCAATGGAGAGAACCTTCTCCACAGGCAGCCTCGTGCAATCTAATTTTTGCAGCCGCGCCTCCAGAGTCTCACCCTCGATAAAATCCATCACCAGGTAGGAGCGAGCATTTTCCGTAAACTGCTCATAGATGCGCGGCAGATTGGGATGTGTCAGGCTCGCAAGCAACATTGCCTCTCGATTAAACGACTCGGTAGCCTCAATAAGCTCCTGCGGCTTTAAAGAACTCTGGCTCATCTCCTTAATCGCAACCACGCGACCGCCAAATTGAGTATCAGAGGCTCTATAGACGGCACCAAAGCCACCTCGACCTGCCTGACCCAGGATAATATAGCGCTGCTTCAGCATCACCTGTGCGCTCAACAAGCCAGTTAAGTTGGAAGAGGATAACTCGACTAAGTGACGCCCACATGCACGACAAAACTGAGCCAATGTACGATTGGCAGCACCACAATGATCACAGAACAAATGAGAAGAAGGCGGCATGGAATTCCTAATGCAAAACGACTAAACCTTTTCGGTTTCATCATCTATAATATTGTATTATCAATGTTTAAATGCGGCGTGAACAGAAAGATTCTGATGATCCGCTTTTAGGATACCGATCGGCACAACTCTTCTAACTAGCAAGCTCGTCGAGCTCGACAACCGCAAGGGATTGTCGCTACGCGGAGCTTGCTAGTCAGAAGAGCTGTGCCAGACAACACTGCAAGTACACTAGTACAAATGCCCAAACATGTCAAGTATATTCCTTTCCTGTATTCCGCTTTATGAAAGTGCTTGATCCTCATCAGAATAGGCATCTCTCCTCGCTCGCGCATCCGCACACCTTCGGCGTGCCCCCTTCTTAAG
>CAXTXB010000660.1:1863-3018 GCA_964247965.1 uncultured Dictyobacter sp. | reverse complement strand
GCTTGGATTTCGCCCTAATATCCTTGCGCGGGGTCTGTTACGCGGGCGTACTTACACGGTTGGGTTGCTTACAACTGATAGCTATGGTCGCTTTAGTCTTCCGCTTATGTCTGGTGTGGAGAATGTTCTTGGTGACGCTCAGATCTCGGTTTTTCTTTGCGATACACGTGGAGATATGCAGCGCGAACGGAGCTATATCGATTCGTTGCTGACAAAACATGTGGATGGCATTATTGTGACTGCGAGGCGCACTGATCAACGTCCTACTATCAATATCGACAATACTCATATCCCGGTTGTCTATGCCTTTACCCAGGTGCCGGACTCTACGGCTCTTAGCATTCTTCCCGATGATGCTCAAGGAGCACGCCTGGCGACAGAACATCTACTCAGTCACGGCCGTCGTCACTTCGCTCAGGTGAGCGGTCCCGGTTATTTCGAGTCGGTGCAGTTACGCATAGAGGGTATGCGCCAGATTTTGCAGGAGCACGGTCTAGCTCTATCCGATGAGCACATTTTCTCTGGGCCATGGCGGGAGTCATGGGGCTACGAGGCTGCCGGCTCTTTACTTATGAGCAACCCTAAAGTAGATGCGGTTTTTTGTGGCAGCGATCAAATAGCAAGAGGAGTTGTGGATGGCCTGCGTGAGCGCGGTGTGCGGGTGCCGGAGGATATAGCGGTGATTGGATTTGATAATTGGGATGTGATGGCTGAGGCTACGCGACCTGCATTGACGACTATTGACATGAATCTACACGAAATGGGCCGCTTCGCAGGGTCCCGCTTACTCGCTATGATCGACGGCGAGAAAGAGTCTGGCATTGTCAGATTGCCCTGTAGCCTGGTGCTACGTGGTTCTTGCGGAACCCATACTCCTTTAGCCCACGAAAAATTGGAAAGGAGAGATTAAACTACAAAATAGAGTGTGATACTCTCATTATAACAGGTAGGGATTAGAAGGAAGATGTGAACGTCGGCATGTTGTCCTGTTGTGCTGCTATCCTGTATAATGATGAGCTGGTATCTTCCTCCACTAAAAAGGAAAAATAGGGGATAGAAGAAAGATAGTTGATCAGCTATTGTAGTTCTTTGTCAATCTTGATTGCAGCCCGAAAACTGGGGAAAGCGAGACTGGCTGGGGGGGGGGGGGGCCGG
>CAXTXB010000660.1:0-1853 GCA_964247965.1 uncultured Dictyobacter sp. | reverse complement strand
CGATCAAGCGGATCGGAGTGGTAGCCAGCCTCCAGAGCGGAGCGAAAACGACAACCGCAAGAGATGGTCGCTACGCGGCTTCGCCGCAGCCAGTGTTGTGGTGCAATCATGTTTGGCAGTGCAGTAGCGTTTTTTCAGTCATAGGATTGAACAATTAGGAAAGGACTACTAGTTTCATGAAGGTACGTCTTCCTTTACGAGCGATGCTGCTCTTACTCCTGGGCATACTTGCGGCCGCAAATCTTATCGCTTGCGGCGGCTCTAGCTCCGGCAGTACAAATGGTCCAACCACGATTACGTTCTGGATTCGGAATAGCGATTCCGACCTGGTTACTCCAGTTGTTAAAGCGTACAATGCGAGCCATAAAAATCAGGTGAAGTTGACGATTATTCCTGCGGCGAGCTTTGTGACAAAGTTTGGCACGGCTATTGCGGCGGGCACTGCCCCCGATGTCATCGCTATCGATCTAATCTATATGCCTGCATTTGATGCCGCCGATCAAATGACCGATATTACAGATTTTGCGCATAAGCTGCCGTACTTCGATAAGCTGAGCCCATCACACATCCGCCTGGCGACTTATCAAAATAAGGTCTATGGTGTGCCTTTTAGCGCGGAGGGTTCGGTCCTGCTGTACAATAAGAATCTGTTCCGCCAGGCTGGGCTCGATCCTAATCAGCCGCCGAAGAATTGGGCTGATATTGAGAACGATTCGAAGAAAATTACGAATCTCGGCAATGGGAACAAAGGATTCTACTTCGCGGGCCGCTGCGCTGGCTGTAATGCATTTACGTTCTTGCCGCTGATCTGGGCGAGTGGTGGCGATGTGCTCAGCAATGATGGCAAGACTGCCACCTGGAATACGCCTGCGGTGAAGGATGCTCTGACGTTCTACCATCGACTCTGGACTGAGAATCAGGTGCCGGCGGGGGCGAGGGTTGATGATGGGACGAACTTTTTAAATGCCTTCACGACCAATAAAGTGGGGATGGTAGGTAGCGGAGCGTTCTCGATTTCTACCCTGAAAAATCAGTTTCCCAAGATCGATTTCGGCATTGCTCCTCTGCCCGGCCAGAATGGTGGCACGTCTTCCTTCGCGGGTGGGGATAGCATCGGTATTCCTAAAGGCTCGAAGAATCCTGCGGCGGCCCAGGACTTTATCTCCTGGCTGCTATCAGATAGTACCCAGTTGAATCTGTTTGCCAAGAACAGCCAGCTCCCGGTACGCACTGATCTTTCAAACAACCAGTATAGTCAGAAGGATACACGCTACCAGACGGCCTCAAATGCGATGGCGCAGGGCCGCACTCCTTATAGTGTACACTATAACCAGCTGTTCAACGATCAAAATGGTCCCTGGATCGGAGCACTTCAAAAGGCTATCTTCGATGGGCAGATAGACCAGGCGGTCTCTACGGCGCAACAACAATATACGCAAATTCTCAATAGTTCAAGTTAGGCATAGGGCATAAATCTCCTACGCTCGATTGCGGCACGACAGTCTTTTACGTGTCGTGCCGCAACCTGGCGATTCGATTCTCCCGCCTGCGTAGCGACAATTCCTTGCGGTTTTCGTTTTTGATCTAATGAGCACTCGGGCGGCAACGACAACCGTAAGGGATCAATGCTGTTGAAAGACGGAGAAAAACAGAGAACGAACGGAGCATGGTGCCAGGAAGGAGAGGGGAGAACAGGTGACCAAGAGAGGCAGCCGCAGGGCCTCCTGCCTCTGCAAAGCAGAGCGTGCTGATTGGATCAGCCACACCCACGCTTTAGCACTGCCTGTTCAGCCAGCCCCACGCAGAGCTCAATCGTAGCGCACCCTCTCCCACAGAAAAGGTAGGTT
Organism: uncultured Dictyobacter sp.; assembly: GCA_964247965.1. Lineage (GTDB taxonomy): Bacteria > Chloroflexota > Ktedonobacteria > Ktedonobacterales > Ktedonobacteraceae > Dictyobacter. The sequence continues at coordinate 6 of CAXTXB010000660.1, read as the reverse complement.
CATGGA
>CAXTXB010000659.1:2224-3052 GCA_964247965.1 uncultured Dictyobacter sp. | reverse complement strand
TGCCAGAGGCAGGAGAAAAAGTGCGCGAAAACATAATGTTCCTCATTTTTTAAAAGTTCGCGATGACCTATTTAACTTTTTTAAGAGCAGCGAAGCTGCGAAAAAGCAGGGCACAAAAAGGATTATTTTGTAAGTTCATGCAGGTTTTGTTCCAGAGACTGATTCTGGTTGGCGACACGGGCCTTACGTTTGGCCGCGTAGTCCAGCAGACGAACCTTGATGGTTGGATCACCAATAGCCACCTCTTTGGCCGCGTGTATGGCCGCGTTAACCGCTCCAGCGCTCCCAATTGCCATGACAGCCACGGGCGCACCCTCGGGCATCTGCACCATGGAGAGCAGGGCATCGACGCCGTTGAGCGCGCCCAGGTCCCGGGGAACTCCAATAACAGGCAAGTCTGCGCGTAGGTCCGCGATGTTGCCGGGCAGGTGGGCCGCCCCGCCGGCGCAGGCGATAATCACCTGGACCGATGGGGGAAGATTGTCGATGTGCTCGATCATTGTGCGCAGATCGCGGTGGACCGAATTAATCTGCACGAGGCAAGGGATACCAAACTCGTGGCGCAGTGTATCCACCGCCTTCATCATCAGGGGCAGATCCGAATCGCTGCCCATCGTTACCAGTACTCTCGGTTCACCACGAGCAGCATCTCCCACGCCCTCTGAAGAGACAAGCACGCCCCGGTTATGGAAGCCGGGCGTGCTCATAGTTTTTTCAACATCTGACATAGTTCTATTTATACGAGAGCTACACTCTCGCCTCCTTGTTTTACAGCATATAACGCTACTACCTTAAAATGACTTACGCCGAATTTACGAAAAATGAGTC
>CAXTXB010000659.1:0-2214 GCA_964247965.1 uncultured Dictyobacter sp. | reverse complement strand
AAAAATCCCCCCCCCAAAAAATTTTTTGTTATTATTTTTTTTAAAATTCGGCGTAAGTCATTCTAGCACTACTATATCGAAAAAGCAGCCCTCGCCTCCTTTGCCTGCTTATAAACGGTCGCGAGATCGTCGCCCACGACCGTAATATGACCCATCTTACGATCGAAGCGGGTCTCGCGCTTCCCATAGATATGGGGGAAGACATGGGCGGTATCGTAGTCGCGCGACCAGTGCGGCTCAGCTGGTCCATTGCGCGTGCCCAGAATATTCTCCATCACAGCTGCAGGATAGAGCATCGTAGTTGGAGCCAAAGACAGATTGGTAACTGCACGGAGGTGCTGCTCAAACTGTGAGGTCTGACAGGCTTCGATCGTAAAGTGGCCCAGATTATGCGGGCGGGGCGCGATCTCATTAAGCCAGATGCGACCAGACCTGTCCAGGAACATCTCCACGCCGAAGATGCCAATGCCATTGAGGCTCGCGATCGCCTCGCGTGCCATCGCCTGAGCCTCTTCTTGTAGGGTGGTGGATACAGAAGCAGGGGCCAGCACCGTCTCACAGATATCGCGGGCGTGAATCATCTCCACCACCGGAAAGCTTGCCAGCTCGCCACGCTCGTTGCGCGCGATCATAATGCCCAATTCTTTGTCCAGAGCCAGGCCTTTCTCCACGTAAAGCTCGCGTCCCGCAAGCCTATCGAGAGCGGGCTGAACATCAGCTGAACTATTGATACGCGCATTGCCGCGTCCGTCGTAGGCATCTTTTTTTGCCTTAAGCACAAGAGGATAACCCCAGGTCTCAATGGCGCGTGCGATATCCTCTGGTCGGTCAATGGACATAAAGGGTGCGACGGGAATATCGTGTTGTGCCAGAAATTCTTTTTGCGTATATTTATTCTGAATAATAGAGAGCAGCTCCGGCGCAGGATAGATTCTAGTGCCAGAGGCTTGCAGATCGTGCAGCGCCTGAGTATTAATATGCTCTATCTCATATGTCAAGATATCGGCGGAGGTCGCCAGTGCACGAAGGGCGTCAGGATCTTTCAGACTGCCCTGGATCTGAGTTGCCACAGCGGAGGCAGGGCTGGAGGGAGTGGGATCGAGCACAGTGACGGATTGGAAGCCCATAGCGCGTGCCGCCTCACTGATCATCAATCCTAGTTGACCACCACCAATAATGCCGATGCGGGTGCGCGCAATAATCTCTCTCTCATAATCGTGGCGTACTATGTTTACCAAGCCGTTTCTCCTTTATGCTCAACGCTGCCTGTATTGTAACAAGGGGGGGAGAGGGTGTCAAACATGCTCGCAATCCGTTTAGTGACATGTTTCTTATTATAGCTTTTCCATTTTTTGCATAATTTGGGGTTACCTAAAATTATGCAAAAAATGGAAAAGCTATAATAAGAAACACGGGACGAGCGCCGAAGGCGCGAGAAGGCGAGTACCAGGTCGAGTTGCGAACTATTGCCGAGTCCAATAAAATATGAGAATGGAAAATAATAGCGCACACATATCACATATATAGAGAAGAAACCAGGAGATGTTACGCATGCCGCGTATCCAACCCGACGACTCGGCGCCGTTGCCGACGAGCATCGAAAACTCTAGCTTCGCCACCATGGGCACACTCTTTCGTACCATGGCCCTGCGACCAAATATCATGCAGAACGCCATGCAGCTACTTGAGGCTGCCATGCGCACCGGAACAGTAGAGCCCGAGCTAAAAGAACTGCTAGCTATTCGTGTCTCACAGGTCAACAACTGCTTCTATTGACAGGAGGAGCACACTGCCTTGGCAAGGCAGCTAGGAGTGAGCGACGCCCTGCTAGACGCGCTCTATCACATAGACCAGCATCGTCACCTCTTCACCGGGCGACAACTGGCCGCACTGCGCTACGCGGAAATTATGACCACCAGCGCACGCGACATAGACGAAGACCTATGGGATCAAGTCCAGGCCCAGTTTGACGATGGTGAGATCGTAGAGATCTCAACCGTCATCGGCCTATTTAACTTTTTCAATCGTTATGCCGACGCGCTGCAATTAGACCAGAGATAGAACACAAACATTTTTATGAAGTACTATAGTGCTTTGTCAAATTCCATTGCAATCCGAAAACTGGGCAAGCGAGACGATCAGCGGCGAAGCCGCGTAGCGACAATCCCTTGCGGTTGTCGTGCTCGCTGGCCTGGGAGACGGAGCGAGCACGAC
>CAXTXB010000658.1:0-3056 GCA_964247965.1 uncultured Dictyobacter sp. | reverse complement strand
AATATATACTGACTAAAAAGAAACAGTGCACGCCGAAGGCGTGTAGATACTCTGTAAAAAGCCTGCGCACCTTTATTTAATCTTGACAAGCCCTCCAAAAACACATATAATACACATAAATCCGAGTGAATAAGTAAGGATTAACAAAGAGAAAGCAATCGGCTTTCTATGAACTCAGATAGAATCAGCCAGCAATTGGAGTGAGTCATGAGTCAAGCATTTGAAGTGGAACAGGGTGATTATAGCGCTGGGTTCCATGTAGAAGAAAACTATGCATTTAAGTCCGAAAAAGGACTGAACAGGAAGGTCGTTGAGCAGATCTCTGAGATGAAAGGCGAACCCAGTTGGATGCGGCAGTTCCGACTCAAAAGCTTTGATCTCTTTGAGAAGCGACCAATGCCGACCTGGGGTGCTGATCTTTCGGGCATTAATTTCGATGATATCTATTATTATATTAAGCCCGTTGCTCAACAGGGCAAGACCTGGAACGATATTCCTTCCGAGATTAAAGACACGTTTGATCGCCTGGGCATTCCTCAGGCCGAACAGAAATATCTCGCCGGCGTGACCGCCCAGTATGAGAGTGAAGCCGTCTACCACAAGGTTCGTGAGGATCTGGAGAAGCTTGGCGTTATCTTCACCGATATGGACACCGCCCTGCGCGAGTATCCTGATATTGTGAAAGAGCACTTTGGCACGGTCATTCCTCCGTCCGATAATAAATTTGCCTCATTGAATAGCGCGGTATGGAGTGGTGGCAGCTTCGTCTACGTCCCTCGTGGCGTACGCGTAGAGATTCCCTTGCAGGCTTACTTCCGCATCAACGCCAAGAATATGGGCCAGTTCGAGCGCACGCTTATCGTCGCCGAGCCTGGTTCCTACATCCACTATGTCGAGGGCTGTACGGCTCCTAGCTATACCAGTGATAGCCTGCACAGTGCGGTGGTTGAGATCAAAGTCATGGAAGGCGCTCGTGTCCGCTACACGACGATCCAGAACTGGTCGAAGAATGTGTACAACCTGGTCACCAAGCGTGCCGCAGCTTATCGCGACGCGACAATGGAATGGGTCGATGGCAACCTCGGCTCCAAGGTGACGATGAAGTATCCGGCCGTCTTGCTGATGGAGCCTGGTGCTCGTGGCGACATCCTTTCGGTAGCCTTTGCGAACAATGGTATGCACCAGGATGCGGGCGCGAAAGTAACTCACCTGGCACCACATACGACTTCGCAGATTCTGTCGAAGTCGGTCTCAAAGGGTACTGGCCGTGCATCGTATCGTGGCCTCGTCCGTGTCAATCCGGGCGCACACCACACCAAGTCCAACGTCCGCTGTGACGCACTCTTGCTCGACGAGAACGCGCGTACCGATACGTATCCAACCATCCGTGTCGAAGAGAACCAGACCGAGATCGGCCATGAGGCCACCGTCTCCAAGGTCGGCGAGGATCAGCTCTTCTACCTGATGAGCCGCGGCCTCGACGAGTCTGAGGCATATTCGCTGATCGTCAACGGTTTCATCGAGCCCATCACCAAGGAGCTCCCGATGGAATACGCCGTCGAACTCAACCGTCTGATTCAGCTAGAGATGTCCGGTAGCGTGGGCTAGTTGCCAGGCCCTTTACAATGGATCATTCCGAACGTTAGAAAAACGAGAACTATACTATTTTCCCCGCTAAAAGAGCGGGGAAAATAGTATAGTTCTCATTTTTCTAACGTTCGGAATGATCCATTGTAAAGGAACCGAAGATGGCAAAGAAGTAGATTTTCTCTACTTCTTTTTTTCCTGCTGCACCTTACGGGCTGCCTCGCGAATCTCCTTCTCAGCCTGCTCGCGGCTAATAGGCGGCTCGTCCCCCAACTCCTCTGACGCCGTCTGCTGGGCTGCCTTCTTCGCCGCCTCGCGAATCTCCTCCTGATCTTTCTTCACCGTCTCTTTGTCAACCGGCTCCTCAGGTTTATAGGGTTTCAATTCATCTTCTTTAGCCATACATGTTCTCCTTTTCTCTACGCGCACAATCCTCCACCGAGAACCATGCTCATCAAATAAACACAAGGGTTTGACATAACAGTGTCATGTTTGTTCTACGAATCACAGCCCCCATTTGCATACAAGCAGTGTTTCCCTTTTCTCTTGTCCCATAAAAAATCATTACCGCTATCTCTGCCCTTCCTTAGAATGTTATAGTATCAAAAGTCTACAAGCTCTCAGAGCTATATTATTAAAAAACTTAAATATGAAGGATAGTCTATGCAAGTAAACATTCCTGATAGCTGGCACAGCCATCTGGCGGCTGAATTTGAAAAGCCTTATTTCGATCAACTGGCTCACTTTGTGGATGATGAGCGGGAGCATTATACTGTTTTCCCGCCGGAGCCGGAGGTTTTTTCGGCTATGAAGCTGACTCCTTATGAGAATGTGAATGTTTTGCTTTTGGGGCAGGACCCTTATCATGATCATAACCAGGCTCATGGGCTTTGTTTTTCGGTTCGGCCTGGCATCAAGCCGCCGCCATCGCTTATGAATATGTTTAAAGAGCTGCAATCCGATGTTGACTTCTCTATTCCTAATAATGGCTATCTTGTGCCCTGGGCGGAGCAGGGTATTCTTATGCTGAATGCAGTTCTTACTGTTCGTGCCCACATGGCTAATTCGCATAAAAACCATGGTTGGGAGACCTTTACTGACGCGGTGATACGTTCTGTGAACGCGAAAGAGAGCCCTGTGATTTTTGTTTTGTGGGGCAACTATGCCCAGAAGAAGCAGGCTCTGATCGATACGACGCGGCATACTATTATTCAATCCGCCCATCCGTCGCCGCTCTCGGCCCGCAATGGTTTCTTCGGTAGCAAACCCTTCTCAGCTATCAACAAGACGTTACGTGAGGCAGGCAAACCTGAGATCAACTGGCAGTTACCCAATCTTTAGCTTGTGTTGCGTTAGAAAGTGAACCCTTTTTATTATTATACACTTTTTACATTTCCACACACTTTTGCGCGAAGCCTAAGTTTGGGCCAAATTAGAGAGGGCTTGCAAAGGAAGAGCTTGCAAATGGA
>CAXTXB010000657.1:1288-3074 GCA_964247965.1 uncultured Dictyobacter sp. | reverse complement strand
TAATAGAAGAGAAGGCGGTGCATCGTGCTTTCTAGCAGAGAAGGGTGGTGGGCAGGGAACGTTTGAAGCGAGTGTGGAACTAACTAAGCGTTTGAATGAAACAAGTGGAAGTCATGTAGACATTCTCAACCTTTCTATAGAAGTGAGGTAGGTACGCACATCGCACATTGATGGTATGAGAGAGAGGGGACATTGCGACCAATGGAGCGATATCGAACAATGCGGGCCTACTCAGCGGGCGGCGTCGTGTTTCGCCTTGCTTCCCTGTACTCTCCTGATATAGACTTCTCTGCAAACCATTACGATCTGAAACAAGAGACTCAGAGCACGGAGCAGATGCCCATCATGGAGGTCGTGCTGGTAGGACGCAGCTACGCCGGTACCTGGGCTCTGCCCAAAGGAACGCCACAGCCGGGCGAAACAATAGAGCAAGTAGCGATGCGCGAGGCACAGGAAGAGACGGGCCTGCAAGTTCAACTCATTGGCTATATTGGCAGCGTCTCGTATTCTTTTGTGCGTGACCAGGTGCGCTATCATAAGCAGGTGCGTCATTTTCTCCTGGAGGCTGTAGGTGGTGATACCACGCTACACGATCAAGAGTATGATCTCGTACAATGGTTCCCCGTCTACGAGGCCTGCCGCTATCTAACATATCAGAACGAAGTGCATATCTTATATCAGGCAGAAGAGATGTTACAACGATGGTTGTATCATCGACAACAAGAGGGCGACAACAGGAAGGACTGATAGAGCTGTATGCAGCAGAATCGACCGCGTCCCTTTCCTCTGCGCCGTCTCCTCTTCCCCTATAGTGGTGAAGAGCCTTTGACACGGGCGCAGGGAACGCGAGTAATCGTCACGTGGGCGATCTTTTTTCCGGTCGTCCTGATGGTCGGCACACTGCCATTTGTGCTGTTCGTAAAAAACGCGTCCTTGCAGGGGACTGTACTGCTACTCCTCTTGATCTTTCTCGCGGGCGTAGCTACTTTTGGCGGGCTGGCCTGGTTTGTTGTCTTTACAATTAATCGCTCCGCCCGCATCTTTCAAGCGCAGAGGGCACGAGCATCTACGCCTTCTGTGTCTTCTGTATCTTCTATGAGGAATAGCAACTCCAGCGGAGGTAGGCATGGATCTTAGTGTTGAAGGTAAATCAGAGCGTATTCCCCCTGGCTCACATATCTGCCAGCTTTATAGCAAGGTGACTGAAATTCATAGTGTGACAGCGCGGCTGCTGAGAGTAGGACTCTCACTATCTGAAAAATGTCTATTCGCCGCAGCCCCGGCTCAGGTGAAGGATCTGCGTGAAGAGCTGATAAAATTGCAAGTCGATGTGGATGAATTGGTTGCCTCAGGTCAACTCGTACTGATCGAAGAGCGCGAGCCGTTTCTGGCGAATGGGAAGCGCTTCGATCCATATTTTCTGCTCTCATCGCACCAGACGTTTATCGCCCAGGCTCTGCGTGAAGGCTGGCAGGCGGTACGTATATCGATCGATATGACATGGTTGGTAAAGGATATTGCCACTCCAGAGCAGGTTTTGAAATACGAAGCTGCTTCGGACGCGGTGTTTACGTTCCAAAATGCGCCTATTATCGCCCTTATGCATTATGACCATAGTAAACTACTTCCCAGTCTGGTAGTAGAAATGCTCAAACTGCATCCAATTTCGGTGGTAGGAAAATATATTAAACGCAATCCCTATTACTTAAACTCAGAGCAATATATGCTAAAGATTCTGCGTATTAACAAAGAAAAAGGTCACACTAACCCCTCAGCCGTCTAATCA
>CAXTXB010000657.1:0-1229 GCA_964247965.1 uncultured Dictyobacter sp. | reverse complement strand
CTATTGCGCTTAGCGCAATAGTTTGTAAAAGTTTAAAATATATCAAAAAAGTCTAGAAAGCAGCGCGATAAGTGATTAGACGGCTACTTAAGAGAAGAGATCGCCCAGGTTGATGTTGTTTCCCAAGTTGTTTTGCCCTCCAGCTTGTTGCGATCCTTCTGCCGTGGGTGGATGATAGGTCATAGACTGGATTCCGACGCGGCCGGGGCCAATAAAGCGGTTCATAATAATGGACGCTCCGGCGGCGAAGTTGCCGATAGCGCCTAGAATGCCGCCTCCACTACGTTGTGAACCGACCACGCTGGTCACCTGCATCTGCACTGAAGGATCTTTCCACAGCCAGGCTCCCGGCTCCACGTCCAGGGCTTCTCCCGGTGCGAGCATCTTCTCAAAGACATTGCCATAGCCATGAAGCAGAAGCATCCCCTCGCCGCCCTGAGCCGTAAATTGATCAATGAATAGGCCTGTACGGCTAAAGAGAATGTTTGATGCTCCTTGCACAAAGGTGAAATTGTAATCTATATTGCCCGTTGCGACCAGAAACTGGTGTTCGCGCACCTCCACCATCTGCCCCGGCTGCAGACGCAGTGCCACAATCTGTCCTACCGAGTCGCGGGAGAACGAAATGTTACCCGGTCCCTGTGCCTCAGTAATAAAGACTTGTAGACCTGAGAAGAAGCGCCGCGCAGCTCCCCGCATTGACTTGAAACCTATTTGAACACCCGGATGCTTCCAGAGCAAGATGTGATGCTCAAAGTAGATGGGCATCTGATTGCCCAGCATGATGTCAACGACAGGCACCAGTTCGCCATCAATCGAAATAGTTAGATCCGCGATGCGCAACGGGCTCTTAGGGTTGTGCAATTCGGCCTTAGGGACAGAATTGCCGAACATACTATTGCTATATTCTTCGAATTGATTTGGGGGAATGTACGCACCCTGTGGAGCCCCATATGGTCCTTGTTGCGGGCTACTTTGTGACGCTGGAGCACCAACTGGCATCGGAGCTCCACAATTTCCACAAAATTTGACTCCGGGGGCCACCTGGCTATTACAACGCGGGCAAATCATAAGGTTCTCTCTCCTTTTACTAGCACACAACTTTTCTTGAATATCTTGCTTCCCCAGTTCTCGGGTTGCTACGTAGTTTGATAGAGCAATACTAGACCGACCTACATGATTGAACCGACTCCCTCCGCGTCGCGACACTCCCTTGCGGTTGTCATGGG
>CAXTXB010000656.1:0-3098 GCA_964247965.1 uncultured Dictyobacter sp. | reverse complement strand
GATATAGAAAATTCGGGAGCGGCTAGTTGAGCTTGAGTCATGCCCAATTTCGTACGAACCTCTCGAATATTCGTACCGACTCTTGCGGCAACAGCCTTCCCTACATTGGCAGTTTCAAGGGATGGCATGAAATAGTTCCTTTCAAAAAATAGTATGACAGACACTCTGGTCTAAAATTTTCAGTTGCTCAATGAAAACTAGCGTCGCTTTCCTCTATCTACATACATACTTACTGGTGTAGCACTCACGAAACGCTCACGTATAACTTTCATTCATTCGAGTTTGTCTTGACATCATGGATGCTACAAAGAGGAAGATCGCTAGATGATTCTTCATATTTCGTAGTCTATCATACGCTTCGATTCTAGTCAACCCATATTGTACTTTTTTCCTCGCCTTATTATGTAATACTCCACTCCTATGCATCATGAAAACATCGAATATTGTTTGAATAAAGAACAGAGAGGTTTTACATTCGTATTGTTTTCTGTAAGGAAGCTTTGTCATAAATATGATGATATATTACAATTTATGAATGAAAAAATATACAGTAAAGAGCGATGAATTAAGCTTATATATACGCCCTCCGTCCATAATAGAAACATTTGCAAGCGTATCTATAAGTGTAAAGACGCTTCACATCTCCAGAAGTTGTATCATCCTTATGGCATTTGATAACCCATCCCATCAGCCTGGTAAAAAAGTTCTGGCTCCGCTGCAAAGCGAGGACGACAAACATTTTTCAAATTTTTACATTGTATACATAGAAAGTTATACTATTGTCAATATATCGATACAATGTTGTACACTGTTTTGTAACAATGATTGAGGAAAGCCTCCTTGGTGTGGGGATAAACAGTATTCGGATACATTCTTTTAGACGGCATATAATCTTTAGCTTGCTTTCCACTTAACATATAACGTGTATGATACTCGTTCCAAAAATGTTACAGCTCTTCTTTAAAACTCCTAAGAAAAGGATCTATCTAGAATAAATAGCATTGCGATAGAATGTGATTTTTACTTAATGCATGCGATAATTATAGAAAAAGAGAAACGGAAAAGATGAAGAAGCAGAAAGGAACTCTATGCTCTATTTAGTAGCGACGCCAATAGGCAATCTCGGTGATATTACTCTGCGTGCCCTTGATACGCTCCGGGAGGCAGATATTATTGCAAGTGAAGATACACGAAAAACGGGACTACTCCTCAAGCATTTCAATATCCAAAAACCGCAGCTAGCATTTCATGAACATAATGAGCAGCGAGCTGGAGAACGGATCGAAGAGCTATTAAGGCTGGGCCAGTCAGTTGCAGTCGTTACGGACGCTGGGACGCCTGGTATCTCTGATCCAGGCTTTACCCTTGTACGACGTGCGATCAACGCGCAGGTTGAGGTAACCATGATTCCAGGACCCACGGCTTTTGTCGTGGCTCTTGTGCTCTCCGGCCTGCCCGTCCATAGCTTCACCTTTCGCGGCTTCCCACCACGAAAGCCGGTTGGGCGACGTAAGTTCTTTGCCGTGGATAAAGATGCGCCGCACACGCTTATCTACTATGAAAGTCCCTATCGATTAGATGGTTTCTTAAAAGATGCGCTCGAAGTCTTCGGAGACCGGGAGGCGGCCCTGGCAAACGATCTGACTAAATTGTTTGAGAAGGTTGAACGGGGACCATTATCAAGCCTGCTTGCCGCCATTAGCCAGAAAAAATTGAAGGGTGAATATATAGTTGTCATCGCGGGAGCAGATAAAGAGACAAAAAGTAAAGACGAGGAAGAGAAACTAGAGGAAGATGAGGGAGAGAATCCAGGGAACAACGATGACGGGGAGGAGGGTGACGAAGAGGAATAGGGTATACAGGTTACTCTATTCCTCTTGTAACACTAGCGTACAGGCAGCTAGATGCCAAGAACGCTAACCAGCTCGTGCACAGAATCGGCGGACTTCCGTAGTAGGGCGCGCTCATTTTCGGTCAATTCAATCTCAACAACCTGCTCCAAGCCTTTCGCGCCCAACTTAGCTGGCACGCCGACGTAGAGATCTTGAATACCATATTCGCCCTTTAGATAGATGGCACAGGGCAAGATCATCTTCTTATCCAGGACGATCGAATCGATCATTTGAAGAACGGAAGCCGAAGGAGCAAAATAAGCACTGCCATTGCCGAGCAGCTTCACGATCTCCGCGCCGCCATCGCGTGTCCGCTGCACGATCTGCTCAATGCGCTCCGCCGGCAGCAGATCTGCGATCGGCACGCCCGCGACCGTGCACATGCGCGAGAGCGGCACCATCGTATCGCCGTGGCCGCCCAGCACATACGCCTGCACATCACGCACCGACGCGCCCAGTTCCTGCGCAATAAACGTGCGGAAGCGGGCTGTGTCCAGAACTCCGGCCATGCCAATCACCCGCTCGCGAGGAAATCCGCTCACGTGCAGCGCCACATGGGCCATCGCATCCAATGGATTCGTCACCATCACCAGAATACAGCTGGGCGAGTGCTTCACAACCTGCTCAACTACCTCAGTCACGATCTCTTGATTCTTCTTCAGCAGGTCATCGCGGCTCATACCAGGCTTGCGTGGAAAACCGGAGGTGACCACAACAATATCGGAATTGGCCGTATCGGCATAATCATTCGTGCCAGTAATCAGCGTATCATAGCCAAGCACAGGACCGGCCTGGAGCATATCAAGCGCCTTCCCCTGCGGCATGTTCGGCACAATGTCAAACATCACCACATCCGCATAATCGCGCTCCGCCAGGCGCTGAACCAGGGTGCTACCTACAAAGCCAGCCCCAACTACAGTGATTTTACTCCGCATTGACGTATCCTTTCAATATCACCCCGGCTCCCCGACTTCCAAAATATTCAACTACCGTAGAGAGAACCGGGTAATTCATCGGCATTCTCACGCCTATTGTATGCCCAAAACGGCGAGAATGGCAATTGCCTTTATAGACACTACTTCAAGACCGCGTAGCGACAATCCCTTGCGGTTGTTGTTGTGGCTTGCTTCGAAACATAGGATCAAATAAAATGGGTCGGTCTTACTACTTTGCTAAATATGAACTCAAACCGAAAGTGCGGGATAC
>CAXTXB010000655.1:2886-3114 GCA_964247965.1 uncultured Dictyobacter sp. | reverse complement strand
ATCTACTAGTCTTATAGGCCAGGTTGTTATGCAAATTATTCATTCTCATAAAGAAAAAGAGGTTATAGATACTAATAAGCAGCAGGATAGCCGGGGAATCTCGCGCGCTTTTATAGCCTTACGCTCGCGCAACTTTCGTCTCTTCTGGAGCGGTCAGCTCATTTCGCTCGTTGGAACGTGGATGCAGACGACCGGGCAGGCCTGGCTTGTCCTTCAATTGACCCACAA
>CAXTXB010000655.1:0-2801 GCA_964247965.1 uncultured Dictyobacter sp. | reverse complement strand
CTTCTCGCTCTTTAGTGGCGTTATCGCGGATAAACTGCCCAAGCGTAAGTTACTCGTTTTTACACAGACCTTCTCTATGCTGTTGGCTGCTACGCTCTGGCTGCTTGTAGCGACACATACGGTACAGCTCTGGCACGTGCTGGTGCTGGCTACTCTGCTTGGTGTCTCGAATTCTCTCGATATGCCGGTACGCCAGGCTTTCGTGGCGGAGATGGTGGGGCGAGAGGTTCTACCCAATGCAATTGAACTCAATTCGTCGATCTTTAACCTTGCGCGTATCCTTGGTCCTGGACTCGGCGGGCTGATGATTGGCTGGTTTGGTGAGGCTCCTCTCTTTCTGTTCAATGCCATTAGTTTTCTGCCTGTACTCGCAGGCTTGCTTTTGATGCGCGATAGCGAGCTTTTTGCTCAGCCCGCGAAGTCAGGAGATCATGTAGAGAAGTCAGGGACGCTTAAGAGTTTGCGCGAAGGATTATCATACGTCGGACACATGCCTGCAGTTCTGCTTATTATTACGACCGTTGGCATTATCTCTCTGTTCGGCATCAACTTTAATGTTGTGCTGCCCTTGTTTGCAGATAACGTCTTGAAAATTGGCCCTGAAGGATTTGGCTTTATCTCGGCTGCTCTTGGGCTTGGAGCGCTCCTTTCGGCGCTTTGGATGGCGTGGCGTGGCCAACAGCCAAAGGTTACATCAATGCTGGTCAGTGGACTGATCTTCAGTGTCAGCGAGCTGCTCTTTTCGCTCTCCCACTGGTATCTCCTCTCCCTGATTCTAATTGCTGTGGTAGGCTTCGCCCAGATATCCTTGACGGCAGCGGCAAATTCAGCCCTCCAAGCGATGACACCCGATCATCTGCGTGGTAGAATTATGAGCGTTTACATCTTTGTCTTTGTTGGCTCAAATCCTATTGGAAACCTTCTGATAGGCGGGCTGGCTCATGCGTTCAGTGCTCCTGTAGCTCTTTTGATCTGTGCACTTCCATGCGTCCTGACGGCTATTGTTGCATGGTTTCTGCGTGCCCCGGCTGAGAAGAGTATGCAGGCCTACAAACCTACACGATAATGCAGAATTGGCTTGTCTACCCACTGACTATCGCTGATCAGCAGCAGCATATAGAGCTGAGCGAACATTTGCTGCGGACAGCTCTACCTGGCGACCCTGCGACTTTGTACTGGTCGCAGGCTCAGCCAGCCGGGCTGGTGCTTGGCTTTTCGCAGAAGCCTGATGTTCTTAATCCCCTGGCCGCCGAATCATTTCCTCTCTATCATCGCCGGGCAGGTGGAACGGCTGTGCTGGTGGGTCCAACCTTGCTCAGTCTTGATGTGATTCTGCCCGCCGGTCATCCCCTTATTCTGCCAGATCTTATTGAGTCATATCGCTGGTTTGGTGAGGCCTGGGTGGCAGCGTTAGCGCAACTCGATATACAGGCTCGTGTAGTTCCTCCGGTGGAGGCACACGAGCAGCGATCCCTACGTAAACAGCCAGATACACGCGAGTATGAGCTGCTGCTGAATCGAGCCTGTTATGGCTCTCTATCTCCTTATGAAGTAGTCGTTGGGCAACGCAAAGTAGTTGGCTTCGATATGATCCGCCGCCGTTCTGCCACGCTGTTGCAGGCCGGAGTGTTGCTTGAGTGGCATCCATCAACCCTGGCCCATCTCCTTGGTCATACACCAGCAGAACATGAGTTATTGCGGCAGGGATTATCAGAGCGGGCGGTGGGATTAGATACCCTGGTCGGGCGTGTTATACATAGCGACGAGGTAATACACGTCTTTGAACGTGTCGTTCTTACCAACGAATGTATGCGCTTGACGGTCAGCTAACGTCTTGTTTATACTACATAATATTTTAGCTTACATTTCTTTCTAAGAGGTTTTTTATAATGGGAGATAGAACTGCTGAAGGCGCGGTCGAGATGCTGACGACGCCTGATTTTGAGGCTATGGTGATCGGGGCACATCCCGATGATAATGATTTCAGCTCTGCCGCCACGAGTGCCCTGTGGGCCAAACAGGGTAAGAAGGTGGTCTGGGTCGTTATGACGGATGGTACCGAGGGCAGCGAGATTCCAAGCCAGAGCGATGAGGAGTTGATGCTTACCCGTGAACAGGAGCAGCGTGCGGCCGCTGAAGTGTATGGAGTGAAGGCCGTTGAGTTCCTTCGTTTCCGCGATGGTCACTTGACGAATTCAGAAGAGACACGCAAGGCTGTTGTTCGGCTTATTCGTAAATATCGTCCACGCGTGGTGATTACCCACGATCCAAGCCAGCATGTTTTCGGACCAGATCCCGACGAGAATCCTAAGGGCACCGGCTACCTCAATCACCCGGACCACCGTGCAACAGGGAACATTGTTCTGGACGCCATCTTCCCCTTCGCCGGCAATCCACGCTCGTTCAAAGAGCTGCTTTTAGAGGGCCTGCAACCTTACCGCGTCAACGAGATTTATCTCTTCTTTAGTGGGCAGACCAATACATATATCGATGTCACTGAGACGATCGATATCAAGGGCCAGGGGCTTATGCGCCATGCCTCGCAGTTTAATCCAGAAGACAACGAGCGTATGGGCGAACGCATTCGCGAACGGGCAGCCTCTACAGCGAAAGAGGCAAAAGAGAAAAAAGGTCTGGATATGCAGTACGCCGAGTCTTTCCGCCGCGTCAAGCTGCATGTTCCTCCTGATGCTCAAACAGCTACTCCCGGTACTGAGGAAGCATAACAGCAATAAGATTAGTAATAAACCAGGAGTCATCCCAGGCTTTTGAGAAATGACAAAAACTGTGGTGTAGCTGCT
>CAXTXB010000654.1:861-3117 GCA_964247965.1 uncultured Dictyobacter sp. | reverse complement strand
GGTGAGACGAACACGAGTGAACTGCATCGCAAGCTGGACGACCTGGTAGCCTATCTTTATCGGGAAGATGAGTTTCCCGATGGAGCTATATTGTGTACAGGTACTGCGCTTGTCCCTGAACATCCTTTTACACTGGAGGCGGGGGACGTAGTTCATATCAGCATCGATGGGCTTGGAAGCTTGAACAATACAGTTGTACGAGGAAAGGTGAGTTTAAAGTAGGACAGTATTTGATGCCCATGGTCATGATTTTAAATAACCTTTTTAAATTTTATGTAAAAAGGTTATTGAAAATCATGACCATGGGCATCAAATACTGTCTACGTGGGAGACGGCGTACAAAGTAGACATATGTTTGAGCAATGAGCCGCATATTTTGCGCTGGACACATCAGGAGTTCAGAACTATAATAGGCGAATAATTCCTGGTATATATTTATGGGTGAACTGCTGACAGCAGAAAGGAACTCGCGGCTCTATGTCCGAACAGAACGAAGTGCAGAAATATAATAATCGTAGCAAAATGATCACCGAAGGTGAGGTGCGCGCACCAAATCGTGCAATGCTACGGGCAGTAGGCCTGACCGATGAAGATTTCAGCAAGCCACTTATTGGGATTGCCAGCACGTGGGCTGAGATTACTCCGTGCAATTCGCACATCAATCGGCTGGCGGAGAAGGTCAGAGAGGGCGTGCGTGTCGCCGGCGGTGTGCCGCAGATCTTTGGGACGGTTACGGTCAGCGATGGTATTTCTATGGGCACGGAGGGCATGAAGTTTTCGTTGCCCAGCCGCGAAGTTATCGCAGATTCGATCGAGCTGGTCGCCAATGCCCAGCGCTTTGACGGCGTGGCGGCGATTGGCGGCTGCGACAAAAATATGCCCGGCTGCTTGATGGCCTTAGCGCGTATCGATGCACCAAGCATATTTGTCTATGGTGGCACTATTCTGCCCGGCGTGTGCCGTGGACAAGATGTTGATATTGTGAGTGTCTTCGAGGCGGTAGGGCAGTATAGCGCAGGGAAAATTGATAAGGCACAACTGCGCGAGGTTGAGCGCAGCGCAATTCCTGGCGCAGGCTCATGTGGCGGGATGTATACCGCGAATACCATGGCATCCTCAATTGAGGCGCTGGGTATGAGCCTGACTGGCAGTTCATCCATGCCCGCTGTATCAGCCCGTAAGGCCGAAGACTGTTATAGAGCGGGACAGGCGCTGGTGCAGTTGATCGAGAAGCAGATTATGCCACGGCACATTTTGACCAAAACCGCGTTTGAAAACGCGATCACGGTAGCCATGGCGTTGGGCGGCTCAACCAATGCAGTTCTGCACCTTATCGCTATCGCACGCCAGATTGATGTACCCCTGACCATTGATGACTTCACACGCATTGGCGAAAAGGTTCCACACCTGGCCGACCTTAAGCCAGGCGGCAAATATGCGATGGTCGACCTTGATCGGGTGGGCGGCGTGCCGGCCGTTATGAAGCTCTTGCTCAAAGAGGGGCTCCTGAACGGGGACGCACTCACTGTAAGCGGGAAGACTCTAGGTGAGAACCTGGAGGAGGTGCCTGACCTCGCCAGTGGTCAGAAGATTGTCATGCCGATGGAGAAGCCTCTGCACCCCAGCGGTCCCCTGGTGATTCTGAAGGGCAACCTTGCACCAGAAGGTGCAGTCTGTAAAATTGCCGGGCTCAAAACGACCACCCATCGCGGACCTGCCAAGGTCTACAACTCCGAGGAAGAGACCTTTGACGCCATCATGAACCACCAGATTACGCACGGCGACGTGGTCGTCATCCGCTACGAGGGGCCTAAGGGAGGTCCCGGCATGCGCGAGATGCTTGCCGTTACCGCCGCACTTGTTGGACAGGGATACGGAGAGACAGTGGGATTAATCACCGATGGCCGCTTCTCAGGCGGCACACACGGCATGGTCGTAGGACATATCGCACCCGAAGCTCAGGGCGGTGGTCCTATCGCTGTGGTCCAGAATGGTGATATGATCACCATCAGCGCCGAAAACAACGAGCTCTCGGTTGACATTAGCGACGACGAGATTGCCCAGCGCATGCATACCTGGAAAGCACCCGAGCCGCGCTATACAAAGGGTGTCCTCTACAAATACACAAAGCTCGTCGCCTCCGCCTCGCTGGGCGCAGTGACCGAGTAAAATGGGTCATCCCGAACATTGATAACCTTTGTGGGAGTTTTTTTTTTGGGTGGGTGTTTTTTTGGGGGGCGGGCCACAGGGGGGGGC
>CAXTXB010000654.1:0-851 GCA_964247965.1 uncultured Dictyobacter sp. | reverse complement strand
AAAAAAACACCCCACAAACGGTATCAAAGTTCGGGATGACCCATTTTACTACTATTGTCGATCCTTCCGAAGCAAACTAATACCAAAGGCCACACCAAGAACAATACCAAAGATCAGCAAGGAGCCCACAGCATTCGAGGCTGGAAATCCCTCCTCGTCCTGTACAGTTGTGACAGTCGTGGCACTAGCCCCCGTCAAACTCAGGAGGGAATTGAGCATCTTGCCATAAATAGTGCGCAGGCCAAGCGGCGCGAATGTGCGCTCGAAGAAGCCGCCGACGCCAGTGCTACCCTCCCACTCGCTACTCACTCGTACTTTTGTTTGCTGACCATCCTGCAATGGATAAAGCGTCCAGGTGGTCACCAGCGAGGAATCACTATCACTCTCAGTAATCACCTCACCTTTTACAGGCTCATCCACACGCATCTTATATGAACGCTCACGGTTGGCCGCATGCAGCCGATAGCTAATAACCGTGCCATCCCCCTGGCCGCCTTTCTCAACCGCATAGTCAAGAAAATTGGGAGTTAACATCTGCGGGCGCTGATTTCTATAGTCTGACAGTACAGCATACACATCTTCAGGAGCTGCATTAATAACGCGCTCTTTCTTTACAAAAATTTTGCTCATACATTACCTCATGTTCTATACAAAGAAAATCTATCCTTGCATACTATCTTTCGGCGAAGTAAGCATCTGTAGCAATAGATTATCGGATCGTACATATCTATTACTGGTAAAACCATTCTGGCCTTATTAACTATTCTTAGTAGTTTCCTGTTCTTTGTTGTCCTCTTACTTACAATCATAGCACGAGAGGGAAAGACAAAAAGATTTATAGAAAATAATGG
>CAXTXB010000653.1:0-3117 GCA_964247965.1 uncultured Dictyobacter sp. | reverse complement strand
CATTTGGGATCAGTCTTTCTTTCTAACGTGATGAGCGCCGAAGGCGTGAGAACGTTGATGTAGGGTTTCGACACCCTCCCAGAGATGTAGCTATGATACGTCTTATTTTGCCCTCGTATCCATTTTATTTTGCCATATCACTTGCGTTTGACAGAGTAGAAATGGAAAATGTACAGGAACTAGAGGGCACTGCCCAATAAAAAAGGTAAGGGATATTGATGATTACATACCTGGTGGCATTTGCTGTTATTCTTCTTCTCTTATATTGTGCAGTACGTGTGCATATGTTTCTTAGTATTAGTCATCGTGTAGAAAAGGATGAAGAGGTTTCCCGTTTGCCTCACCTGCATGATGTCCTTTTTAGTCACTAAGCCCTATCTTCTATAGAAGAGACTTACAACAAACTACTATAGATAATAAGAGCGCTTCATCTCGCCAGCAAGCAGTAAAGTGGTAAGGCATGATTTCTTACCCTCGGGCTGTAGGAGATGAAGCGTTTATTTTTGTATTCTAGATCGCTTTCATCTGCCGGCAGGCACTTTTGGCGTTCCTTGGTAGACTAATAATGTGATACGTGTAGAGCGTCTCGTATTTGTTTCTGAGTAGGAGGTTTTATGCCCATGCGAGAAAAAGCAGAGCGACCATTTGTGAGCGTTGGAGTTCTTCCCGAACAAGATGGCATTGTGCAACGGGAAGAAACAGCGTCAAGTAGCAAACTTACCGGCTTGTCGGTTGTCCTGCCAGCTTATAACGAAGAGGCGGTTATTGGAGAGACAGTCTTAAGAGCTATCTCTGCACTCTCCCGCTGGACAGATGATTTTGAGATCGTTGTGGTAAACGATGGCAGCAAAGATCGTACAAAAGAGTGTGTTGAGCTTCTGGCGCAAGGTGATGCGCGGGTCAGGCTGGTGAATCATCCAATTAATAGGGGGTATGGTGCGGCACTGGTTACCGGCTTCCATTCAGTGAAAAAGGACCTGGTCTTTTTCATGGATTCGGATGGGCAGTTCGACATCAATGATCTAGGGCGCTTTTTGCCTTTGATCGACGAGTATGATGCAGTCCTAGGTTATCGTAATCCTCGCCAGGACTCCTGGCTGCGTAAGTTTAATGCCTGGGGCTGGAAGCAGCTCGTCCGCCTCTTCTTCAAGGTTCGCGTGCGTGACATTGATTGCGCCTTCAAGCTCTACCGTGCCGCTTTCTTTCACACACTCAACCTGGAGACGCGAGGTGCAATGATCAACACCGAGATTATGTATAAATTCAACCGCGCTGGTTATAGATACACCGAGGTGAGAGTACGCCATTTGCCCCGAGGGGGAGGGCAAGCCACAGGTGCGAAGCCTGCTGTTATTTTTCGTGCGCTGCGTGAAATGTTTTTCTTTGCGCGTAAATGGCGACAAGAGGAGATACTGCTGCGTACCTCAACTATATAAGCCGCGGTCTAGTTCTTTGTTCCCCAGGGCCGGGCTCGCCGTCTTGCTTTCTGAGCCTCCTGGGGATTTCCCAGCGCCTCATACACCTCAGCCTTGAGCAGCCACGCACGCATATAATTTTTATCCATCTCAGTAGCTTCATTGAGCGCGTCGAGTGCCGCTTTATTGTGACCCAGGCGCATAAGCGCTTCAGCCTTGTTGCACCACGCGACCGCGCTGTGCGGATTAATCATTAACGCGCGTGTATATGCCTCAACCGCGCCGGTAAAATTGTGCAGGCTGGAACGCGCATTCCCCAGCCCATTCCAGGCATGAAAGCTTTTAGAATCGATTGCGAGGGCCTTTTCATACGATGCCCAGGCCGCCTCAGGCATATTCATGTCTAGCTGCGTATCGGCCTTTCCGTTCCACGCGGCCACATAATGGTCATCGAGGGCCAGTGCGCGCTCAAAGTGAACCAGAGCTTGCTGGTAGCGTTCAAGGCGATTAAGCACCAGACCTGCGCTGACCCACACAAAAGCATTCCCAGGCTCGATCTCAGTTGCGCGCTGATATGCCTCCAGGGCCTTGCGGTAGTTTCCTTGATTATAAAGTGCCGTCCCTTTGCCGTTCCAGGCATAAAAATTCAACCGGTCCATCTGCAGCACATCTTCATATGCCTGCAACGCCTGTGAGTACATCTGTTGCTTCAGAAATTGGTCACCCTCGCGACATTTCTCGCGTATAGACCCGGTGCTGGGATTCACTCCCGGTGTATTATACTGTTTGCTTGCCACCTGATGTCGACCTGTTGCGGCAGGTGCGCTTGCCACGGAAGGACGCGCAGCACCGCGTATGGGCGTAACCTGTTCCTCGACAGGGGCACTCTGCATAACGATGCGCATTTTCGAAGTTGGTCGATAGGCAAAATCGAAGGCACGCATAAACTCTAACATATCCGGGTAGCGATTTTCTGGGCGTGTTGCCAGTGCCCGCTGGAGGACGTTATCCAGGGTGGGTGGAAGGCTCTCGTTTAATGTTGAGACCGGTGGAATAGCTCCTCCACGCGGGTCAATGGGATGATAGCCACTCAACATCTCGTAGAGTACCACTGCGCTGCCATATTGATCGCTGCGCGGGTCGACGATCCCGCTGCTCTGCTCAGGTGCCATATAACCAACAGTACCACGCACCGTGATAGTCTTTCCAACCCGTGCCCCTGGTTCCAGGGCGCGTGCAATCCCAAAGTCCGTGATCATCAAGCGGTAGTCTTCCTGATGGATCAGAATATTCTCTGGTTTGATATCACGATGAATGACCGGTCGCTGGCGTGTGTGTGCATAGTAGAGCGCATGGGCCAGTTGATGAAAATTATGTATTGTTTCTTGTATAGCCAGAGGCCCGTTCACCTGGGCCAGCCTGGTGCGTAAAGAGCCTACAGTATATAAGGGCATAACGAGAAAGACGCTAGAGCCGTCTTTACCGTAATCGAGCACGGGCGCGATATTTGGATGATCTAGCGTCGCAGCAATACGTGCTTCGCGTAGAAAATGCTCGCGTTCATTTGAAGTCGTCTTACTGGGTAACAGCACTTTGATAGCAACATGGCGAGATAGATTCTGGTCCAGTCCACGGAATACTGCCGCGTATCCACCTTTACTTAATAATGCTTCTACCACATAACGACCAGCCAGGGCGGTAT
>CAXTXB010000652.1:0-3118 GCA_964247965.1 uncultured Dictyobacter sp. | reverse complement strand
GCCAAAGGCTGCAAAAAGAGCATGGAAAACACAATGTTCATCATTTTTTTAACGTCCGGGATGGCTCATGTCTAAACGATGCAGATGTGCGCGAAGGCTTGTGATACAATAAGTTCAATACTGACACAAATAAGTGTAAAGGGAATAGACTTGAGCGTACTACAGCAAGAGGGCATCCACTACCTCCAGTTTGACCACTACCGCCAATTTCCAGAACTTATCCATGGTATCTTCACACGTGAAGGTGGGTATAGCGAGTTCCCATATGCCAGCCTCAACACATCGAGGATGGGGGATAGCGTCGAGAATGTTGCGCGCAACCGCCAACGCGCCCTGGAGGCACTGAGTATCGCGGACTATCCAACCGTGACGCTGTGGCAGGTGCATGGCGCAGATGTTACGACGCTGGACCTACGCGAGGAATGGCGCACTGATTGGGCCTACCCTTCTTATTTTCGGCCGGGTTGGACGCCACAGTCTATTCGCAAAGGTGATGCGTTGCTCTCTCAGGAACGCGGCATGGCCATAGCCTTCTCGTTCGCCGACTGTGTGCCAATTACATTTTATGATCCTGTGCAGCATGTGATTGGCATAGCGCACGGAGGATGGCGGGGCACGGCAAGAGGTATTGTCCTGGCAACGCTAGAGATCATGGACCAACGCTTCGGCACCCTGGCACACGATATCTACGCAGGAATCGGGCCAGCCATAGGACCCTGCTGCTACGAAATCTCGCAGGACGTGCAGGACATTTTTACAGGGCAAAAAGCATTTTCAGAGCAGCCTACTCCCGAGGATTATAGGGACAGGGTAAAAGAGTCAGCGGTCTTCTCTGCACAACAGCTGTCAGATAAGACGAGCCTGCGCATCGATTTACAGGTGACTAATCAAAATCAGTTAAAGATGGCTGGAGTACAACCCGAACATATTGAAGTAATGGATATCTGCACAGGCTGCAATACGAATCTTTTCTTCTCACACCGCAAAGAGCAGGGGAAAACAGGACGCTTCGCCGTCATCCTGGCATTAGATGGCTCATCATTTCCAAATTTTTGAAAAATGAGGAACATTGTGTGTTACCTGCTCTTTTTACTGCCAATGGCAGTAAAAAGAGCAGGTAACACACAATGTTCCTCATTTTTCAAAAATTTGGAAATGATGAGCCATTAGTACTGAAAGTAAGCCCCGATATATACGGTGGTCGATACAACGAGACAGTTCTAATTTACGTATAATTATATAATGAGCTATCGGACTTGCACAGCAAGTAGTAATAGTGATTCTTAAGTAAGAGAATTGTACTACAAGCTTTGCATAAAGGCGAGTAGCCGTAAGGGTCTTTTCAAAGGGAGCGGCTGCAGCGGATATACTAAGAGAGACTGTTGTATAAAATATAATTAAGAGCGGGCCACATTTATCAGAGATCGATAGAAAGAATGCACGTGATAGATAAGCAACCAGTAGGTCAGAAAGAAGCACTGGCGGAGAATATAGCGGAGGTGCGTGGGCAGATCGCGGCGGCGGCCCAGCGTGCGGGACGCTCTCCAGCAGAGGTCACGCTGGTTGCTGTGTCAAAAACTAAGCCACTTGAACTTGTGAAGATTGCGTATGATTTAGGGGTGACGGACTTTGGGGAGAACCGGGTACAAGAGGCATTGGCAAAAATAGGTGATTTCAATCCAGAGGGTATTCGCTGGCATATGATTGGACACCTGCAGAGCAATAAAGCAGGAAAGATTGTTGGTTCATTTGTCTGCATACATAGCGTCGATAGTTTACATCTGGCGCAAGTTCTGAATCAACATATGGAAAAAGCGAGTCAGGCGACCATACTACGCCAGCCAATACTGCTTCAAGTCAATATTTCCGGTGAACAAAGTAAAGAAGGTATGCGCGAGGAAGAGACGATTTCTCTGGCACGTCAGATCGTGGCACTGCCTCATCTTGATGTGCAAGGGCTAATGACGGTAGCACCGCTTGTGCAAAATCCAGAAGAGGTACGACCAGTCTTCCGTCGCATGCGTGAACTCAATGAGCGGTTACGCCAGGAGGTTCCCGGAAGTTTATGGCAACATTTGTCGATGGGAATGACTGACGATTATCGTATTGCAATAGAAGAGGGAGCCACCATCGTACGCGTCGGGCGGGCGATCTTTGGCGAACGTATCAAAAAAGTATAGATTGCATTCTGCTCGCTGATACAGTCGTGTCAATAAAGCAAGATGTGAACAGGTGGAACTAGAGGAGAATCTACACATGAAACTTGATGACTTATTGTTTACACGCCGCATTCGACAAAACCATGCCCTGGAGCATGCCACGATTACGATCTTAAGCCGCATGATACCAACTCTGAGTATTAGCGCCCGTTCCAGTTCAGATGGCTTTATTATGTTTGGCGACGTTGATCTAGGCATACTGCGGCGGGCGCTGGACGAGGCACTTGCCAGGCTTAATGCAGGAGAGGCAGAACTGGCGATTCATCCTAATTGCGGAACAAACCTGGCTGTTGGAGTCTCCGTCGTCACATTAGGCGCACTGCTTGGTATGGCCTCCAGCCAGACACGCACCCGTGTGGCTACGGCGGCGGCATCGTCGTTAACGGGCTGGTTCGCCGCGAGGCCGCTGGGCGAATACGTGCAGAAACATTTCACCACTTTACCAGACCTGGCCGGTGTACGCGTTACTGACATTGCGCGTCGCAAGCTCTTTGGCTTCACCGTCATCGAAGTACGTACTGTTCAGGAGTAGGTAGTATTATGTATATCCCGCCCCCGCTCCCCATCCATATAGTCAGCCTGATAATTCAGCTGGGCATCGGATTTCTGATCCTGGCAATGCTTGTGCGGGCCATTGCCTCCTGGTTTCGCTTTGACGATCGCTTCCCTATTATCCGCCTGCTTGCGCGCATCACAGATCCGTTTATAGAGCCCGCGCGCCGCATCGTTGGGCAGGTAGGGGTAATAGATCTTTCGTTCTTCGTCACCTGGTTTATGCTCAGCATAATCGAGGTCCTTTTGCTACAATCACTCCCCGCAGGTTGGTAGCTTCCTTTAAATAATGGGTGATCCCCAACTTTTGAAAAATGATGACCATCGTGTGTTCCCTGCTCTTTTTC
>CAXTXB010000651.1:0-3118 GCA_964247965.1 uncultured Dictyobacter sp. | reverse complement strand
TGTGCAAAAATGTATAAACTGTGTGATCACCAAAAAATGTATTTCTATACCGCTCGCTGGCGCGCGCATCTATGGCTATCTTTTAGCTAATGCGATATAGTATAAAAATTGTAGAACTGCGCGACGCCCAAATAAAGAAAGGAAGTTTATTTCGTATGGAGGAAAATTTTTATCAGACGCAAGTCCTGCCATTGGTCTTCAAGGAGGTGGAGCGGCGCTATATGCGCATTACTGATCTCGCCCATGGCTGGGAGCATATCAGCCGCGTCTACAGTCTCTCGCAGTACATTGCGGAAAAGGAGGGCGCTGATCTTCTCATTGTGGGCCTGGCCGCGCTCCTACACGATTTGGGACATTTAGTGGCAGACACAGCCGACACAGCTAACAGAACCCAGAGGCCTTCAAATACAATGTCAGGCCATCATACCGACGACTCGGTAACTCTGGCCACTGATATACTACACAAATATGGGCTCCCCGATTATATACAGGAGGCGGTTATTCACGCGATCCTCGCCCACAGCTTCAGCCGGGGCATAGAGCCACAGACGCTTGAGGCACGGGTGATCCGCGACGCGGACCGTCTCGATGCTCTGGGGGCTCTGGGTATTATGCGCTGGTCTATTGTCGGCGCTCAAAAGAGTACCGAGCGGACGCGCGCTTATAATCCTGACGATCCCTTCGCGGAACAGCGCCCACCGGACGATCATATCTATATGCTCGATCACTTTTTTGTGAAATTATTCAAGCTGGCTGATACCATGACAACGGCTACAGGACACTCTCTGGCCCAGCGCCGGGCTGCATTTATGCGCTCATATATACATGAGCTCAAAAGCGAGCTAGAGCTTGTATGACGCTCAGGAGATCGTTTGTCAACGGATTTCTACTGTTCTTTCAGTGCCGCCAGCTGCCGTGTATGCTGCTGATCGTAGAGTGGCAGCATGCTGACGAGCTGGTAAAACTTGCGTGTTCCCCATTCCGGTTGATGAAATGGACGTTCCCAGGCATCGGGGGAGAGGCTGGCAAGGTATTCGAACATCTCTTCACGCCGCGCTGCCATACCCGCCAACACTGACTCCAGTGAGCGTGGCGCAGGCAACTCGCTCACTACTGCCGGCACCCGCTCTGCAAAATTATCAAGGAGTGGATTATCCTCTTGCTGCACCCGCTGCATCTGCTCTAAGGCCAATCCATCTATGATGTAGAGCAGATGAGAAATATAGATTGGCGATTTCTCGTCTCCGGATGCCGCTAGCTCTTCTTTACAAAATGTGGCGAGCTGGCCCATAAATTCAATCCGTGCCATCACCATCTTACGCCGAACTCTGTCAAAGGTGTCTTCAACAACCGTCATATCTTCCTCCAACAACATTCCCTATCCTGATCATTCAACTATCAAAAACTGTTTTTACCGTTGTTCTTCGTGCTTCACCAGGCGGCTGTATAGACTTTCCAACTCATCCTGATTATTAAAATGGAGGACGAGCGTGCCTTTGCCCTTGTCGTTACACTTCAGGTCTACCTTGACCATAAGCGCATCGCGAAAATTTGTCTCCAGGCTGTCCAGTTCGCTTCCTCGCGCTGGCTTCTTATCCATCTGCTCGATGGCTGCCTCGATATTCTCTGATCCTTTGATGCGTGAGGCCAACTCTTCGGCCTGCCGAACGTTGAGGCGCAGGGCGATGATCTGATTCATGGCCTTGACCTGGTCCTCTTCACTTGTGATGCTGACAAGGGTGCGTGCGTGCCCCTCGGTGAAGTTCTCTAATTGATTAACGAGCGCCTCACGCACTTTGGGGCTTAATTGCAGTAGACGCAGCGAATTGGTTATGGTGCTGCGATCCTTCCCCACTCGTTTAGCGACCATCTCCTGAGTGAGTCCAAACTCTTGAATCAGTGATTGATAGGCTAGCGCCTCCTCGATGGCATTGAGGTCTGCACGCTGGATGTTCTCGATAAGGGCCATTTCGAGCATCTGCTGTGGAGTGACTTCTTTGATGACGACCGGTACTTTTGTGAGGCCGGCCAGCCTGGAAGCTCGCCAGCGCCGTTCACCCGCGATAATCTGGAAGAGGGGAGCTACTACGGCTGGTTGTTGGAGGCCGCTGGCGCTTCCTTGTTCACCATTAAACCAGTCATTTGTGGCCTGAGCTCCCTTCTGGTCGGCGTCGGAGTCCAGTCGCATAACGACAATGGGTTGAATGAGCCCGTGTTCCTTGATGGATGCGCTGAGCTCTAATAACCTGGGATCGTCTTCGCGAAAGATGCGCCTGGGCTGGCGTGGATTGGGAATGATGCTTTCAATGGGAACGATAGGAAGATTATCGCTATTTTCTGCCTGCACTGTCTGTTGTGCGGCCATGACATCGGACGCACCGGAGATGAGCGCGTCCAGTCCGCGCCCCAGGCCGAATTTTTGTTTAGCCACGTGCCAGTACCTCCTCGGCAAGTGCTCGATATGCTAACGCACCAGGAGACGATGGATCGTAATCCAGGATGGCCTGCCCAAAGCTGGGGGCCTCACTGAGTCGCACATTCCGGTTGATGATAGTCTGAAACGCCTCTTTGGGAAAATGGTTGCGGACCTCCCGCACGATGTCGCCGGCGAGCCGTGTGCGTGGATCAAACATTGTCATGACCACTCCTACTATATAGAGTGCGGGATTGAGCTTCGACTTGACGATGTTGACGGTGTTGATCAATTGGCTTAAGCCTTCCAGGGCCAGATACTCGCACTGAATAGGGATCAGCACACCATCGGCCGCAACCAGGGCATTGATGGTAAGCAACCCTAACGAGGGAGGACAATCGATGATGACATAGTCACAGCGCTCTCGAATGGGTTCCAACACCTGGCGCAAACGATGCTCGCGCGCCAACGCTCCTACGAGCTCGATCTCGGCGGCGGCAAGATCAACCGTACACGGCGCAACCACGAGCTCGCGTCTCGGCGAGGGCACCAGCACATCAAAAATTGAAATTTCATCGCTCGGCTGCACGAGAAGATCATAAATGGTGTGCGTCCGTTTGCTCTTTAAAACTCCTATACCGCTTGAGGCATTCGCCTGCGGGTCCATATCGACAAGCAACACCTTGCGCCCGGTTGCGGCTAGAT
>CAXTXB010000650.1:0-3120 GCA_964247965.1 uncultured Dictyobacter sp. | reverse complement strand
TTAAAAAAAACACAAAAGTGCAAAAGGTTTCTTAAGCATTAGAAAGAGCAATGAATGCCTCTCCCTTTTTTGCGATTGACAATATAACCTTGCGTGTGCTACGCTTCTACAACATAGGCCACTTTACTATTCCAGAAGAGCTTATGCCAAAATTTGGAAGCAGCAGTGTGTTATTCAAGCTCTCTTTTGAGTAGTGTTCCATATCCACATCTGCAACATCTTCAATCCTCATGCTTCCTTTTTTAAGTTAGAAAGGAGTCGAGCCTCAGGTAAAAGTTCTATACTAAACATATGGAAGCTTTTCACTGGCGTCCATTTAAGTAAGCTCATTTCTGTAAACATTGGTTCGAAAAAGGTATTTCGCGTGCCCTGTTCTCAGGAAGATGCACGCGACTAGTAGAACTGAAGGTGCCATCAATGATGACGAAGCGCGCAATCACGGTTACCGTCAATGGTCAAGAACATCATTCTGAAGTTGAGCCACGCATGTTGCTTGTCCACTATTTAAGAGAGACACTCGATCTTACTGGTACGCACATTGGCTGTAACACTTCACAATGTGGAGCGTGTGTGGTACTGCTCAATGGAGAGGCAGTGAAGTCTTGCACCGTTCTTGCGGTCCAGGCAGATAGCAGTGAAGTGACAACGATTGAAGGACTGGCCCCAGAAGGCAGTCTTCATCCTCTACAAGAAGGTTTTTGGGAAAAGCATGGCCTCCAGTGTGGCTTCTGCACGCCAGGCATGATCATGGCTTCTTATCAACTGCTCAAAAACAACCCCGATCCTACGGAAGCCGAAATTCGCAAAGGGCTAGAAGGCAATATCTGTCGTTGTACAGGTTATCAGAATATTGTGCGAGCGGTCCAGGATGCAGCGGAAAGAACACGCGTCGGCTCCTCAACACCGGTAAACGCCGGCGACTAATCCATACATAAGCAAGGAAGCTCAAACCACCGTTGTGTCTTGTAATTGTTTCGTTTCTCGATGTCTGAGAAAGGACTTGCACATCTATGGGCATTGCAGCTATAGTTGGAACGCCGATTAAGCGGCGAGAAGATCCTCGTTTGATTACTGGTCAGGCTACCTATGTTGATGATATTAAGCTTCTAGGTATGCTTCATATGGTAGTGCTTCGTAGCCCCTACGGGCATGCCCGCATTAATAGCATTAATACCGATACAGCCCGCAAACATCCTGGTGTTGTCGCTGTTTATACCGCTCAGGATCTTAAAGGGAAGGTTGGCAACATTCCAGTTGCCGCACCGCTTCCTCCTCATATTACAGAAGGCATGGGTCGCCGTATACCACTGGCAGAAGACAAAGTACGTTTCTATGGAGATCCCGTCGCTGTAGTGATTGCCGAGAATCGCTATATTGCACGAGATGCGATCGATCTGATCGATGTGGACTACGAGCCACTTCCTGCTGCTATCGATGTCGAAAAAGCTATGGAGCCCGGCGCACCTCTTCTTTACGAAGAGTTTGGGACGAATGTCCCGGTCTCTATTCATCCTCCTTCGGAAGAGATCGACAAGGTGTTTGCTGACGTGGTGGCAAACGGGGGCGTAATCGTTAAAAATCGCTTTGTGAATCAGCGTGTTGCTCCTTCTTCCATGGAGACGCGGGGTGCGGTCGCAGAGTATCGCAAATCTGACAAATCCCTTACCCTGTGGAGTTCCTCCCAGATTCCACACCTTTTACGTAACTATCTGGCAGAGCAGATTGGTCTTCAACAACACAAGGTACGTGTGATCGTGCCTGAGGTTGGCGGCGGCTTCGGCTGCAAGCTCAACATTTATCCTGAAGAAGCCCTGGCGGCGTTTGCTGCTATGCAAACGGGGCATCCAGTTAAATGGATCGAGGACCGCGACGAGAATCTGGCGGCAACGATTCACGGACGCGACCAGGTGAACTATATGGAAGCTGCCGCGACGAAAGATGGTAAAGTCGTTGGAGTAAAATTTCATGTTATCTCCGACCTCGGTTCCTATCTGCAGTTCTTCACTGATGTGATCGCGATCGCATTTACGCTGCCAATGCTCAGTGGCTGCTATGATATTCCAAATGTCTATAGTACTTGCGATATTGTTTTCACAAATAAGGCCGCGACCGATGCCTACCGTGGAGCAGGGCGACCTGAAGCGACATATATGATTGAGCGCGCAATGGACCTGGTAGCCTACGAATTAAAGCTCGATCCGGCTGCGGTACGTTTGCTTAATTTTGTGCAACCCGAGCAGTTCCCACACAAGATGGCAACCGGGGCGCTTTACGATAGTGGGAATTACGAAGCGGCGCTCAAAAAAGCAATGGAGATGATTGACTACCAGAGCCTGCGTGAGGAGCAGAAGCAGAAACGAGCTCAAGGGAGACTGCTGGGCATCGGTGTGTCATCGTACGTTGAAATCTGTGGCATCGGCCCTAAGGGCACTACTCCGTTTGGCGTTTTTGAGAGCGCTCGTGTGCGCATCGAGCAGACGGGTACGGTCATGGTGTATACGGGCACTTCACCTCATGGGCAGGGTGAAGAGACAACGTTTGCTCAGCTGGTGGCCCAGGAGTTTGGTATCCCTGTTGATGATATCTTAGTTATGCATGGCGATACAGACTCTACACCAGAGGGGCGCGGCACATACGGGAGCCGCACCACTGCTGTGGGAGGCACAGCTATCTATCAGGCAACGCTACGTCTTAAAGAGAAAATGAAGACTATTGCTGCAGCTATGCTAGAGGCAAGTCCTGAAGATATCACAGTAGAAGATGGCAAATTCTCGGTCGTCGGCTCAGAGCAGAAATCGCTTGATTTCGCTCAAGTTGCAGCAACGGCCAATACATCTAATACGCTTGCTCCTGGCATCGAGCCAGGGCTTGAAACAACTGTCTTCTTTGAGCCAGAAGCATGCACATTCCCATTTGGCACCCATATCTGCGTCGTAGAGGTCGACAAGGAAACGGGTGAGGCCGAAATTGTACGCTATATAGCAGTTGACGATTGTGGGCCACAGATCAATCCTCTCATCGTGGCGGGCCAGGTGCACGGTGGTATCGTGCAAGGCGTCGGGCAAGCGATGTATGAAGAGGTCGTCTATAATGAAGATGGCCAGTTGTTGACCTCTACAT
>CAXTXB010000649.1:2068-3122 GCA_964247965.1 uncultured Dictyobacter sp. | reverse complement strand
GTATATGATGAAACTCATTTTTCAAAAATTTGAGATGAGTCATTTATAGGTCTGTACAAGTTTTATTAATTTTTTGATGTGCTGTATTTTTGCAAACTTTTACGCTAAGTGTAAAAGTTTGCAAAAATACAGCACATCAAAAAATTAATAAAACTTCCTGATCCTACTTCGTTAAAATATGGACCGTTACTGTTTGTGAAGTTGCTTGCTGGCGACCTTGATAATGCACAACTGCTGTAATATTGGCTACAATCATTCGTGTGAAGGGAGAGAAGGTGCGTTCATGGACACTCCAGGAAAAAGTCGTGCTGCCATTAGCATCGGTTGTTTGTGGGTCACTGCTGTAGAGAATCGGTATAGCGTTGTATGTGACAAATAAAGAAGCAGTTGCGCCAGGCTGATTTGTAGTCACCGTTACAGGAACCATTACGTTGTTATTTATTTGCGCTGGAAGAGCGCCAAGCTGGACGGTCAATTTCTGATTAGGATCAGGCGTGGGCACTATAGTTATAGGTGCCGTCGCGGCGGGCATGGGACTTACTACTATAACGGGTGTTTGAGTGGGCGCAGGGGTTGCTATGGGTGTGGGCACGGGCGTTGGCGGAGTGGTAGCTTGAGATGTAGACAGGGGGACGAAGGTTGGGGTTGGCTGTGGTCTGGATGGTAAATAAGTTACCGGGGTGAGAGATAGTGGCGTGAGAAATTCTGCGAGGAGGGCAACACACACTACACTCGAAGCCAGCACAACCCCTATAGCTATGAAAAGGACTTTGTAAGCGGGATCTCTATGCCACAACCGCACCAGCTTGCTGGATAACGAACCTGCCGGCCGGGTCCCTGATCCGCGATTTCTGTTGATAAGTCTTCCAGCCTGGAAATGCAGCTGCTCCGTAGGTACCAGGTATTCTGGCGCGTGATATTCCTCAGTAGGACCGGCTGGTAATATCAGTGGTTGCTTCTGAGAGTTGGATGGATCTTCAAGCATAGTGATCTCCTCTTCTGCCTTGCTTTCAACAAGGCTTTCTTTGTATAAACTCTATTTCCATCATCTATA
>CAXTXB010000649.1:0-2058 GCA_964247965.1 uncultured Dictyobacter sp. | reverse complement strand
GGTAAAACGTGATTTTAAGAACCTCGAAAAATTCCACGTAAGCTGAGGGGTGTTTGAAGTGGATGGGTCCATTACTTTAGAAATGATAGTGCGTGTGGCAGGACAGTATCTACTGCTAGATCAGTAAGTGTATGTTCATAGAGGACTATGACGTTTGTACCCACTGGCCGCCAGATTTCTGGGTTACTGGGACCGAATAGGGCAAGCGTGGGGACGCCAAGAAGTGCTGCTAAGTGTGTGATGCCGGAATCATTGCCGACATAACCTCGACATTCCCGAAGCCGCTTTGTCAGGGTTAGCAATGGTGCATTGATCAGCGTACTTAATAGTGCAGGTTGTGATGGTGCTGGTAATTGTTGATAAAGCTCTGTCATACGATCATGATCGGCGGGGCCAGCTACTAACAAAACAGGGACTTTGTGCTGCCACAACCGCTCGATCAAGCTTGCGAAAGAGGTGATGGGCCAGCATTTTTGCCCGCCTCCGCTGCCCGGATGAATTGCGATTACCCGCGAGCTTTCTGAAGGGGAAGCAGATGATGCCTGCCAGCGATAGAGTTCTGGTACATTCCAGACATCATTTACCCGAACACGTTCGCCAATACTTTGCCCCAAGTAATTCACAATATGCATATGCGTATGTTCAGCGGGACGCCCTGGCGCGACAAAGATCTGCTTAATGCCCAACAAATGGGCGTTCTGTACAAGATCGGGGCCTGGATTGCGCAGCCAGAAAATAGCCGTGTCCATCTCCCGCACCGTTTCATAGAGCCTTTTAGCTTGTTTAGAGGGAGGATTGGGAAGCGGAACAAAGAACTGTCCCCACTGTGGTTCCTCGTAGTCAGCAACCCTGGATGCAAGCTCAAAGGCTTCTACTAATGGCAGTACACTCGCATTGCCAACGAAGGTGATTGCTGCTCCAGCATATTTCCTTTGCAGATGTTGCAGGATGGGAAAGGTCAGCAATGTATCGCCAATTGCTCCAGGTCGCAAAATCAGTATACGCATAGCCCTCGCTGAAAGTACTATTATAGGTGATCCTGAACTTTTAAAAAATGATGAGCCTTATATGTTGCACACTCTTTTTGCCGCTTCCAGTAGCAAAAAGAGTGTGCAACATATAAGGCTGATCATTTTTTAAAAGTTCAGGATCACCTATAATAGATTATAGAGATACGAATAACAACTAAGCTGCGACAATCTCATCTGAGAAAAAGTGTACCCACAGCACAACGACTGCGAGACCACCAATAAGTGCGAAGAAACCAATCGCGCCACCAGCCTCGCTGGTTTTAAATGGAAAGAAGATAATAAGCGAGAGCCAGACGATAGTGAGCGTTGCAGTCAGACTAAGTTTCTTGGTTTCGCCGCTTGCATCAATAAGTATATGATAGAAAACGACGACAAGCAGGCCAATCACGCCCAGAACCAGCTTAAGTGAAGTTAGATTTGAGGCATCGCCATTCCAATCGATAACGATTGAGTCCTTGATGAAAATAAATATACACATCCACAGGATGGCTATTACAACGCCCCAAATAACCTTGCGAATCTCCAGGGGACTATTCACGGTATAAGGCTCCTTTCGAGGAGGAATTGTTACAGAAAAAACTTGCCAGTACCTATGTACAAAGTCCTTTTGTATGTTTGCATTGTATTCGTATTGTAGTCGTTATACTGGAATAAATCAACATTTTTATTGAGGTCCATTTGGACTAGGACCCTTTGCGCTCTCCCTACCTACATGTTATAGTAATCCTTAAAGGCACCTCTCATCAAGAGTTTTATGTAGTAACGTATCGAAGCTAATTTTAAGCATTTTATTGTTTGTATCTGCTCAAACGTGAAGTAGGAGTGTTTATATGTCTTTCGCTAAAAGGTTGTTTACGACCAGCTTATTTGTAGGTGGCGTGCTTGGTGCGTTGGGACTCTATAATAAAGTTACTGAGTCAATGGCGGGCGAACTTGATACTGTGTTGACGGGGGAGGAGCGCCGCTATCCCTGGAAATATGGCGATATGTTCTATGAAATAAAGGGAGATCGCGAGGCGAAGCCATT
>CAXTXB010000648.1:760-3176 GCA_964247965.1 uncultured Dictyobacter sp. | reverse complement strand
AGAAAAAGGAGCCTGGAACACACGCTGGTCCTCATTTTTCAAACATTTGGGATCAGTCTTTCTTTCTAATATCCATAGATTGCGAATAATATGCTACAATATTTGAAGGCTCTTTGTAGCTTGAACAAGCATAATTCCATGAAAGGCTCTGGTTCACAATGGATAGCACATCGTCAACAACGCAGGCAGACCGTATCCTCGATCTTGGGACGAAAGGATGCAGTCGGCTGCTGGAAGATATTGCTGATCAGATGCAAGAGATGAAACCTGGACAGACATTGCTGGTCCTCGCCAATGATCCTGCCGCTCCCCTGGATATTAAGGTATGGAGCCGCAGCACGGGAAATCCGTTGTTACAGGCCGACCTTACGGGCAAGTTTCTGCTGCAGAAAAAACAGGCATAGGCACCATTTCTATACAAGATGTCTACAACAGGAACAGGGCGCTCTCGCTACCCGAGTAGACATTCGCTCGTCCACAATGCTTGAAAATTCAGGGCTTTTGTGTTATACTTTATTCATACAACATTCGCACAGGAGAAATAACGAGTGATAGTCTTCAATTAACTATGGTTCAGCCGTCTAGCATATGTTGCGGTTCTGATTTGCTTACTTTTTATCAGGTGAGCAGAGAGTTTCGTTTGCTGCGGTACCTGGTGATGAAGGCATTCATTGTTGTTAAGCATCTAGTAGCATAAGCCTACTTCCTCTTTCCTTATATGAAAGCTATTCCACCATCTAGCGCTCCATAAACAGCCGACCATGCTTGCATGCTTTTCAAACTGATAGAGTATGCAGAGTAAGAGAGGCGAACGGGAAGCCGCAACTCCTAATCAACAAATCGAAGCAAGAAAACAACAAGAAACAAAGGAGTTAGCCTTGCCCGAACAAGCTATCCCACAAAATAAACAGAACAAAGAAATTAACGAAGAGAGGCCTGTGCGTGGTCTGCTCGCCGAAGCGCCTCTGCGCGCAATTTTAGTCAGCATTGATACGCCCGAGACCGATTGGCCGATCGATGAATCGCTGGATGAGCTGGAGCAATTGGCTTCGACCGCCGGGGTGAATTGCGTCGATCGATTGGTTCAACGCCTGGACCATCCCAACTCTTCTACCCTTCTTGGCGCAGGCAAAGTCAAGGAGCTGAGCGGGCTTATCAGTCACTATGATTGCGATGCAGTCATTTTTGACCTCGAATTGAAACCATCGCAGCATCGCAATCTGGAGCGTGAGCTGGATGTTCAGGTGCTTGACCGCACTGCCCTGATCTTGATCATCTTTGGGCAGCGCGCACGCACACGCGAAGGACGCCTGCAGGTTGAGCTGGCGCAGGTCGAATACGATCTGCCACGCCTGACTCGTCAATGGGGACACCTTTCGCGCCAGCGTGGCGGCACGCAACAACGTGGCGAGGGTGAAAAACAGATCGAGGTCGACCGCCGTATGCTGAGGCGGCAGAAAGAACAGCTTCAAGAAGAGCTTGAGCTTGTACGCAGCCAGCGCCAATTGCATCGGGAACGACGTAAATACGTAGGTTCACCCGTAGTCGCATTGGTTGGCTATACAAACGCAGGCAAATCTACATTGCTGAATCGCCTGGCCGGATCGCAGACCCTGGCCGAGGACAAGCTGTTCGCCACGTTGGACCCAACTACACGCCGCGTCCGGCTCACTGGCGGTCAAGAGATTCTCTTAACCGATACGGTAGGTTTCGTGCAACGACTGCCAACAACGCTCGTCGCCGCCTTCCGTGCCACGCTGGAAGAGGTGGCGGAGGCAGACTTGCTTGTACACGTCATTGATGTCTCACATCCATATGTCCAGCATCAGGTGGAGGCCGTTGAGCAAGTACTGGAAGAGATCGGCGCGGGCGGCCTGCCAATCGTGCTCGCACTTAATAAGGCGGATATGCTCCCGGAGAATCTTATTGTACAGCTACAGGGTGTCGCTGCAACGCTCCCACAAGTCACCGTTTCGGCGATGCAAGGCACAAACATTGATACCTTGCTACGCTGTATCAATGGAGCGCTTGTCCAACAATTCGTTGCATTCGATGTTGTGATCCCTTACAATCACGGCGAACTGGTTGCCCAATTCCACCAATTTGGCACCATTGAGCTTGAAGAGTATGAGGAGGAGGGCACGCATTTGCGCGGCCATGTGCCAGGCAATCACAGCGGTCCCTTCTATGCCTTTCAGAGAGCGTCAGAAGCGCAAGAGGGAGCACAACCTGTATTACGCTTGATCTCAGAACATAGTGCATAGTTTCTTGGAGAGTGCCAGAATCACGTCGTCTCCATCTTCTCGCGCCTTCAGTGCTCGTCCTGCTTTTCATTTATTTCGTTTTTTTAAAATTTTAAGGGTGGCGGGGAAAAGTGTAAAAAAGCAAAAAAATAAAAAAACCCCAACACCCCAAC
>CAXTXB010000648.1:0-750 GCA_964247965.1 uncultured Dictyobacter sp. | reverse complement strand
TTTTTTGGTTTTTTCATCCGTTTACCGGTGTCCCTTAAAATTTTTAAAAAACGAATTAAATTAAAAGCAGCACTCACCCCGAACTCTTTGAGCGTCGCTGACGATCGATTTCGTACAGCAAAATGGAGGTAGCACTTGCGACGTTTAATGATGAGGCCGAACCAGCAATAGGAATGCTGACGATAGTATCACAGAGCTCACGGTATGCGGAGCTCATACCCCAGGTCTCATTGCCCACAACCAGGAGCGTTGGCTGGATAAAATTATGCTCATCCAGATTGTGATCACCATGCTCGTCACTACCCACGGTCTGTATGCCGCCGTTGCGTTCTTTCATCGCTGTCAGCCAGGGAAGGAGTTCTTTCTGTGAAGGGAGACGTACTGTAGGGAGGGCAAAAAAAGAGCCTGTGGTGGCGCTGATCGTTTCTGGATCATACAAATCAACTCCATGACCGGTAATAATCAGCCCATCCACATGTAGGGCATCACAGGAACGAATAATGGTACCCAGGTTGCCCGGACTGGCGGGACGATCAAAGACGACGACGAGCGGCTGCTCAGTTAGGGGAATGCGCTTCAAATTATCCTCAGGCATCGTAACAAGTGCGATAAGCTCAGAAGGTTCTGCTTTCCCGCTCAGCTTCGCGTGCAGATGCCAGGGAAGCTCATAATGCACCTCTGCATGTGAGGTGCATAGAATACTTTCCGCCCAATCAGACAAAGACTTCTCTCTTGAATAGAGCCAGGCAC
>CAXTXB010000647.1:0-3219 GCA_964247965.1 uncultured Dictyobacter sp. | reverse complement strand
CCAAATAAGACGCCCCTCGGCCTGCTCCATGCTAGAAAAAATAAATAATACAAAAAGAATCAGCTTGTGTAGCATCAACTGCTTCGCTTGAACCAGCCTTTAAAGCGGCAACACATACGATGCACGAGATGGGAATAACGTTTTGAGTACGAGCGTTGTCTCGTTGTTTGCCCATGCGTCGGGGAAGGCGGCGCGCAGTTCTTCGAGGCTGCGATGCCCGAAGAGTAGTTGTAGGAAGACGAGTGGCGGGAAGCCGGCCGACGGTTCGGCGCTATAGATCGGAGTCCGCCATGGCTCGGCGGCTGTGAGTAGCCCGTCTTTGAACGCTAGTCGCAGGCCGCCGCGGTAGAAGTCGATTTTGATCTCGCCTGTGTAGTTCGCAATAGACGAACTGGCCAATCTCTTCTGTAATGCTGGCGCGATATGCTTGATGAATGCGGGTAGATCTCCTACCCGTACATACCACGCATAGGGTGGCTCATACACTGGAGCCAGTGGTCCCAGAGCATCATACACTGGGTGGTTGCGACCTAGCGAGAAGGCTATCTCGCTGAACGGTTCCTTATTCTCTTCTCCGACTAGCATCTGTGCTCCGTGAGCGCGTAGTCCACGCAAAACGGAAGGCATCATCGCCTGCACGTTCACTCCTGGCGCAACTTCCATCATATTCAGATGCAGCGACCTTCCCCAGCGTTTCCTGGGCAAGAGGATAAAGCCCTGTGCCTTCCCGGACGCATCGACGATCATCTGCGCCTGTGATCTCTTCTCGGCCTCACTCTCCTGTGTCCACCTGGAAAGGCTGTGGCGTAGATAGTCTGCCGATAGCGTGCTCCAGACGATGCTTGCGTCCCGGCGGCTATTATAAAACGCGAGGATCGCTGGAATATCGCCTTCATTCGCATCGCGCAGTGTGTATAGCTCGCTCTCACCTTCTTTTAACCTGGGAATAAGCGAAAGGTAAGTGCTGCGCAGACCACCCAGGTCCAGCGCGTACTCATAGCCAAACTGGCGATAGAAGTAGAAAATTCCGGTAATGCCCTGTGCCAGATGCCCCTCTGCCTCACTGCGCGTGTGCAGCATCTCAAAGAGCGCCCGGATCAGTCCGCGTTTCCTATAGCTAGGATCACTCGCCACAATTTCTGGACGCCCCATCATAAATGGTATGCCTTCGTAGTTCCATTCCTGCCGGAGTAGACACATACTGGCCACGAGCGGATTTCCCTCTTTATGCATATCCTCAATCACGGCGTAGTCGTTCTGTCCCATTAAAGGATACTGCCCACTCATCAGTCGGCGTACCTCTTTCATAACGTCCTCATTAAGGGGCTCACCTTCCTTTTCGCGAAAAACGTGTCCACTTAGATTAGCGATGTTTTCGGTATCTTCAGGCGTAGACCAGCGTAAAACAAGCCCGTTGCCTAAATTTCGACGATATGTTGCTGAGGCCGCTGTTTCTGTAAGCATTGTTTTCTCTCTTTTCCTAATTTGCAGGTAAAAACACAAACACATGCGACTGCATTTCGATACTTCCTTGCGTTCAGATGAAAAATAGGCCGCAGCATATTTTTAGCGTTGCGTTTCTGAACGCGTCCAAGGATGGTATTTTGAGGTTCAATGTCAAAGAGGTCAACAAAAAACCGTAGGGCCAATTCCTGTGACCCACGGCTCAGAGAAGAGTTAGAATGGTTTGTTCAATCAGCGTCGGAATAAAATGCCGATTGTCTCTGAAAATGGGTACAGTAATCCCCTGGGCCAGAGGTGGTGTGTGTGGCGAAGTCAAGCTCCCATAGGTGCGAAGAGCATGGTAAAATAACCACAACGACACATGTGGAGCACTCTTGCCAGAGGCGATATGCTATATACGTAGGTATTTGCATCATTTGCATCGAAGAACGCTCCTTTCGTTATAGTATTTTTGAAGTGTACAACATAGTATTTTTGAAGTGTACAACCAGTAGTAACTATAACTGGCTTTCCGCTGCTTTGTCAAGGGTCTACAACTGCGTCTTGCACGCTTCCGCGTGGTGACAATCCCTCGCGGTTGTCGCGGGGTGTAAGTTGCTGAGCTTGAACATGGTATAGATGGTTTACAAGGTAAGGAAAATTTCTACCATGAAGACTTCACTGGGCGTTGATAACAAGCTCATTTGTAATATGCTCTTGAAGCACTGGAGCTTGAAGATCACTTCCGTCCATTTTATTCCTGTCGGCGACTCTGCTTACTCTTACAAACTTTCGAGCGAGACAGGCATCAACTACTACCTCAAGATAGTTGACCTGCAAACGACTGGTGGTCGCAGGACAGCCGCGCATATGGAATTCTCGCTTCCACTCCAGCGCTTTGTCTCCGAACATGCCTCTTTCCAACTCTCTGCACCTGCTCCACAATACACGCTCCAAAAAACACTTTCTGCCTCACACGATCTTCTGTTCTTCGCCCTCTATACCTTCATCGATGGCACCACCCTGTCCGATTCCTACCCTATGCCCGACACCCTCGTCCACCGTATTGGTCAGACCCTGGCCACCCTCCACATGCTCCAGATCCCTGCCGCCCTACAGCTACGATCACCCCAGGACCATCTCACCGCCTCCTTCGAGGAAACTCTGCTCGCTGACCTTGCAGCTGTAGAGAGCATCACCGCCCGAGATGCCATGTATCTCCAACAGCTCAAAGAACTTATGCAGTCATGGCAAACGTACATACAGGTATTTTTAAATCACAGTTATGAATACAAGAGAAAAGCCTTGCAAAAAAAGCTGTCGAGAGTAGTCTGCCATGGTGATCCATGGGGTGGCAACATCATTTCATCCTCCTCTGGGCAACTTATTCTCCTCGACTGGGAATCGTCCGTCGTCGCACCAGTGGAGCGCGATGCATACAACTACATGGGCTACAACCACGAGGACTTCGCAGCTTTCACGGCTGGCTATCACACAATACGTGCAGAACCAGTACACTGGAACATCCACCTGCTTGCATACTACGCCTACCGCCACCAACTCAGAAACCTCGCCACCTGGCTCCACAATCTGTTGCACGAAACATACAATGACGAGCAGCGCGCAAACGATCTTGAGATGATAAAAAACCACTGCCTGAACCGTCTGGAGAACGTAGAACGCACTGCCGCTCAGCTACAGATTACAATATCCGAGTAATGACTCATCCAAATTTTTTTAACAATGAGTCCCATCGCGTGCCGCCTGCTCTTTTAC
>CAXTXB010000646.1:2429-3225 GCA_964247965.1 uncultured Dictyobacter sp. | reverse complement strand
CACGCTTTGGTTTATGCGTATTGGACAGTATTAATCGGGTCCGTGGTCCAATCACTGCCCTGCCCCTCATCACCGTCATGCCCCTCATTCCTTCAGTAAGTTGCAGCTAATGCCGCGAGGGATTGTCGCCACGCGAGTGGTGATACAGGGCGTATCAAGCGGCCTCTTCCGCCGGTGTCTCTTCCAGCCGCCAGAGCAGGTAGCGGGCCAGGAAGCCACGGTTAGATGGCATATTCAGTTGTTCAGCCCAGGCGGGCAATTCCAGCGGGGTCATGCCGACGTAGATGTGATGGGTGCCCTGGTAGACGCCGGCTACGTGCGCTTCAGTCAGGAAGCGCACAAGGGCGTTAGAGCCGCTTTTATGATCGGCGCGAAAGAGCCGATCGGGATCGCGAGATAGCCACTCCTGAAAGCGGTGTGGCGTCTTGAGTAGTGTACGGGCGTTTGTCAACGCTTCTTGTGGATCGAATAGGGTTCTCACGTCTCTTTTTTCCCCTTTATCACGATGATGCTTGCTCCTCCTATTCTACTCTCTTTCCCTCTCGCTATCAAGACGTCCTGACATCCATACGTAGTATTGCTGATAAATTACCCTGACTTGAGAGGGAAAGAGGAATGTTCTAGATATATAATACTACGCGGCCCGCATCCTGACTACAAGTACAGGTGGAATCTGGGTATAATTGCTTATTCTTTTTAATGCTTTTGCTTTTTTTTGCATTTTTTGTTAGGACACGAATAAAAATACAAAAAAAGAAAAAAAGACATTACCTTATTGCAGATATACATTGGCTTT
>CAXTXB010000646.1:1511-2419 GCA_964247965.1 uncultured Dictyobacter sp. | reverse complement strand
AATTTGGGCTTTGCCCAAATTGCAAAAAAAGCAAAAGCATTAAAAAGAATAAGCAATTATGTACTCTTAGCCTAGTGGCTGCCAGGGATGCCAGGTGCCATCCAGCCAGGAATGTTGTAGCGAGTTGTCGAAGCCGCGCGCAAAGACATCGATGCGATTGGGTCCCCAGGCGACGGCGGTGGGGGCAGAGGCGAGGCTGCCGCCCAACGACTCCCACGGCTGCCAGGTGCCCTCGAACCAGATATGCTGCAGCGTATTCTCGGCCCCGCGGGCAAACACATCCAGCCGGTCCGCGCCCCATGAGACAACCACGGGATCAGAGGTCAGGCTGCCACCCAATGGCTGCCAGTCATGCCACGCGCCATCAAAATGTCGATTCCACAGTCCATTGTCAACGCCCCGCACAAACACATCGATAACATTGACCTTTGTAGCAATGGCCGTTGGACTGGATGTCAGGGCACCGCCCAGCGACTCCCAGGCGTGCCAGCTTCCATCGAAGTACTGATGCCACAGAGCATTATCGGAATTGTGGATAAACGCATCCAACCGTCCAGACCCCCACGAGGCTCCCGCCGCATCCGCCACCAGCGCACCGCCCAGCGACTCCCAGACATGCCAGCTTCCATCAAACCAACCATGCTGTAAAGCATTATCGGGCCCACGCAAGAAAAGATCGAAGCGATTCGGCCCCCACGAGATCACCGTAGGATCATACGACAGAGGGCTCGTCACCGCCGCCCAATCGTGCAGGGCACCATCATAGTGCCTCTGCCATAACGCATTGTCGGTCCCCCGCACAAAAAGATCGAACTGACCCACGCCCCAGCTCGCCACCGTCGGCCTCGTCGTTGAAATGATCGCGGCAGGAGTCGGAACTGGCGTCGGCGTGGCGGGCGGCGACGTAG
>CAXTXB010000646.1:0-1501 GCA_964247965.1 uncultured Dictyobacter sp. | reverse complement strand
ACAGGAACAGGAGTTGGTCGCGGTGGCCCGGACACAATCGGCGGCGTATGTTGACTATTACTCTGCCACACTCCCGCCGCGATCAGGCCAAGCGCGGCTGCCACCGTCAGGCCGGCCGCGCCCGCGATAAGGGTCCGACGCGAGACAGTATGTTCGCTATGAATAGGTGGCGTGAAGGCTTGCGCGGGGTGCGGGCGTAGAGGACCCTGCTGATAGGGCGCGGGCGAGGCAGGTGGAGCAGGTGGTGTAGACCGTGCAAAATCAGGATATGGATCGGGCAGCACATGGGGAAAGTCCACTTGAGGGCGAGGAGAGGGCGGGGCATAGTTATTGGGAGTCGAGACAGGATTGGCAACCGTGGATGCAGAATAGCCATAAAAGGGAGTAGGCCCTGAATAGAGAGGAGTGTTTAGCGGAGTGCTGCTAGAAGGAGAGAGTGGGCTGGCGGCACAGGCTGTGGCCAGGGCACTCGCAAAGTCGATGATACGCGGGAAACGTGTACGTGGATCTTTTGCCAATGCGCGCTGCAGCACTGTATCGATCGCTGGCGGCAGGTGGGAAGCATTGGTGAGCAGCGAGGGGACTGGAGCATGAACATGATGAAAAGAGATCTCCATATCCGTTCCGCTGAAGGGCGGTGTGCCACTGAGCCATTCGTACACCACTACGGCCAGGGCGTATTGATCGCTGAGAAAAGAGGGCTCGCCAGTAAATTGCTCGGGAGCCATATAGGTCGTCGTGCCCACAGGATGATCCTTAGGATTGCTCGTGGGGCGCGTATAAGTGCTGTGGCTTGCGGTCGCGATGCCAAAGTCGCTCAGCTTGAGCAGATTATCATCCCCAAGCAGCATATTTTCGGGTTTGACATCCCGGTGGATAATCTTGTTATCATGAGCATACTGTAGGGCCTGGGCGATCTGTCTGACATAAGAGACGACAAGCGAGGGCGGAAGCTTTTGTCCGCGTGGATGGAGCTTGCGCAGCGATCCATGGCGTGCATAGGGCATAACTAGAAAAGGAACGTTGTTATCAATCCCAAAGTCCAGCACACCGATAATATTGGGATGCACCAGCCGCGCGATCGTACGAGCCTCGCCCACAAACTGCTGTACCGCATCATCGCTGAGATGCGTACGCAGAACCTTGATGGCCGCCGACGTCTTCAAATAAATCTGCTCGCCCCGGTAGACATCGGCGAATCCTCCCTGCCCCAGCAGTTCTAGGAGCCGATAGTTGCCTAACGGCCTG
Organism: uncultured Dictyobacter sp.; assembly: GCA_964247965.1. GTDB lineage: Bacteria > Chloroflexota > Ktedonobacteria > Ktedonobacterales > Ktedonobacteraceae > Dictyobacter. The sequence goes on along the minus strand of CAXTXB010000646.1, from coordinate 253 downwards.
CCCGCATCACCTGTATCGCCATTCATCATAAAGAATGCTCTCCCACCAAAAAAGCACTTTACAGTAGATTATTCCTCCATCAGCACAGACCAGCTAACCATAGAAGCATACTGCACCACCCACATCAATCGGCCCCCGCGTAGCGACCATCCCTTGCGGCATTCATTCCAACTAAATCATCCTTGAGAGTGGAAAAAGGCAAGCTGAGTAGATTTAGCGGCAAGCTGAACCGGGGGTTTAAGGTGGTGGTGGG
>CAXTXB010000645.1:0-3227 GCA_964247965.1 uncultured Dictyobacter sp. | reverse complement strand
GTAGTATGAGTAGTAAATATACATTGATGTGTAGATTGAGCAAGTAGGAAGTACTCATTTTGAACGAGAAAGGATTCGCGTTGCTGTTCTCTAAATCAAGTACCTTTGTTGAGGCTATCAATCCTATCAAGAAGCGAGCAGGCACATTAGTGCAGAAAGAGGCTAAAAGTACAAATACAATTCTTGTGTTGGACGGCCTGCGTGCTATTGCCACGCTTATGGTCATCTCATTTCATATTCAGCAAAAAGCTTTTATCTGGGATAAGCTGAATCAGCCCTGGATCAGTGCTTTCTGGACCTTTGGCGGTTCCGGCGTGACGCTGTTCTTCGTCTTATCGGGATTTCTACTCTATTTGCCGTATGCAAAGGCTCTGCTTTTCCAGTCATCCTGGCCTTCTGTAAAGCAATTTTATCGGCGCCGCGCCCTGCGTATTCTTCCCGCTTACTACGTCGCGCTCTTCATCATCATCATTCTCTTCCAGCGCCAGTATCTCGATCCGCATCTCTGGAATCAACTTTTCCTTTTCCTTACGCTCTTTATGGACTCGACTCCCCAGACCTTTCGCGCCCTCAATGGACCATTCTGGACGCTGGCAATCGAGTGGCAATTTTATCTGCTCCTGCCCCTTATCTCCATGGTCTTCCTCTTCTGCGTCAAGTGGCTCGCCACCACGCCAGCGCGCAGGCTTCTCGCCGTGCTCTGCTGCTGCCTGTTGCTCATCGCCTGGGGACTCTTTATCCGCCGCGTCGGCCTGTACTACCAGCGCATCCCGGCCTCTTTGCCTGCCCTCAACGTCGCCTTATTCTTCCTCTACGGCACCGGCGGAAAGTATCTAGAGAACTTTGCCGTCGGCATGATCCTCAGCGCCTGCTACGTCTTCGGCAAAAACTCAGAGCACGGACAAACGTTTCTGACCTGGATGAGGCGCATCAGCATCCCCGTTGGCATCGCTGGCCTGCTCCTCTTCACCTTCACCGCTCTCTGGCACTTCTACATGCTCGAAATGAAAACGCCCGAATTCTCCTATTTTGTACACCTGGTCGACTATTTTGACTGGCTCAACGAAATGGTCATCGCCCTGGCCTATGCATCGATCATGTTCGCTTTACTCTTCGGCTACCAGCCGCTCAAGCGTCCCTTCGAGTGGAGACTGCTGGGCCAGATCGGCCTGCTCTCTTACGGGCTCTATATGTGGCACCTGCCCTGGATTAAATTCTTTCAATCGAACATTTTGCATCTACTCCCTCCGCTCAACATATTCTCTATGTATAGTGCATATTGGGGATGGGCTACGCTAATTGTGGTGCCGATAGCCTTGTTCTCCTACCGTCTTATCGAGAAACCGGCTATTCAACTGGCACATGGTAAGCTACGTACGGGCACTGTTGAGCAGAAGTGGTAGTGGGACAATGGAACTGAATCTCCATAGTGTGTACTTGCTTAACTTCACAATAATGTGTTATCATCGCATAATGATGAGTAGCGATTGGTATAATGATGTAAAGCAGTACACTGAGCACCTGGTGGGGATGCGCAGTGTGAGTCCAAGCGAGAATGAGATTCGCGTGGCGCAGGAGATAGTGCGCTTGCTGCGTGCTGATGGGCTGGGAGCGGTCTACACTGAGTGTGGTCTGGATGCGCTGAAGGGCGATCTATATGGACGCCAGAATGCCTACGCGTTTCTGCGCGGCAGCGCCTCGACGGTCGTGTTGCTGGGCCATTTCGATACGGTTGATACTCAGGATTATGGTGAAGTAGAGTCTCTGGCGTTAGAACCGGCGTCCCTGGCGAGCAGGTATGACGAGCTGCTGCCCGTGAACGAGCGTGGGACCGACATGGGCGATTGGATGTTAGGGCGCGGGGCGGCAGATATGAAGAGCGGCGTTGCTATCGAGATTGCCTTGATGCGGCAGTTCGCCCGTGAGTCTCGTCAAGCTCCCCTGCCGCTTTCTATATTGATGATCGCCACCCCGGATGAAGAGAATAACTCGGCGGGCGTTCTGCAAGCTGTCCACCTTCTGCAGCGTCTGCGGGAGCGTCACGGGCTGGACTACGTTGGTTTGCTGAATATCGATTATGTTACTTCTCTCTATCCTGGCGATGAGCATCGCTATATCTACTCGGGCTCGATCGGGAAGCTGCTGCCCGGCTTCCTGTGTATCGGTAGCACGAGTCATGCCGGCGATCCCTTCAATGGCCTGGATGCCAATCTGCTCGCCGCCGAATTGATCCACGATCTCAGCATGAACGACGAGCTATGCGATGCCGTTCCTGGCCAACTGGCGGCCCCTCCGGTCACCTTGCGTGCCAGCGATCTGAAGGACCACTACGATACTCAATTGCCGCTGGCCGCCTATTTCTACCTCAATATTTTGACTCTTACGACTACGCCTGCGCAGCTTCTAGAGCGGCTGCATAAGCGCGCCCAGGATGTGCTGTTCCAATTGCTGCAGCGCATCGATCAAGTCGAACAGCGTTGGCGGCAGGCACACGGCGAGGTCCATTGGCAGGAGGGCTTCCATCCCCGCTCCGGCACCGTTCTTACATATGACGTGCTCTATGCTGAGACCGTAGAGCGGCTGGGAAAAGAGCGGGTGGAGGCCGGGCTGCTGCAAGAGTGGCATCGCTGGCCCGCGACGGTTGATGGCCGTGACCGCAGCCTGCACCTCACCCACCGTCTCTGGACGCTGAGCGGGCGGCAAGGACCGGCCGTTGTCCTCTACTTCGCGCCGCCCTACTATCCAGCCGTTGCCCCCATCGCCGGCCCACTACAAGATGCCGTCGACGCCGTCATCAAGGCTCATCCCGAAGTCCAACTGGAGCAGTATCCCTACTTCCCCTACCTCTCCGACATAAGCTATACCTACCTCGACCCCGACATCGATCTCACCCCGCTGCAATCCAACATGCCCACCTGGCAGCCCGGCAACCAGCCTCCTCTACCCGGAGCCTACAGCCTGCCACTTGCCGAAATCCAAAGCCTCAACATTCCCGCCATCAACTGGGGTCCCTTCGGCCGCGGTGCCCATCAGCGCGATGAAGCCGTCTTGATGCCCTATGCCTTCGAAACCCTGCCGCGGCTTCTATACGAAACTATTAAAAATCTCAGTAAAACTGCTCAAGATCACAAAGATTGATCTTGAATCACATTGGATCGATTTCCATCATCTGCCGGCTCACGCCGCGTAGCGACAACCGCAAGGGACATTGACTCCAACTTATTACG
>CAXTXB010000644.1:1555-3227 GCA_964247965.1 uncultured Dictyobacter sp. | reverse complement strand
CCCGCGTACTACACGGTGGATATCACGGTGCCGCGCAGTCGCCTGACCGAGATGCTGACCGAGGTGAATAGAATCTGCACCGCCTATAATCTTCGCTTCGGACAGCTATTCCACGCGGGCGATGGCAATCTTCATCCTATGTTACTTGTGCCGGAGCCTGATGATCAGGATTTAGTTGCGCGGGTGCATGCAGCCGGTCAGGACATAGTAAAGTGTTGTGTTGAGATGGGCGGCAGCCTGAGCGGTGAGCACGGCGTGGGCATTGAGAAGCGCCAGTTTATGTCGCTTATGCATAAAAGTTCTGAACTGCTGGCTATGTGGGATGTAAAACATGTCTTTGATCCGCAGGGACTTCTCAATCCGGGCAAGGTTTTCCCGCGCCCGGCACAAAACGAGAGCGGTCCCTTTGCAGGCTATTCATTATCACAGCCACAATCGTCTCCGTCAGCTAGCTTTCCTTCCTTTATCCAGAAGGTCTTTACTCCTCCAACGCCCGAGGATGCAGCAAGCTACCTGCAAGCCCTATCCTCTGCAGGCCGACAAGTCGTTATCACCGGTGCGGCACAGACGGAGACTTCACTGCAACAGATAAGCACCTCCGCCTTGAGCGGCATCAAAATCTTCGCGCCGGATGATCTTTACATCACTGCCGGTTCTGGAACTCCTCTGATTGAAATTCAGGCATTCCTGGCTCAGCACAACAAGCAATTGGCGCTTTCCTCTCCCTGGCCCACAACCACAATCGGTGGGCTGGTCGCGGCAAATATCAATGCCCCACAGCGGATGCGCTACGGCTCCATCCGTGACAATGTTCTCTGTGCCACCGTCGCGCTTCCAGACGGACGGCTCATCCGCACTGGTCGTCCACTGGTCAAAAATGTCGCTGGCTTTGATCTCACAAAAGCCTTCATTGGCTCGCATGGAACGCTGGGTCTGCTGACCGACCTCTCGCTAAAAGTTATGGTTCAACCACGCATGAAGCGGACGCTGCTAGTGCCTGTGGATAGCCTGGCTGATGGCTTGCGCTGGGGCGAACAGATGCTCACCCTGGCTCTTACAGCCTCCTCCATTCTGTTGAGTAAAGGCTATACAGCTGCCGGCCTTCCTCCGCATCCTTATCTGCTCTCGTACACGGCTGAGGGCATAGCTGAGGATGTGCAGGCGGAACTGGCCCAGGTACGCCGTGTGCTCACGCAGATTGGTGCGTCAGAGCCGCGCGAAGTCGAAGACGTGACCGGTACAGCCATCTGGAGCACACTTCTAGGACAACCCGGGTCAACCGTAGTACGAGCCGCTGTTCCTATCAAGAACCTCTCCGCTTATATGCAATTCCAGCCCGAAGCGTGGCAGAATGAACAGAGTACCTGGGTCGCCGACTTTGGTAGTGGCTTCATCTATGCCATAAAGCCCGCCGCCACCGAACTGGTTCCCTGGCTCGACGCATTACGTCAACCCGCCCTGGCGCTCACGGGCTACGCGCTTCTTCTGTCAGCGCCTCCAGAAGACCTTACGGTCGATCGCTGGGGCTATCAACCTGAAAGCCTGGATGTTATGCGCCGCCTGAAAGCCCAATGGGACCCGCAGGGCATACTGAATCCTGGCGGTTTCGTTGTTGATACAAAGAATGACTCATCCCAAATTTTTGAAAAATGAGGAACATCGTGTTTTACAG
>CAXTXB010000644.1:0-1545 GCA_964247965.1 uncultured Dictyobacter sp. | reverse complement strand
TTTAACTGCCTCTTTTTCCCCCCGCAGGAGAAAAAATGCGCATGTAAAACACAATGTTCATCATTTTTCAAAAATTTGGGATGAGTCATTGTGGTGGCGTGCAAGATGTGAGGCAAAAGTATTTATTGGATTCATGGGCAACTAGTACTAGTACACCCTTATAATACTGGACTTCACTACAGATATGGCGTATGCTACGCAAATCAGATCGCTTATCTTTATGGATTCTTTCTACAAGCTCGTCGTTAGAAGATACACAGGGGGTAAATATCGTAGTGTTTCTCCAGCCAAAAACCATTCTTATGATCGAGGATCAGCCCATATATAGTAAAATTATGATCCACGCCCTTTCAACACATACACCATATCACGTCATCCACCGACCCGACGGCTTGCATATCCTCGAACTCATTCGCGAGCACCAGCCGCAACTGCTCCTTCTTGACTATAATCTTCCCGGCTTGAACGGCATCGAACTCTACGATCTCGTCCACTCCACCGAAGGCATACAGCCCATCCCATCTATCATGGTCAGCGCCGAGCTGCCACGCGCCGAAATCGCGCGCCGCAACATACCCGGCTTACGCAAGCCCTGTCGCATCACCGACCTCATTCAAATAATTGATTCAACCCTGGCCCAGACTATATCCTAGTATAACTCTTTTTTTTCATCCTATTCTCATTGTTCCAGTATCTTTTTTTTCGTCTATGGCGTGCTTATACACAGAAGAGATTCTCATAAATGTACGCCAGAAGGCCATGAGTAAGAACAGGAGATCATAATTATGCCCGACCAGGAAAAAGATCAAAAACCACCTCAGCCTCAACCAACAGAGGCTGATCTCTATGGACAGCAGGGCAACCAGGGCCAGTACGGCCAGGGCCAATACGATATGGACGGCAAACCCGATCCCAATGGTGCCCAGGCCCAGAACATCGCCCCCGGCGACCAGAAGCCCAACAAACCAGCTAGCGATACCCCTCAATCACCCAACCCCGAAGAGCGCAGCAAAAACGCCCCTCGGGACTGATCCAACAAACACATATACCAGGAGGCAACCTACAGCACCGTTGCCTCTTCTCTTTACTATCCAACATCTTCTATGAATCCCTTCCCACTATTCTATCCGGCAATCTCCTCAATAAGATCTTATTATCCTAAATTATATAACGCAATGTGTAAGTTATTTTTCTGAGCTCATTTTTGAGCAATTTCGAAGCTGTATTGTGACAACGAAAAGAAATTTCGTGCTCATTTCGAAAATAACTTGCACATCACGTTATATAGCCACGTCCAAAGTTATCCACAATTAGAACACTTGTCCACATACTTATCCACAATCCTCGCAGCATCTTCCATAAATGTGTTTGATTTCGATTGTGGGGCTTCTGCCCTTTCCAACAAGTGCTCGTACCCTGCGTTTTCGCGGCTTCGCCGCTCTCCAGAGAAGTTGTAATAGCGATACATATTTTAAATTTATATATATTTTTTCGCACGCGCAAAAATATATAGAAATTTAAAATATGTATCGCTATTAAAAAAAA
>CAXTXB010000643.1:0-3228 GCA_964247965.1 uncultured Dictyobacter sp. | reverse complement strand
GGTCGATACAGGTACCGGTACTTGTGCAGGGGAAGGGGATAGTGGTGCAGCAGGCGACACAAAAGGCTGGCACTAAACAAAACGCGCAGGAAATCGTAGTATTATTAGTTCTGCCACCGGACCAACAACGAAATATAAAAGTGGGACAGACAGTAAATATCAGCATTGCGGAAGCAAACATTAGCTTCACTAGCACTGTAACGAAGGTGCAGCCAGGCGTAATGAACCCCACAGATATTCGCACCCAGTTCAACCTCTCGGCCCCACTTGGTCAGACAATATCTGGCCCTTCGGTCGTGGCCAGTGCCTCTGTTCAGCCGGCATCCCTGGGACATACCTATCTAGGTAGTCAATGTGAGGCGCAAGTGAAGATTGGATCGCAGAGTGCACTTTCTCTTGTGCCGGTCCTTAGCAATATACCAGGCTATCTGGATAATGGGCGCAGGACATTTGATGCTCTTTACAAAAAAGTTACGAGTCTTCTTCAATAAAGAATCTGAAGCAAAGCATCTGCTAGGAATGAGTATGCATGGAACCCGTACAACCCAAGGACTCTGAATTTTCAAATCAGACAAGTAAGAAGCAGAGTGTATTTCTACCGCGTATCTCGTTGCCCAACCGTTACGACGAGGCAGGGAAGGAAGTCACGACAGATAATCCGATTGCTGGTTTGCCCATAAGTCCTTTACAGGAGAATGGCAAGCGGAACACTGATCCCGTGCCATCCTCTCAGTTGTCCGCGCCCAGATTCTCGTTGCCCGCTCATACTCAGGTTCCACAGCCCGCTTCGTCAACTCCTCCCGTGTCGTTCAAAAGAGATAGTGCTCGGCGTAAGCAAGACGCTCCCGTTCTGCTGGAAACAGGGAAATTCAAGGTTGAAACCTCATTTCGGCCTGAGAATGTAGGCTCTAGCCCGCGCAAGGTTGGCAAACACAGATGGGAGCATCAAGCTTCCAGATATCCACCGGAGCTCCTAGAGCTTATAGACGCGGATACACAAAAAATGCAAGTGGTGGTCGCTGATGACTCTTCAGAGCGTTCCAATTCCAGACGGAAGGTGCATAGAAGAAAGCAGAGACGCGTGCCCGAGATGAGGCAGGTGACGGCAGTGGAATGTGGAGCCGCGTGCCTGGCGATGGCCTTGAACTACTATGGATATGCGACCAGTATCTCAGAGGTCCAGGAGCACTGCCGCGTGGGGCGAGACGGATTGACCGCACTTGAGATCGTCAAGGCGGCCCGGCGCTATGATATGCGCGTCCGAGCAGTTTCGTTAAAGCTGGAAGATTTTCGCTTCGTAACACTGCCCGCAATTGTTCACTGGGAGTTCAACCATTTTCTGATCGTCGAGCGCTGGTCTAGCAGCTATGTAGATGTGGTGGACCCGGCCGCCGGGCGTAGGAGACTGAGCGCAGAGGAGTTCGACGAGGGCTTCACGGGTGTTGCTATTATGCTGGAACCCGGAGCGAAGTTCGAACAGAAGGCACCGCAGAAAACGCTCACGCCCCTGACCTATATGCGCTCCCTGTTGCACACGCGCACTATCCTCTTTCAGATTATTGGCGCCTCCTTGTTATTACAACTGCTGGGGCTAGGGTATCCCCTATTAACAGAGATCATAACTGACCATATTTTGCCAACAAAAGATTTCAATATGCTGGAATTATTAGGCTTTGGCATGCTGATCCTGGTGCTTATGGAAGGGCTTGCAGTATTCCTGCGCTCTTCCCTCTTGATCTATTTACAGACCAAAATCGACTCACACATGATGCTCAACTTCTTTGACCACTTGCTTAGCCTGCCCTATCGTTTCTTCCAGCTCCGTTTAAATGGAGACTTGCTTGCACGCGTCAATAGCAATCTGGCGATCCGCGATATACTCACCAATCAACTGGTATCGACATTGTTAGATGGTGCAAGTGTTATTGTGTATTTCATCATCTTGTTATCCGTCTCAAAGCTTATTGCCCTGGTAACACTAGGAATCGGGGCCGTGCAAGTCGCCCTGCTGTTGTTCACGTCACCGATTGTGCGCAGATTAACACAGCGTGATCTGGAGGCACAGGGGAAGACGCAAGGGTACATGAATGAAATCTTATCGGGCATTGCGACGCTGAAGGCTGCAGGGGCTGAACATCGAGCATTTGAGCGCTGGGAAAACCTCTTCTTCGACGAAATGAACATATCGCTGCGTCTCAGCTACCTCTCCTCGGTGATCAGCACTGTTTTATCTACAGTTAGCGTCTTATCGCCCCTGATACTATTATGGATTGGTGCGACACAGGTGATCAACGGAACCATGACCTTAGGCACCATGCTGGCATTCAACACACTTGCAATCGAATTTCTGGTCCCATTAGGCTATCTTGCAACCAGTGGCCGGGATTTACAGGTTGTGCGTGCCCACTTCGCACGTGTTGCCGATGTAATCGGGGCAGAGCCTGAGCAGGACCCCGTTAGCGTGCAGAGCCCGCATCGATTGAGGGGTCAGATAGAATTGAGGCATGTCAACTTCCGCTACGATCAGAGCGCGCCAGCCGTGCTGCAGGATATCAATGTAAAGATTTACCCGGGTCAAAAGGTCGCATTGGTCGGCAAGACCGGCTCTGGAAAGAGCACGTTGGGGAAACTGTTAGTAAGTTTAATCACCCCCACAAAAGGGTCTATCCTCTTTGATGGTGTTCCCCTGAAAATGTTAAATTACCAGGAAGTGCGTAGTCAGTTTGGCGTTGTGCTGCAAGAATCCTTTATCTTCAGTGGATCAGTCAAAGATAATATCGCATTGAACAATCCAGACATGGACATGGACCAGATCATCGAAGCAGCCGAGATGGCTGCCATTGATGAAGATATCGAAAAGATGCCCATGGGCTATGATACGCTTGTCTCAGAGGGTGGTAGCGCCTTCTCTGGCGGCCAGAGGCAACGGCTGGCCCTGGCACGTGCCCTGGCGAATTATCCCGCTCTGCTACTGCTCGACGAAGCCACAAGCGCTCTGGATGTTGTCACAGAACGAGCCGTAGAGCAGAATCTAAGCCAGCTCGATTGCACTCAGATCGTCATTGCCCACCGGCTCAGCACGATTCGCAATGCAGATGTGATTCTGGTTCTGGAGCAGGGACGCATCATAGAGCAGGGGACGCACGCGCAATTGCTGAGAAGAGATGGATTTTACGCGCACTTGATTCAGACCCAGTTGCAAAATGGAGAAATAGCAGCCTCATAATA
>CAXTXB010000642.1:0-3243 GCA_964247965.1 uncultured Dictyobacter sp. | reverse complement strand
ATTATAGCATATTGCTCATACGCCCTTCTCGCCCTCTATGACGATGAGTACCTGTCCCTGCTCAACCGTCTGTCCTGTGTGGATGCGTACTTCTTTAACTGTGCCACTAATAGGGGAGGCAAGGTCGTTCTCCATTTTCATGGCCTCTAATACAACGACGGTCTGGCCGGCGGCGACGGATGATCCTGCTTCAAGTGGTGTGCCTATGACCAGGCCTGGCATAGGTGCGCTGACCCTTGCTGCGTTCGAGCTAGCTCCTGCGCGGACTGCGCCTGTTAGCAGTTTCGTGCGCTCGTCCTCAATGTTGACCTCGAAGGACTGCTCTCCTATCTGGATTTCGTATCTGTTGCCTACGCCCCCGTCGGCGTTTTCAATCCGTCGAGCATATACTTCATAGGATCTCTCTCCTACGACAAGATGATAACGCCCGCCTGCTCTTATTTTCCCGTTCTCATCGGGTGCCAGCGGGGCGATCTGTCGCCAGTCGATTGCATACTCATTTTCATTGAGAAGGATATGTTGTATCTGCTCCTCTTTCTCTTTAAGCGTAACCCTGGAGCTCTGCTGCCCAATAGTGGTGATATACGTCGTCGCCATGGTTTGTAAACCCCCGCTTGACTTCTAATCTTTCTTAGTAATATCCGCAATTCAGGAGTGCGCCACCTGGATGCTTTGTATGAATATGCTTCATTGTATCATTTTCACTATCCATAGACAGGGCTAGCAGTGCAACGGAGGAATGCATCAATTTCTAACACTTCTCTAACACTCCTCCTACGAGGCTCTAACACTTTATGAAGCATACTTATATATAGAGAAACGAACGATACAACACTCGCCTGAAAAGGAAATATGTGCGAGGGTCGCAGCTGAATACCGAACGTCAGATGCAAGCTTTTGCATGACAGGGTTTTTAGTAGCCTTGTCTTCTACTAGGATGGCGTTTCAAAGGTACGAACATATGAGCCAAGAGGACATTTCTAACGCAAGCGAGCAGGAACAGGGTGGAGCAAACGGTACGAGTCAATCGACCCGGTCTTCTTCACACAAGCCTCCACGTTGCGCAAACTGTGACATCGATATCCTCTGGCTGCCCACTGTGCTGCAGGGGAAAACCTATTGCTGCAGTGGGTGTGCTGCTGGTGGCCCCTGTTGTTGTGACTATTCTCTGTATAGTTCGGTTACTATTTCAGGCATCATCCATTATGGTCCTGATGCAGAAACACCCGGAAAGTCTTCGGAAAATTCATAGACGAAAGGAAGTGTAGTCGTGGCAAACATTCGTCCTGTTGGTGACCGCGTGGTTGTAAAACCTGCGGCCAAAGAAGAGGTAACTAAGAGCGGTATCGTTATTCCTGACACAGCCAAAGAGAAGCCCCAGGAGGGGGTTGTGATCGCAGTTGGCAATGGCCGCTTGCTCGATAATGGCGACCGTGCTGCAATCGACGTTCACGAGGGTGATCGCGTGCTATTCGCTAAATATGGCGGCACCGAGTTTAAGCTGGATGGCGAAGAGTACCTGGTCTTGAAAGAGAATGACATTCTTGCTATCGTTGGCTAGTTTGCAGGAGAAGGAACAAGATAAATGGCAAAGCAACTTATATTTGACGAAGAGGCCCGCCGCTCCTTGAAAAGGGGCATCGATATTCTGGCTGGTGCTGTAAAGACTACCCTTGGTCCTAAGGGTCGTAACGTTGCCCTGGACAAGAAATTTGGTTCTCCGAACGTAACACACGATGGTGTCACAGTCGCCAAAGAGATCCAGCTTGAAGATCCTTTCGAGAACATGGGTGCTCAGCTTCTGAAAGAGGCTGCAACCAAGACAAACGACGTGGCTGGCGATGGCACGACAACGGCCACAGTTCTGGCGCAGGCAATTGTAAATGAAGGCCTGAAGAACCTGGCCGCCGGCGCGAATCCCATGCAGTTGAAGCTCGGTATCGATAAAGGAACTGAGGCCATTGTTGCCTACATCCGTCAGTTGGCCGTGCCCGTCGAGAGCAAGAAAGAGATCGCCCAGATCGCTTCTATCTCAGCGGCTGATGAGCAGATCGGCGATTTAATCGCTGACGTGATGGATAAAGTCGGAAAAGATGGCGTTATCACGGTTGAAGAGTCCCGTGGCATCAACTTCGAGACTGAGTATGTCGAGGGTATGCAGATCGACAAAGGCTACATCTCTCCTTACTTTGTCACAAATGCTGAGCGCATGGAAGCCTCCCTTGAGAATCCTGCCATCCTGATTACCGACAAGAAGATCAGCGCTGTCCAGGATATCCTCCCAATCGTAGAGAAGGTTGTACAGCAGGGTCGCCGCGAAATCGTGATCATTGCTGAAGATGTCGATGGCGAGGCCCTGGCGACCCTGGTGGTAAACAAGCTGCGCGGCATCCTCAACGTTCTGGCTGTCAAGGCTCCTGGCTTCGGTGATCGCCGCAAAGAGATGTTGCGCGACATCGCCGTCATAACCGGTGGTGAAGTCATCAGCGAAGAGATGGGCCGCCGTCTCGATAGCGCGACCCTGGAAGATCTCGGTTCTGCCCGCATGGTCTCTTCCCATAAGGAAGACACAACGATCATCGAAGGTCACGGCCAGAGCGAAGAGATCCAGGCCCGCATCCGCCAGATCAAGGCTCAGATCGATGAGACCACAAGCGACTACGACCGCGAGAAGCTTCAGGAGCGCCTGGCAAAGCTCTCTGGTGGCGTTGCCGTCATCAAAGTCGGTGCTGGTACCGAAGTAGAGTTGAAGTATCGCCAGACTCGCGTCGAAGACGCTCTCTCAGCCACCCGCGCCGGTGTTGAAGAGGGTATGGTCCCCGGTGGTGGTGTGGCCCTCTTGACCGCCATTGAGTCCCTGGAAGGTCTAAATCTAACCGGCGATGCAGCAACCGGTGTGATTATCCTGCGCCGCGCTCTCGAAGAGCCTATCCGCCAGCTTGCCGCCAATGGTGGCAAAGACGGTTCAGTCGTCGTCGAAGGTATCCGCCGTGCCCAGCGCGAGCAGAACAACAAACATATCGGCTACAACGTCCTCACCGACACCTACGGCGATATGTTCGAATTCGGCATCGCAGACCCGGCTAAAGTAACCCGCTCGGCCTTGCAGAATGCAGCCAGCATTGCAGCCATGATCCTGACCACCGAGGCCTTGATCACTGATCTGCCCGAGAAAGCTGCTCCGGCTGCTCCAGCAATGCCCGAGTACTAATCGGTTAGCAAGTTATACATAAAACGGTGCCT
>CAXTXB010000641.1:0-3305 GCA_964247965.1 uncultured Dictyobacter sp. | reverse complement strand
ACCCCATAGCACTCGACGAGTTTCTCGTCTATCGCTATGTGCCAACGCCCTTAACTATTTTCAAGAATATCTTGAAAGTACCTGCGGGCCACGTCTTGATCTTCGAAAATGGGCAAGTCAGAACGCAGCGCTATTGGGATCTATCATTCGCTTCAGACAGCAAAGATGACGAGGCGACGGCGATTGAACGCACAAAAGCGCTGCTCGAAGAGGCAGTCAAGATCCGCCTGATGAGTGAAGTACCTCTAGGAGCCTTTTTAAGCGGAGGGCTCGACTCTAGCATCGTTGTTGGCATCATGAGCAAATTGATGTCTCAGCCTGTGAAAACCTTTTCGATCGGTTTCGAAGAGGATGATTTTAACGAGCTGCCCTATGCAAAACAGGTTGCAGATCACTTCGGCACAGACCACTGCGAGTTTTTTGTCAAATATGACCTTGTCTCGGTGCTGCCACAGCTCGTCTGGGACTATGATGAGCCCTTCTCAGACTCATCGATGCTTCCTACTTACTATGTCTCTAAACTTGCGCGCGAGCATGTTACTGTCGCACTCACCGGCGACGGCGGCGATGAAGTCTTTGGCGGCTATGAACAATATCGCCGTGAATTTCTTATCTACCGCATCCCTGGCCTCGTGCGTAACATGTTGGGGGGCGCAAGTTATTTAATGCCTTCCGGCATTCGTGGTAAAAAGCGCTTTAGAACATGGTTACAGGACTACGGAACGCGCAGCATTGAGGCAGCTATGCTCTTTCCCGACTACTCTCGCTCGGTCATTTACTCAGAGGATTTCTTTGATAAGGTGCGCGACCATAAACCATATGAGCGCCATTTAGAAATCTATAGATCTGTACAGGGACTTGATAAAACCGCACGCATGCAATATGTCGACACAAAGACCTACCTCACAGACGATATTCTGGTCAAGGTCGATAAAGCCAGCATGCTCAACTCGCTGGAGACCCGCGCTCCGCTCCTTGATCATCATCTTGCAGAATATGTTGCATCGCTCAATCCATCGTTACGCATCAACAATGGTCAGATATATGACGGGCGGGGAAAATATTTGCTACAGAAAGTGGCAGCTGAACTCTTGCCGACATCCATCCTCGAACGTCCAAAGCGAGGTTTCGCCGTCCCAATCTCAAGCTGGTTTCGCAAGGATGTGACAAGTTACGCCCACGATCAACTTGGGTCCGCAAAGTCCCAAGCAAGAGGTATCTTCGATCCCAAATTCTTGCATGAGTTGCTTAAAACAGACGGCACCAGTAAGATCCAGAATCATAGCCAGGCCCTGTGGTCGCTTCTCTGCCTGGAGTTATGGTTTCAAACCTATATGGACGAACCAGCGGTACACGCTGGAGATCAACCAGCACAAATAATCAATAATCGCTAGATAATCAGGGAATAGAACGAGTATGTTCTCTTCTTTTATTAAAAGGACATAAATGTATGTGTGGAATAGCTGGATTTATAGACTTCGGCCGTAGCGACGCAAGTGCTGAACAACTTATAGATAGTATGTGCCAGGTTATTCGTCATCGTGGGCCTGATGACCAGGGAACATGGACTGGTGAAGGTATTGCACTGGGCATGCGTCGTCTCTCAATTATAGATGTTGCTGGCGGTCACCAGCCTATCTTTAATGAAGATAAAAGTATTCTCATTGTTTTCAATGGCGAAATTTATAACTACCGTCAATTGCAGGAAGACTTGCAGGCCCGTGGACACGAATTTGAGACCAATAGCGACACGGAAGCTATTGTCCATGCCTACGAAGAATACGGCGATGATTTTGTGAAGCATCTGCGTGGTATGTTCGCCCTGGCAATCTGGGATCGCAAGCGACAGCGCCTGATCGTGACGCGCGACCGCTTCGGCAAAAAACCGCTCAACTACTACTGGGATGGTCAGCGCCTGATCTTTGGCTCGGAAATCAAGTCGATTCTTGAAGCGGGTATTCCACGCGAAGTTAATCATGAGGCGCTCGATGAATATCTGGTCTATCGCTATGTGCCAACACCGAATACCCTCTTCAAGGGAGTTATGAAATTACCCGCTGCCCATATGCTGGTCTACGAGAACGGTCAGATCAAAATACAACGCTACTGGGACCTTCCCTTTACTCCAACCTGTAATGACGATGAAGCTACTGCCCTTGAGCGCATTCGTGAGCTGATCAAGGACGCCGTTCAGGTTCGCCTGATGAGTGAAGTGCCACTCGGCGCATTTCTGAGCGGTGGTATCGATTCTAGCGTCGTTGTCGGCTATATGAGTCAGATGATGTCGCAGCCAGTCAAAACCTTCTCAATTGGCTTTGAAGAAGATGACTACAGCGAATTACCGTATGCGAAGCTCGTCGCCGAGCACTTTGGAACTGAACATCACGAGTTCTTTGTCCGGCCAGATCTCATCTCGGTCCTACCACAACTGGTTTGGGACTATGATGAGCCCTTCGGTGACTCGTCAATGGTACCAACCTACTATGTCTCGAAGCTAGCACGCGAACATGTGACGGTGGTGCTGACGGGTGACGGAGGCGATGAAATCTTTGGTGGTTATAAGCACTATGCACGTGAACAAGCCATTAGCCGCATTCCTGGCCCTCTGCGCTCGGTGTTGGGGGTTGGTAGCCGCTTTATGCCTGATGGCATGCGCGGGAAAAAGCGTCTACGTAACATCAATAATGATCTTTCGTTACGCTATGTGCAGGGCACTATGGTCTTCCCGGTTGGATCGCGCGCGTCTATGTATACACCTGAGTATTTTGCCGGGCTCCACGGTTACAATCCATATGACCGCCAGGCAAGAGTGTTTAAGGACGTGTCTCATCTGGACGTCGTCACCCAGATGCAGTATGCAGATGCACGCAACTACCTGGTTGACGACATTATGGTCAAAGTCGATAAAGCCAGTATGTTCAATTCATTGGAGACGCGAGCTCCTCTGCTCGATCAGAATCTCGTTGAATACGTCTCATCGCTCTCTCCCGCCCTACGCATGCCCAAGGATGGCACCCTGAAGTATCTACTCAAGAAAGCCACAGCGGATATATTGCCAGCGGAAATTCTAACGCGTAAGAAACAGGGCTTCTCGATGCCGATGGATCATTGGTTCCGAGGCGAGCTCTCTGGCTATGCCCATGAAATATTGGAGTCACAGCGTGCACGAGAGCGTGGCATCTTCAACTCAGACTTCATTGGCAATCTTCTCAAAACACATCAAAATAATAAATTAGTTAATCACAGTTCAGCTATATGGACAATGCTCTGTCTGGAACTCTGGTTTCAAATCTATATGGATACTC
>CAXTXB010000640.1:2242-3308 GCA_964247965.1 uncultured Dictyobacter sp. | reverse complement strand
GCTCAAAATAGTTTGCGGCAAGGGTGAGCAGAGAAATGACGCTCAGCGCGTTCGTATTCAGTTCACGCATCGTTTCGGCGACGCTGAGCTGACACTTCTGCTGATCCCCCAGCGTGCCGTGAGCAATAAGCAGAACGTCTACACCTTCGAGAGACGAGATAGCTTTTTCCAGTAGCTGCTCGTGCGATTCCAGCTCGTTTAGGTCCTGGACGGCGGTCTCGATGCTTTTTGCCCCCCAGACTTTGAGATCATCGGCGACAATCGCCAGCTTCTCAGCCGAGCGCGCTACCAGAAAAAGTTGCGCGCCCTCTTTTGCAAAACATTTCGCAGTCTCATGCGCAATCGCAGAGGTTGCGCCCATAATTATTATTTTTGTCATAATAAGCACTTTCGATTTTTATAGCAAACACCGACAACCGCAAGGGTTTGTCCCTACACGGGGACGAGGACATTGTCTGTTACGCGACTCCAGAAGCTGGATGAGAACTGCGGGTCCATATACTGCTCAAATTCGTGCCACTGCGGAAAGTACGTCTGGAAGCTGTCCGCGCTCATTCGGGCATCCTTGGCAGGGTAGACGGTACCACCATTTTGCTTGACCATTGCATCCAGGTCCTCTAGCAGTGTCCGCGTCTTCTTGCCATGATTTGTGAAATCGAGCGCCAGCGTCAGGCCCGGGCGTGGGAAGGACAGCATACCAGGCGATTGAATGGTGCCAAAGTTCTTCAGGACAGTCAAAAATGAGCCCTCACCAGAGCGACGGATGCGGCCAAGGATCGAGCGCATAGCCTCGTATCCATGGCTGAAGGGAACCACAAATTGATACTGGAAGAATCCGCGAGGACCGTAGATCCGATTCCACTGTTGGATCGAATCCAGCGGATAGAAGAAAGGCTCATAGGGAACAACCTTGCGCACATGCTTCTCAGTCTGCACCCGGTAGTAGGCCTCATTAAATGCCTTGACCGTTAAATTATTTAAAGTAAAAGAGGGGAAGTCGATGGGCACAACCAGGGGAAGCTTCTTTTTTAGTGGTCTCGCAGCTAGTTCTGGCTGTTGATTATGA
>CAXTXB010000640.1:0-2232 GCA_964247965.1 uncultured Dictyobacter sp. | reverse complement strand
ACAGAGACGCTCGCCGCCGATTAGAATATACAACCAGGACATAGTATATTAATAATTTTCATAGGAGCCAGCGGATATGTAAAAGTATTCATCCAGAGATTCGAAACGAATAGATTCCATATCGATATAGGGGTTCACAATCGGCTTTAAGCGAAACTCAGCCCAGAGAATAATCCCTGTCAGCCCCAGGCCACCGATTGTAGCACGGAAGAGGGCGCTATTCTGCTCAGGCGAACAGATCATACGCTCACCGTTTGAGCGCAACAACTCGAACTGCGTTACATGACAGCCAAATGTTCCCGCTTTATGATGATTCTTTCCATGAACATCATTGGCAATAGCACCCGCAACGGAAACAAACTTCGTGCCAGGCGAGACCGGAATAAACCAGCCGCGCGGTACCACCAATTCAAGCACCTGAGCCAGAGAGACGCCCGCCTCGCAGCGCAGCAGGCCGTTTTGATCATCAAATGCTATAAAGTTTTTTAGCTGGCTTACATCTATTGAAACGCCGCCCTCATTCAAACAGCTATCACCATAGCTGCGTCCATAACCGTAGGCGAGTACCGATTGATCAAACGAAGCCAGGTCCGGCAGTTCATCACGCCAGTAAACGGGTACGACCTGACTAGCCTGTACTTTTGGATAGCGACCCCAGGATTGGGGGGTTTTCTGTCCCATAATATTTCTATCTTTTCCTCAATGTGATACAGTGCATATGCTTTTCCACAATCATAACGTATAATTGCAACCCTGAGCCACGAATTCAGTTGACCGATAGCCATAATAGTATTATGGTGGACATACTTTCCTACACAAAGATCTTTTACTGTTTATACATTTTTTAAGTCTCATCCATTTTTACATTGCTGCGCAATGTAAAAATGGATGAGACTTAAAAAATGTATAAACAGTAAACATGTAGTTCTCTTTTCTGTTCCTCTTGAGCCTCTATGATATTTTAGATCATGGATTGGAACTGGGCTACAACCGAGTACTTGAGATCATTGTAGTTCGTACCCTGGAATGAGAACTGAGTGATGGCACCATCGCTGGAGGCGACGAGGACGTGCTGAGTATCGTCGCTGGCCGTGGCATAGCCAGTGATAAACATCATACCACTCTCGTTGACCTGATAGAAGCGCTTCAATATATCGACCTTGACGCCCGGTGTCTTACTGGCATCATGAAACTCGACCCCGTCACGGATATCGACATAGACTTCCTGACCCTTACTGGCGTCATAGATAACGTGATACAGCTTACCGTCACGGGTCGCAGGGATGATGTTTAAGAGGCCATCCGATGTCAGATAGCTCGTCAGGCTGATGAAGCTCTCCTCGAAGAAAGCCATCACTTGCCGCTGAGCAGACTGACCGGGGCGAATAGTGAAGTGATGAATATAGCCATCGCTGACCGCCACAAAAATATGCTGTGTATCGTCGCCCGGAATAATAAGGCCAGCAGCGCCAATCACCCCGCTTGGGAACTCCTCCAATTGCTGCTGCAAGACTTCCTCACCCTGGATCGCCAGGTGATAGACAAGCCCTTCGCCAGTCGCCACCACAGCATACTGCAAGCCGCTTACGGGCGAGGCATAGGCAGAGAGGGCAGAGAACATCGCACCATCGAAGTTCACTAATATATGCGGCTCAGAATTGTTTGCGGCAATATGATAGATATTTCCATCCATAGTAGCCGCGACCACATGCTGAATATCTCCACTTGTGTAGGCAGCGGCACCGTTAAATAAAGCATCATCGATATGGGCATATGCCTCTTGCGCGTATTCTCCAGAGGAGTGAGAAGTAAAGGCATATATATTTCCATCGCTCGTAGCCACAAAAAAGCGCTGGTCGTAGAGTGTAACATCGCCGGCGAGTGCAGTCGCGAACTCAGCGATAGGTATTGCTTGTGCCATGTAATTCTACCTTTCGTCATCATAAAAAAATAGAGGAGTCAATATAGACAGAGCTATTGTAGAAGTTTTGACTCAGACTCGAAGTGAATATCAAGTTAAGGTTTGGTGGAGAAGTGAGCTAAGAAGTAGTACTTCATCTTATTTTAATATTTTGTAGCCACTTTTTGAGTATCAAAAACCCGTCATCATTATGTTCTTAGCACATAAGCTTACGTAGATCCACTACTCAATGCACTTCTTTTTCATCTTTTTGTTTTTCTACGCTTTGCAGGGGTGGGCGGGGAAGCGGAGAAAAACAAAAATGATGAAAA
>CAXTXB010000639.1:0-3320 GCA_964247965.1 uncultured Dictyobacter sp. | reverse complement strand
TCATTTTTCAAAACCTCGGGGCGCGTCATTAAGGTCCCGATCACCCATCATTTAACGCGCTGCATATGCTGCATCGGCTGTAAGACCGCACGTGTACGCAACGAAAAACGTCGACCAGAACGTTTTTGCCTGCGCGTCACAGATCGTTTCCGCTCAATGCTCAGTATCTTCTTGCTGCGAAGTGGATAACTCGCACGCCGTGGTGGTTCATAGATAGAGATCTTTTTCCCTTCCATCAGGAAAGGCAGCACCACCTGTGCCACATATGGGGCTGCGAGCATAGGAGCACTATGATTCGCGGGGATCACCACATCGTTAGGCCCAAGTGGCCGTGGTGGCGCAATGAGCACATCCTTTCCTCCCCAGATAAAGAGAGTTGAGACGGCAGGAAGATTAAAGGGGGCACGCCCATTGCCCGGCATCTCCCGAAGCGAGCGTAAGAGTGTATCCGATGACTGCAGTTCAATCTCATTAGTCCAGGCATAGTTATAGTCGGTGCGCTGGCCGTTAAAACCAAATGTACGTACCAGGCCGCGCAGACGCCAATCAGAAAGCACCCATAGCCTCAAGGGAAGTGGATGTGGAGCATACAATATCCGTAATAGCAACGCCCATATCTCAAGGATATAAGTCGGACAAAGAAAGATGACGCGTACAACTGATTGAGGATAGCGTTGTACGTAGGCCTCGGCCGCCCGTGTGCCAGAAGAATATGCCAGGACGTGCCACTGCTTTATACCCAGCGCGCACCTCACTTCCTCAATAGCTTCGGCACATGCCTGATAATATGGTTGATTGGTGGCAACCTGCGGAGAGACGCCCACGCCGGGCAGTTCGATCATAATAAGTTGGAAGTATGGTCGGAGCAGCGGAGCCAGATTCTGCCAGGTTGCATAGCTCACGCCCCAACCATGAATGAGGAGGAGCGGTGGTCCACTTCCTTCAAGTCGGTAACCTAGTAGCATAAAGTTATTTCTCTCGCTCCTATTTAGCGTTTATTAAAGAGTATGGTAAGCAAAAGCTTATAGAAAGCATAAGGGCAGCAAAATAATCTGCAATTGTTGGAAAAAGTCACCATTTGATAGTACAGCTTCACCTCCACTCTAACATAAGAGACGAATGTGCCTACCACGAGTGGCAAGCCACAGGGTAGGACGGATGAAAATGGTAATATGATCTTGTCCCGGTCAATCCGAAAATCTATAACAAGAGGAGCCTGCTCAGACTAGGCATATTTTAACATAAGACTCTATATGTGCCAATGCATAGTAGGGCTACCACAGAAAAAAACAACAGTTATTGAAGGGAATCGATGTCACGTACAATTCTTATTTTAACCTCAAGAACTGGCGGCGGTCATGTTAGCATAGCGGAGGCACTCTATGATCAGCTTGCACAAAGCTATCAAGTTGAGATTCTCGATCCGCAGGCAGGCTTCATTCACTGGCACTACCGCGTGGTCAGCCGCTATGCCCTCTGGCTCTGGTCGGCAGAGTTCCGCTTCACCGATAGACCACAACGTGCCCTATTTGCCCACCGCATCTTCACCCAGCTAGTATCTAAGCGGCTGAATGCAGCGTTAGAGAGTCTACAACCGGACCTGATTGTCGCAGTCTATCCCTTTCTCACCTATGAAGTCATTAACGTTTTAGAGAAGCGAGGAGTTACAATTCCATTTGCGATGCTCTTTACAGATCCCAATGGCGTCCATGCCTCATGGCTTACAGAGCACAGGGCGGCAGCCACCCTTGCTCCAACGCGCGAAACCTATGCACAGGCCTTCACCGCCGGATTTGCGCCACAACGTCTACACCAGGTAGGCTGGCCGGTACGCGCTCAGTTCAAGAATGCTGACAAAAGTCAACGCGCCACTCTGCTCAATAAGTTGGCGCTGGACCCGGCACGCTTCACGGTCTTCTTGCAGGGCGGAGGAGAAGGTGCGGCACAGTTCAGCCAGACGGTAGAACGCGTCCTTTCCATAGGTTCTGGCATACAGGTAATCCTCGCCGCAGGCACAAACCAGGCCCTACGAACACGTTTTCGGGATGTACACAACATCTATGTGCTTCCATTCATCAAGGAGATCGCAGCCTATATGGCCGCCGCGGACGTTATTATGGGCAAGGCAGGACCAAATATGCTGATGGAGGCGGTGACTCTGGGTACACCGTTTATCGCCACCGCCTATATACCTGGGCAGGAGGAGGCAAACCTGGAATTTATACGCCGCCACAAGCTGGGCTGGGTCGCGCTTGCGCCCGGGCAGCAGCGCGACCTCCTCGCCAGGCTTGTAACCAGCCACGAGGAGCTACGTGCAATGGAGACAACGGTTGCCGTCTATCAGCAGTGGAACGCCAGCCACGCAGGGCTGATTGTGCCTATTCTCGATAGGCTATTATGACCCATTGTTAGCGTATATTTGCTAGCAGGAAACGGGCTATTACGATGCGTTGGATCTGGTTGGTACCCTCGAAAATCTGGGCAACTTTGACATCGCGCATGTAGCGCTCAACCGGGTAATCACGAACGTAGCCAGCGCCTCCCAATATCTGCACCGCGTTCGTCGTCACCTCCATGGCTGTGTCGGTTGCAAAACACTTGGCCATCGACGCATACATGCCGGCTTTTTGATCCTGCCGCTCCAGCTTTGAGGCCGCCTCGTAGACCAGCAGGCGGGCGGCCTCGATCTTCATGGCCATATCGGCGAGCATAAACTGTATGCCCTGAAATGTTCCGATCGGCTTCCCGAACTGTTTACGCTCACCAGCATAATTACACGCGGTCTCCAGGGCCGCCTGGGCCACACCTACGGCGATAGCGCCGATGTTGATGCGCCCGCTGTCCAGGGAGCTGAGGGCGATTTTGAGGCCCTGGCCCTCTTCTCCTATGCGATTGACGGCGGGAATGACACATTGCTCGAAGATCAGCTCGCGGGTAGGCGAGGCGTGCAGGCCCATTTTACGCTCAAGCTTGCCAAAGGAGAATCCAGGGGTATCCTTTTCAACCACGAAGCAGGAGATGCCGGCCGATCCACGTTGGTCAGCATTGCTACGGGCCATGAGTAGATAGACCTCCGCCTCGCCGCCCATCGTGACCCAGAGCTTCGAGCCATTGATTACATAATTATCGCCTTGCCGCTCGGCCTGACATTGTAGGCTGGCCGCATCTGAACCAGACCCGGACTCGCTCAACGAAAAAGCGCCCAGGATTTCGCCGGCTGCCAGCCGCTTTACCCAGCGCTGGCGCTGCTCCTCACTGCCGAAGCGAGCCAGGGAGCCAGTGACCATATTATGGACAGAGAGACTGACTGCAGTAGACAT
>CAXTXB010000638.1:0-3346 GCA_964247965.1 uncultured Dictyobacter sp. | reverse complement strand
GTATAATCTCTATTTTTGCAAATTATTTCGCGTCGCGAAATAATTTGCAAAAATAGAGATTATACAAAAAAAGTCTAAAGAGCGGCGAAGCCGCGACAAGTGATGATTCATAATAAGCTCCTGTGTGATACAATTCCTCTTGAAATATTATGGATTTTCAATATCATACAAAGGCTTTCTTCTGTGGATGCTACATTTACCTTTACTATTAGTGCATTTGTTACTTTTTTTACTGTAATTGATCCTGTTGGGCTTGCTCCTATAGTAGTTGGACTGACCTCTCACTTTACAAATGCGCAGCGGCAAGCGATTGTGACTCGTGCAGCGCTCATCAGTGCGGGTATTATTCTTTTCTTCGCGGTGGTTGGTCGTATCTTACTTGAGCGGCTGGGCATCCAGTTGTATGCATTTAATATTGCCGGTGGTGCACTCCTCTTCTTGATGGCCGTCGACATGCTCTTTGGCCGCCAATCAGGCACACGCGAGACGAAGGCGGAGGAAGAGGAGGCGATGACGCGGGAAGATATTAGCGTCTTTCCACTGGCGATTCCTCTGATTGCAGGCCCGGGTACGATTGCGACAACGATCCTCTACGTTGGTCAGGCGGGACTCAAGCCACTCAGTCTGCTCGCGGTTGCAGCGGCAATAGTTAGTTCGCTGTTGCTCGCCTGGATCGCCATGCTCAGTTGTACCTGGATCATCAAGTATGTTGGCAGAACGGGCATTCTCGTTCTATCGCGCATTCTGGGTATATTGCTCGCAGCGCTCGCGATCCAGTTTATGCTTAATGGTATTGGCCTCTTTGTTCATGCCAGTGGCTTTATCAAATAACGTCTTACGACCAGGAATAGAGAGTGGATGTGATCCTGGTCCAATAAAACACTCGGGAAAGACTGCCACCTTCACGTTGCTCAAACGTAATGAGTTTAATAGCAAGCTGCTAGAAGGGAAGGCGCAAGCTCTATGCGTAGATCTGCAGAGACAGTAAAGGCTGTAGAGATAATAGAAATAACACAGACAGATAGGAAGGCAAGGCGGGCGTGAATACTATGCGCCCGTTGGAAGGCGCAACAAAAAATATACTGCGTACGCAATATGCGCAAACGAGCTATCGAACGGCCATCTCAGCATATCGAGCACGACACCGCTTGCTACGTATCCCCTGGGCAACCTGGATCATAACACTTGGAACGACGCTTTATTGGTGCTTTACAGCCTATCAAACAGGACTGATGGCGGGTGCGAAGGGTATACTGGCAGTTATCAGCAACATCATCAGTAATGCGATAGACGTTCAGCCAGCGAGCGAGGATGCCCTCACAACTGTTTTGATTAAATATGGTGCGAAAGAGAACCTCTTGATAAGCCAGGGGCAGTACTGGCGCTTCGTTACACCGATCTTTCTGCATGTCAATTTCTTGCATGT
The DNA here is from genome assembly GCA_964247965.1 of uncultured Dictyobacter sp. Classification (GTDB taxonomy): domain Bacteria; phylum Chloroflexota; class Ktedonobacteria; order Ktedonobacterales; family Ktedonobacteraceae; genus Dictyobacter. The sequence continues at coordinate 1,920 of CAXTXB010000638.1, read as the reverse complement.
CGGCCTGAATATGCTCAACCTGATTATGCTGGGCATATTTTTAGAGCGTCTTCTGGGGTCGGCACGCTTTGTATTGATCTATCTGGTAACAGGAGTTGTAAGCGTCATTGCGAGCTACTATTTCGCGCCGGATGTCATCAGCGTAGGAGCATCTGGCGCGATCTTCGGCCTGGTTGGCGCTTACAGCATTTTTGTGCTGGTCCACCGACGTGCATTTCGCAGGGGAGGTGTCTTTGCCCTGCTCTGGCTCGTTGTGATTATAGGTATCAATCTGGGCATAGGCCTTGTTATTCCCAACGTCGACAACTCCGCACATATAGGCGGATTGCTCAGCGGCTGTCTGCTGGGCTGGTTATTTGCGCCACTCTATCGGCAAACGGCGGCATCCGGGCTAGTTGACACTCATCGTTTAGCCCGACGCTGGCCCTTGGCAATATTGACATTGTTAGGTACACTACTACTTGCTATCATAGCATTCTATCTAAATGGAACTAGATCGTAGCTGCGCAATAGCGTACGCGCTAACGATTGGAATAGTGGGAGGAACTCGTGGAAGCTCAAACGGATCTCCAGGCCTATCTCGAACAGGGGAAGCAGGCGCTGGCGCAAGGGAAGGGGCGTGAAGCGGCGATTGCCTATGCCCATGGAGCACAAATAGAGCCGCAGAATCCCCAGGTACACCTGGGGCTGGCTGAAGCCAATCTGGCCCTTGGCGACTCTCGTATTGTACAGATGGCGTGTCAGCGTGTACAAGAACTGGAGCCCAACGGCGGACTGGAAGCCCACATGGCCCAGGCCCTGCTTGATCTGCTAGCACGCCGCTACGAGCGAGCGCTGAAGGAAGTTGACGCTGCGATAGAAGAAGATCCAAGCATTGGTTATGAGCACGCGTTGCGCGCTTACTTACTACGCGCGCAAGGACAGGACTACGATGCGAATCTAGCACGCGCACGCGCCAGCCGCCTGTCGTATGGGGGCCGTTTCGAGAATGCTTTTCCGGCACTTGAAACGAAGTACGCCGCGGGCTATAATGCCACCCCCGCTGCCCCTGCTATTCCATCCAAGCCCAAATCTGAGTCTCCCTATGAGAATACAAATAACGGCAACGATAGGGGAGAACGAGACTCGGTGCCCGCATGGTCGCGTTCCAGTAGTATGCAACGGCAGATGGTGCGCACGCGCTTTGCATTAAGCCAGTATCCAGGCCTGGTAACTAACGCCATTATCGCTATTAACGTCATTGTCTATCTGTTTATGAAGTTGGACATGCAGGTGTACATATGGGGTGCCCAGGCCAACACACTAGTACTACAGGGGCAATACTGGCGCATCTTCACCGCCATGTTTCTCCACGACCCCAATAGCATCTTCCATATCTTCCTAAACATGCTTTCGCTGTTCTTTATTGGAAGGGCGGTCGAGGTTTTTTATGGAAAGTGGCGCTACCTGGTGATCTACCTGCTCTCGGGGATCTGTGGCGGCATTTCGTTTCTGCTTCTCTCCCCCGGCGATGTGGCGGTCGGTGCCTCAGGAGCGATCTTCGGCGTCTTTGGGGCGCTGGGTGTTTTCTATATCATCAATCGGCGGGCGTTAGGAGCGTATGGCTCTGGGGCCATCACAAACTGGATCTTCTGGCTCGTGCTGAACCTGGCCTTTGGGGTCGCACCCGGCTCTGGCATCGCGATCTGGGCTCACGTCGGCGGCCTGCTTGGCGGTATGGTTCTCGCCTACCTGCTTATTCCACGCACCAAACGTGGGCAGATGATTGGATAAGATAGGAGCGAGCGGTACAGAGAAAAAAGAAGCAAAGAAACACCGCTCGCTTCTTGTTGGTCTCAGTACAATACAGGTAGGGAGTCGAGTCTGCAATCTCGCTGTGACCCAGTCACAATAATCCTCTCGATGTTCCGTTCTTATCAC
>CAXTXB010000637.1:0-3356 GCA_964247965.1 uncultured Dictyobacter sp. | reverse complement strand
TACGATGTTCGTCATTTTTCAAAAATTTGGGATGACCTGTAGTTCGGAATGTTCTCTAACTAACGCTTCTAATCTATTCCTGGACCTCATCGAGTCTCTTGCGTAAGAGTGTCTGCACCATATCAGCCTTGGCCTGACCACGTGTTTGCTTCATAACCTGGCCGATAAGTGACTGGACGGCGTTGGTCTTACCATTGCGATAATCGTTCACCGCTTTCGGGTTTTTCTCAATCACCTCAGCAATGATACGCTCCAGCGTTGCAGTATCACCGATGGGAGGCTTGATACCCTTGCGCTCGACGATGGCCTCGGGCATCTCACCACTCGTAAAAGCTTCATCCAGGATATCTTTTGCTTGCCTCCCAGTAATACGTTCTTTATCAAGCAGATCCAGCAAATTAGCAACGGATTGAGGAGGAAGAGGAGAGTCTTGTATTGGTGTGGAATGTGCATTGAGCAAACGTACAACTTCACTGAGTATCCAGTTGCTCGCCAATTTTGCACGTGCTTTATGATCTTTAGTAGAAGAGACAGCGACAACTTGCTCAAAGTAGTCACCCAATGCCTTTTCTTCAGTCATGACATTGGCATCTTGCTCGCTGAGGCCATATTCTGCCTGGTAGCGCGCCCGGCGAGCATCAGGTAATTCAGGCAAGCGAGAGCGAATCTCCTCGACGCTGCTGACGCTAATGACCAGAGGAGGTAGATCGGGCTCGGGGAAGTATCGATAATCGTCAGCCTTTTCCTTGCTGCGTTGTAGGACCGTGATCCCCTTTGCCTCGATCCAGCCTCGGGTCTCCTGGTGTATCACTCCGCCGCCACGAATAACCTCGATCTGCCTGCGTGCCTCAAATTCCAGGGCACGCTCAACGGAACGAAAGCTATTCATATTCTTAATCTCTGTCTTTACGCCCAATTTCTGCTGACCACGTGGGCGTACTGAGACGTTAGCATCACAGCGCAGGCTGCCCTCTTCCATACGGCCGGATGAGACACCAATATAGACCAGAATCTCACGCAGCTTTTGCATATAGAGACGGGCCTCTTCCGGTGAGCGCATATCGGGTTCGCTTACAATCTCCATCAATGGCGTCCCAGCACGATTCACGTCGATCAAGCTATAGCCCTCGTGATGCAAAGAACGCGCGGTATCCTCTTCAAGATGCACTCTTGTAATGCCGATGTGTCTCTCTTGCCCTTGATATTTAATGGCAAGATACCCATCATTGCTGAGCGGAATATCGTATTGGGAGATCTGGTAGCCCTTCATAAGATCGGGATAATGATAGCTCTTGCGATCAAATTTTGAGTATTCAGGAATCGAACAGTTGAGAGCCAGAGCAGTCATAATCGTAAAGGCCACAGCCTCTTGATTAATAACTGGCAAGACTCCCGGCATTCCCATACATACCGGGCAAACATGTGTGTTTGGCGCAGCATTCGCATAATTCGTACTACACGTACAAAACATTTTACTTTTTGTAAGTAGCTGCGAGTGCACTTCGAGCCCAATCACGATTTCAAAATCTGTATCTACCGGAGTATATGTAGTTGTCGTCATTTCTTTGTTCTCAACTCTGTTTTTATCTTGCATTCTAGCGTCTTCTGTTGTCGTAAGTCTAGCCTTTTCTCCATCATTCGTCAATGGGAAAAAGCAGGAATACAGATGATTGTTCCGGCTACCAACTTTAGTACTTTCGCTTGGAGTAGGACATATAGGCTATTTCTTTCTTCAGAGTTTCAAGATTCGTTTTCTTGAGCTATAACAGTCATTGAAGGGATTCGCCTGTTCTCAATTGGTCACACACGGACAAATGTAGAAAAACGCTTGTAACGGCTGCAAATAAGATAGACACGTCTCGTTCTTTATAGAAATTGAAGAGAAACAAACAGTGCCGACCAGGGAGAGTATGCGCTTCGCATTGTTGAGTCAGGGCCCTGAAGAGTCGATAAAAACGCGATTGCCAGGGTCATCAGAATAATGTATACTGTCCCAGAAAGTAGTGGCATAGTTTCATAAAGAAGAGCATGCAGGTGGCAGTGCGCTTCAGTGAGCGGGCAGGAGAGCATTTACGTATGTCTCTAATTAATATGGCAAAACGTGAGATTAATTGTAAAATTGTCTACTATGGGATTGGTCTCTGTGGCAAGACTACCAACCTTCACTATATCCACCAGGCAGTCAACCCACAAGATGTCGGTGAGATGGTCTCAATAGATACTGAAACAGAGCGTACGCTCTACTTCGATCTGCTCCCACTAGAGTTAGGAAAGGTGCACGGATTCAATATTCGTTTCCAACTCTACACTGTTCCTGGTCAGATCCTTTATCAACAAACACGGATCTCTGTACTCAAAGGTGCTGACTGTGTTATTTTCGTCGCAGATTCGCAAGCTAGTAAACTTCAAGAAAATATCGAATGCTGGAACGAGTTGCAGGAGCAGTTGCGCCGCATGAACAAAGACACGGCAAATTTTCCCCTCGTTATGCAGTGGAATAAACGCGACTTACAAGATACCTTACCCGTCTCAGTGCTAGAGAAATACTTGAACCCCTATCGCGTCCCAAGCTTTGAGGCGGTGGCTGTAACAGGCAAAGGAGTTATCGAAAGTCTGCGTATCGGCATCAACTCAACACTTCGGAAGCTGGAACGGATCTAGTTGTCAGCATACCCTGGAGATAAGACAGCAAACACCCTGGTTCATAGTATCTTTTACATTTTGATGAGATATATCTATATGTTTCTATATAGAAAACAGAGCTAACGCGGTTTCCAGTACTGAAGTGTAACAACAAGAGAGATCAGCATAAGTAGACGGTTATGAACTATTCAGGTAGCAAGTAATACAGAAAATTCCTTCTGCTACCAATTGTCTACAACCCATTTTATGTGTATAATGGGCACAACCATATGGTTGGATAGTCCCTTTTTAAAGGTAAGGGACGAGGTTTTCTTGGGCGTTCAATACCTGCTTCGGCAGAGTTTTTTAGGTCAACGGGTCTACTCTTTCCCTTCTGTGCAAGAGCAGACCCGGCGTTTCGCCCACGAAGTTTTTCACTCAATGGATGAAACGCCAAATTCTATATCAAAAGAGTGTAGACAGTGTTGTGATGGGTCCCTTACGCTGTCCGCTCTTCTATGAAGGGATTACATGGAAACGATACGTGTCATCATTATTGATGAACAGCCCCTCTTTCGCGAAGGTGTCCGCGCGACTCTGGAACGAATGGGAGACTGCGTAATTGTTGGAGAGTCGACTGATGCTGCTGATGTACTCGAAATTTCTCGTACCTGCAACCCCGATGTAGCCCTCATCGACGCAGGACTGACCTCATCCGATCCTCTCGAAATAGC
>CAXTXB010000636.1:0-3359 GCA_964247965.1 uncultured Dictyobacter sp. | reverse complement strand
TATTCACAGCAGGTGAACAAGAGTTCTACCAGCAAAAAGGCCTGATGAATCAGCCCGGTCGCTGCCCATCTTGTCGCGCTGCCCGCCGTCAGGCATCCGGTGGTGCCGGCAATCGTGAGCGTGCCCCACGAGAGATGCACACAGTCATTTGTGCTGAGTGCGGCTCTGAGACACAAGTGCCGTTCTTGCCTAAAAATGATCGACCCGTCTATTGCAGCCCTTGCTACGATAAAGTTCGTGCTGTTCGCGACTAATATTTCGTCTTGAGCCGCTAAAAAGAGGCAAAGCCAGGGTATGTTCTTGGCTTCGCCCCTCAGTCGTTTTTGACCCCTTCCAACATTCTATACCCGAAAGTCCTCATTTTCTGTCTTCTCCAGTGAAGAGAACCTGCCTGCGCTTGACACTAATACACTGCTCCCTATAATAAAAATAACATCTGCCCCGCATTGCAGAGTAGATACCACTTGATACCTACTTGCACCCATGGAATACAATAGAAAGAATTAATCCGATACAGGCTAGATGACTATATAGCACAATACAGCAGGTACAAAAAGAATGGCTACCAATTTCGACAAAGTTGCTGACGAGTCTGGGCGATCCGGTGAGCCGAAGATGCTTCTCCCTATGGTAAGGACGACGATGACCTGGGGAGCGCAGGTGGTTCAGTCACGTATGACCCTGGATGATTTACTGGCAGAGACAAAGCTTTATCTTACTCTTCAAGATATGGAGAAGATTCAGCAGGCCTATAATCTGGCTAAACACGCCCATAAGGGAGCTGTGCGGCGTTCTGGTGAGCCCTACATTCAGCATCCACTCGAAGTAGCCCTTCTGCTTGCTCGTATGCGTATCGATGCCGATGGCATTGTCTCGGCTCTCTTACATGATGTGGTTGAAGATACAGAGTATTCGCTCGAAGACCTGCGCGAGCAATTTGGGGTGGCAGTCGCCAGGATTGTGGATGGAGTGACAAAGTTCGATGCACTGGCGGGGCAAACACCTCCCCAATCTGCTGATGCCCAGAAGGATAATAATGAGCAGAAGAACGGTGATGTCCTTCAGCCACCGCCCTCTCTCGTCGATAAACGTCGCGCACGCACAGAGACTGTGCGTAAGATGTTGCTAGCGATGGCGGATGATCCGCGCGTGGTTGTGCTAAAGCTTGCGGACCGCCTGCACAACATGCGCACGCTCAGCGCAATGTCTGTGGCCCAGCAGCAAAATACTGCGCGTGAGACCAGCGAGATTTATGCTCCTCTTGCGCATCGCCTGGGTATGAACCTGGTGCAGGCTGATCTGGAAGATCTGGCCTTTGGCTACTTAGAACCTGAGAAATACACGCGGCTCGCCCTCCAGGTTGAGGAAGAGGTGAAACGCCGCCAGCCATTTATCGATGAGGTCTGTCAGTTGCTGCGTGATGAGATGCAGCGTGCTGGTATTCGGGCGGATGTGTTAGCCTGGCAGAAGCATCTTGCGAGTATCAACCGCAAATTAGATGTATCGGCGAATGAGTTGAGCCAGATTCATGACCTGGTCTGCTTCCGAATTCTAGTGGAGAGCGATTACGAGTGCTATTTAGCACTGGGCCATATTCATGCCCTCTGGCGTCCCAAAGATGGACGTATTAAAGACTTTATCGCAACGCCGAAGTTGAATGGGTATCAGTCTCTGCATACAACGGTCTTTTGCCTGGATAAGCGCCTGACCGAGATTCAGATTCGTACGCATGATATGCAGCGTACAGCCGATTATGGTATTGCGAGCTACTGGTATCTAAAAGAGCGCATGGGCAAAGATGAGCAAGAGCACGATGAAAATGACGAGCCAACTCCGGGTAGTTGGCGGCTTTCCTATAAAGAAATGGATGCCTGGATTGAGCAGTTGAGCGAGTGGCAGCGCGCCTTGCCACAGGGTGCGGATGAGTTCGTGGAGGCGGTCAAGGGTGATATCTTTCAGGAGCAGATATTCGTCTTTACACCACAGGGCGAGGTCAAGGATCTGCCCCGTGGCTCTACTCCACTGGACATGGCCTATCGTATTCACACTGATATCGGCGACCACTGTGCGGGGGCGCGCATCATTACAAATACAGATGATAGTGGACGCCTGGTAACCCGCCTCGTTCCGCTGGACTACGAGCTCAAGGGTGGCGAGATCGTCGAAATTATGGTGAACCGCACCGTCCACCCAACAAGGGATTGGCTTTCTTTTGCCCGCACCGCCGCCGCCCGCAACAAGATTCGTCGCTACCTGAAAACATATGAGCGCGAAATTAATCTGCAGTTGGGTCGTGAACGTTTAGATTTTGCCCTCAAGGCATCTGGTATGCCTGGCACAAACGATCAGGTGGAAGAGCATCTGCGCCACATCTGTGTGCAAGAGCCTGCCACCAACTCCACCCTTAAGAAGTATGCGACGCTTGACGATCTCTATGTCGCCCTTGGCCGTGAGGATCTACCGGTTGAGCTGCTCCTGGACCAACTCCTGCCGCTCTTACCTGCTAGTGAACAGAATGCTACAGCGGCGGACGGAAAAAACAATAGCTACTACCAGCCCAAAGAAGGCGAGAATGGAAGCCTCGTTCACCTGGCTCAATGTTGTTATCCCATTCTTGGCGACGACATTATCGGCCTGCCCACACCGGATAAAGGCATGGTCGTTCATCGCTGTGATTGCCAGATGCTGAGGCGGAACCGCGAAAACGCGAATACTCTGTTAGAGGTCAACTGGCAACAGATTCATCCAGAAAGCTACCTGGTACCCATCACCCTGACCGCCCATGACCGTTCGGGTCTTCTACGTGACGTCGCCGCCATCGTCGCCGACGCGGGTATCAACATGGTCTCTGTAAACTCTATGAGCCGCTCCTCGCTTCGAAAAGCTGAAATTACAGCCACGCTCGAAATCGTGGCCGATGGAAACGCGCTTGATCAGATTGAACGTATCATGCGGCGTTTGCGCCAGGTTAAGACAGTCGTTAGTGTAGAGCGTGCCCTAGTAAAATAGGGCTATTCCCCTTGTACGTGTCCAGGGGGAATGCAGGCGCTTCCACCCCTGCTTCTCCAGCGTTTGCCCATGCTTGTGAGACAAAGCATCCATAAAATTATGTGCGAAAATATAGAAGTGATAGCAGGATGTATCTGTATCGTCAGGTATTGATGGGGTGGGATAGATATACTCGTTTCGTTGCTGCAATTCATCTTCTAACTAGAAACATTTTAGAACGTATATAGTGACGTAGCAACGCATTCAACACCTTTCAGGCCGTCCCCTGCGGAATACGCCAGGTGGTTATAGGTAAATCATGATAGATAGGTCTGTGGAACAACAATTTGTAGAGCATGCTTACCCCGATG
>CAXTXB010000635.1:0-3374 GCA_964247965.1 uncultured Dictyobacter sp. | reverse complement strand
GTGTGTAGAAATGTAAAAAATGTATAATAATTAAAATGAATCTTGCTTGCTATAGCATATAGACTTTTCTTATTTCTTTGGCTTTTTATACATAATTCGGGCGAAGCTCAAATTATGTATAAAAAGCCAAAGAAATAAGAAAACTATATCGCGCAGATGCACTGCATGAACTCATCAGCTAAGAATGCGATGACCACGGGAATCAAGTGTGCTCTCACAAGATGGATGATTTGAGTCACCGCTGGCAGTAGTGACCTTGTAGACAAAAAGGCCGTTCGCGACCGGGCGCTCGCGACCACCGGATGGGAAGTTCATTACAGAGACCCGATGCTGTCCAGGCAGGAGCGCGACAAGTTCGGACGAACCGCCACCATCGAACAACATAGCCTGGAATGCCCCGTGGGTCAGCATATATTTACCTGCTTCAGCCGGGGTTAGCCCTGTGCTCTTCTGGGTGTCGGCGAAACGGCCATTGAAGACCGCAAAGAGCGCATGTGTCCCATTCCTGGTGATTGCGGCTGCGGTAAGCGGATTACGCGTCGTCATTGTCTTGGGAGCCGGTGGATTAGGATCATTGTAAAGCGCCCCATTCCTGACGATCTGCGGCCCCCCGCCTATAGCCTGAACGAGATCGTCGTCTGGTGAGATATGTTCCGTAATTGTAAGGTTCATACCAGCCTGCAGATTGCTCGCCAACCACTTGCCGGCGGCTCCACCCGCCACCAGGGCTGATTCACCAGAGAGCGCAGGCAAATTCGCCACATTGCCCTTCACTGACTGAACCATAAAAGCTCCAGGAGTATCTGCAACGTGCAGGAGAAGGGCAACCGTCTCGTTTTTCACGGAGATGGCAGCACCCAAAGCTGGAGTTACCAGCACAATATTTCCCTTGCTAGCATCATTGTAAACATTCACCGACTTCAGTGCGTAGCTAGCATGATCCGTTATCACCTGACCAGAGAAGGACGGAATCGTGATCGTAGGCTTACCAGAGGAGGTGATACCTAAAACCGGATAGGAAGTCGGACTCTGCAATAGCTCACCATTGCGCACCACCATCGAGATAGGCCGGCCAGGCCCATTGATTTCAAAATAATCACCGTTCACGCCCGCCAGCGCCGCAGTACGATTCGCCATCGAACTTACCGTCTCATCCGCACTCACAAGCTGATCATGCGCCTGCACCACGCCCAGGCAGATCGCCGAATTCGTAAGATCGACATCAAGCAGATTCACCTGCTCAGGACCAGCGGACGTATGCAAAAGCTCCGTAGATACAGTCAGGCCGCTGGCAACGCTCGTAATAGTCTTTATTGTCGCCGGGCGTGGAGCATGACCAGGAGTAGCCACCGCCACCAGAGACTGATTCCCCAAGAGAAGCGGAAGCAGACTAAACAGAAGAGAGAGCCAGAGAGTGCGAGATTTGATCCGAAATAAAAGAAAACCGTAAACATGCGAGGGGAAAGAGAGATAACACCTCCGGTGAGCCAAGAGCGTATCCTTTCTAACCATAGAGGAAAGACGCACCGATGAGCATATCAAGCGGCATCTTACCCCTAATACTCCACCACCATTCAACCTATCTGCTACTTATCAAACTATAACCCTCGCATTAAGCAAAGTTTAACGCACATTAAAGCTATGGTTAAGTTTTCCAGATAAACGAGCCTTAGAAGCTCATTCGTAAAGGCAAACATAAAAGACAGGTTTCTAACAAACACAGGCATATGTTTTAATCTAGCACTACCTAAATTAACTACCTCATCAAGTCACTGCCAATCTATTTTTGTAATGCGTCCGGGCACTACAGTGACTAGTGCACATCTCATCTGTAAGCCGTCGAAGGTATATGCTGTATATTGTCCAGATTCCAGAGTTGGAAAAACTGCGGAGAAAGAAACGTCCCCGTTGATCACCTGCTTGACGACATTAGATGCGAAGTCTACCGGGAGAGAGAGGATAGTAGAAGAGCTTACGAAGCCACAGCATAATTTAATGCTCTGACCACGCAACTCCTCCTTAGTTTCGATGATCAACATTCCCATTGTTATACCCGTGGCTCTAGCGTTTGGAGGAATAGGAAATAGCCACTGGCACAAAGTAACTACTATACTAAGAAAGGTGGAAATAGCTGCAACAACAATAGGCCAGGGTTCGGTGAGGGTTCCATGGATGTTTAACAATATCCAGATCACTACTCCAACAGTAAGAGGAGTAACAAAAAGGAGTAACAAGTTCAGTTGTATTTGATACCTTTGAGACTGATGGAAATTTCGTATCATATCACAAAGCTCCTTTATTTTCCCACGTCGTGTATTTTTACTCTACGTAGGCAATTATAAACTGGAAAGAAAAGTTCTGTCAAGACAAAGAGAGGGAATATTTGACAAATTTATCCGATATAGGATATTATGAATAAAGGAGGAGATAATCATGGCAGATGTTGAATTGATTACGCCAGAGGAAGCAGCGGCTATTCTCAGCAAGCGCGCGGGATATCAGATTACCTCTGAAGATCTTAAACAATTGCGACGCCACGGACGTATCAAAGCTGCAAAGCAGTTATCACGTATGACATTCTACGAACGCTCGGAAATTGAACGAGCTCCTCTTCCTAAAAAGCGTAATCCATTGCCCCTCGCAGATTTTGACATCCAAGAAGCACAGATAAAGGAAGAAGCTAAGTTCATCCGCCAGGACGATATTCAAGTAGCCACATCTTGGAACAAGCATGCAGCTTCTACACAGATATTACCTTTTGACCATCAGCCATGTACAGGTGCAGCTTTTGATGACTTAAACTTACAAGCCGTTAGTGATTTTCTCGGAAAGAGTCGTGTTCAATTTCAGTCTGATTTTGCACCTGATCTCCCCATTCAAGATCAACTTGTTCAGTTAGGTCTCATGAGAAAGTTATACTCTGTAACGTGCTCAGGTGAGGAAGTAATTCCCACATATGGCGCTTTGCTCTGTTTTGGATTCCAACCATCAACCTTCTTGCCCGGTGCTATTACTCGTTGCACATATTGGCGAGGTGTTGATCGCCATAATGGTTGGCTTGATGATGGCGAGTATCGGGGTAATTTACTAGAGCAGCTTAAGTCAAGCATAGATTTTCTGATAAGGCATTTGCGGTTATATCGTACATTTGATAAAAACGAGCACAAAGAACTTCTAGAGGTTCCTATTGATGTCTTAAACGAAGCTATCGCAAACGCATTAGTACATAGAGAATATGCAAATCGAACTGATTTTGTGCATATTGAACTGTTTGATAATCGCATCGAAATTAGTAGCCCAGGAGGACCTCCGCTTCCTATGCGGATGAACTTGTTAGAAATAGAAAACAGAAGTTTCCTAAGGAACCATCAGAT
>CAXTXB010000634.1:1151-3376 GCA_964247965.1 uncultured Dictyobacter sp. | reverse complement strand
CTTTTTTCTGCCTCTGGCAGAAAAAAGAGCACGGAAAACATGCTGTTCATTATTTTTCAAAAGTTCGGGATCACTCATACTAGTTATAGAAAGGATCTTTTAGATGAGCCATGATGTCAACGAATTAGCATTTCTTAGCTCTATGGACCAGGTCTGTTCTGCGGAGGAGCTGGAGTTCAGCAGCGGGTGGGCGAGAGCCTCGCGGCTCATTTCTGTTCGCAATCACCGGGTAGAATTTGAGATTCTGCCCGATCGCGGAATGAATATTGGACGGCTTGCCTATCGTGGTGTTCCTTTCTCCTGGCTCTCCAGCGTGGGCAATATCGCGCCCGCATACTATGAGCCGGAGGGATTCGGGTGGCTGCGCACTTTCTCGGGTGGTGCGCTTGTTACCTGTGGTCTTAGTCAGGTGGGTGACCCCTGCGTCGATGAGAACGAAGCTTACGGACTGCACGGACGGATCTCCAGCACTCCAGCACGCGACGTGAGTGTGCAACGCGAATGGATTGGGAACGAATATCAGCTCCAGGTGCGTGGAACAATGCATGAGACGCGCGTCTTCGGCGAATCTCTAGAGCTTCAACGCACGATCACTACCATCTATAAAAAGCCCGGCTTTCATCTGCGCGATGTAGTGACAAACCGGGGCTATAGCGCCAGCCCGCTGATGCTCCTCTATCACATGAACTTCGGCTATCCTCTGCTCAGCCCGCAAGCCCAGCTGCTCATCCCCTCGCAGCATATCGAGCCCTACGATGAAGCGGCCCGTGCGCGCCTTGAACAACATACTATTCCCGCGCCACCCACGCCCGGCTATCCCGAGCACGTCTATACCCACACGCTGCACACAGGTACAGAAGGCAAAACGGCGGTCGCCCTTATAAATGAATCCCTCGATGAAGGGCTGGGAATCGTTATCGAATGGGAGCAAGCAGTACTGCCACACTTCATGCAATGGAATATGTTCGCTGCGGGACAATACACCGTCGGGCTGGAGCCAGCAAACTGTCATGTAGCCGGGCGGGCTGAAGAGCGTAGGCGCGGTTCACTGGAATATCTGCAGCCCGGCGAGCAAAAAATCATCGAAATGGACATCTCGATGATTGAAGGGAAACAAGCTCTGGCCGAAGTTGCCGCGCGTATCCAGAGCCTGCGGGTTCGCCCTGCATAAAATACTTACTCGTATACCTCTGGCTTACTACACCTTGATCAACCGTTGCAAGAGAGGCGCGATCTGGCCGAGCGGGAGGCAATAATCAATAGTGCAATGTGTTTGAGCACTGCGAGGCATCGAAGGGAAGGCCGCTTCTTCAGGGTCTTGTATGATAGTCGTGCCGCAGTGCTCCTTGACTGTCTGCAGGCCGCGCGTCCCATCAGTTAATCTTCCAGTCAAAATCACTGCGATGACCTGGGAACCATAGGAGACGGCGGCCGATTGAAACAATCGGTCAATGTCGTCGCGGGGCTGCTGCAGTGGTTTCTGAACAACAATTACCTGCTCCCCTTCAATCAGCAATTGGTGGTCTGGCGGTGCAAGGAAAATGTGTCCCGGGACAAGTTGCGAGCCCGATTGAGGATGAAATGCCGGAAGCGTTCCAAGTCGGGTCAGGATATCAGGCAACTTGCTTGGCCTTGTGGGTTCGGTATGGCGAGCAATGCAAATGGGAGCATCCAGCTCTTTCGACAGGCCACCGACAAGTGTAATAAGGGCGGGAACGCCTCCGGCTGAGGTGCCAATGACAATGAGCGCGTGCTTAGACATAGAAGCCTCATGAGGAAGAGGCTCCAAATGCCAGGCTTCAACTTCAAGAGAAGCAAGAGCAGAACAGGTGCAATCAAATTAATTGTATATCCATTTCCTGGTTTTTCTTCTATCTGAGTATAGCATAGTTTTTACTACGTTGTCTTTATTTATACCTCTTCCATATTGATATACCAGTTGCTCGCGTAGCGATAATCCCTCGCATCATCGACACCAACTATTGGCGAAGGGAAAAGTTATGATGGTAGGGGTGAAAGCGGTGTTTGGACAATGGACGGTGATTGTGGGGGAGGGAGATATTAAGGGTATATTGTATGATGGGGATACGGGTGGTGATTGGGCCATGGACAGCATAATGATTCATCCCAAATTTGATACCGTTGGGAAACTTTTTTTTTTTGTGTTTTTTTTTTTTTTTGGGGGAAAAAAAAAAAAAAAAAAAAAAAAGTAAAAACGGGTGTAA
>CAXTXB010000634.1:0-1038 GCA_964247965.1 uncultured Dictyobacter sp. | reverse complement strand
CGGTCTGCCCCTCCACGCCATCCACAATAGGCACACTGGTACTGCTGTTATACTGCAGGCAGAAATCCAGGTCTTGCTGCTGTCCCACCGCGATCAGATCGCGGGCAGACTGTGCGCGCTCAATCAGTATGGCTGGTGGATAATTTTCATGTATAGTAATTGCTCCATAAGCACTATCATGAATCGTCAGCCCAGGCTGCTGACGCAGAAGCTCAAGGGCCAGGTAGCCCGCGCAGGCTGTATCCTCAAGCGCGAAATAGCCGTACTCCGCCGCGCAGACAATGGCGATATCGCTGTTGCGTTCGTGGGCCAGGGCAAGTGCGCGGGCGGTTACCGCGCTGGCATTGTAGAAGCAACCCGCAAGGATCGTGCTCTGCGGCGGGCACGCGAACAGTGCCCGCGTCCCATTGCTTGTTGTAAGAATCAACTCCCGCCCACCAAGGTCAATCTGGCTGAATTGCGCAGGCGAGTTGCCATAGTCAAAGCCTGCTGGCGTCTTCGTCTGCCGCTCACCACACAGCAGTCGACCTGGTACCTTGTGTCCCGCCTCCAAAGCCTGCTCCAGCGTCTGCGCCGCCAGCACCTGCCTTGCTCCCTGATCAAACATCATTGTAATCGTCGTCGTCGCCCGCATCACATCAATCACAATATAGATATCGTCAACTCCGGCCTGCACAAATGCCAACTCGGCCGGATTAAAATAAATCTTTAACTGCAAACTATGCTCCTACTAAATGAATTGAGAACAAATATGCACTTCATCTAAATTATCCACTGTAATCACCATTCCGATGATGATCAAGGATAACTTCTCTTTACACTATACACGATTTTATGCAAACTCAGAAATAGCATGCCTTTTTGATAGCCGAACCGATTCATAAAGGATACTTAAAAAGTGTAGAAAAAGTAAATAATACAATAGGAATAATGGATCATCTAAGGGTCATGCCGAACTTTTGAAAAATGACGAACATTGTGCTTCCTCTGCTCTTTTTCTTGTCTTCGGCAAGAAAAAGAGCAGAGGAAGCACAATGT
>CAXTXB010000633.1:0-3376 GCA_964247965.1 uncultured Dictyobacter sp. | reverse complement strand
CACTGTGAGTAAATCCGCTTCCTCGTTTGCCACAAGATCCTCTTTCTGGTCCTGCCTAATGCAAATCAGACCAATGTAATAAGCAAATCCTTCTAGTGTACAAAGAAATGGTGCAAACTAGACAACAATATGTTATCTATTTGAATATAACGACGAATGCACCCATCTTTCGTAACAATGTAAACATTTGTCCTTACAATGTATTCTTGGAGCAGAGTTTTTACACAAAGGTAGGGCCAGTTCTGCAAAAGATAGAGCTATTACTGCACAATCGGTTTATCCACCAATCATCGACATACTTCTCTTTGAACGTTTAAACTTTGTATCACCGATATGATGTTTTAACTCTTTATTCCACACTGCACGACGAATTGTCTGAGCTACCTCCTCATCATCTGCTTGAGATCGAATGACAGCCCTGAGATCAGTTTCTTCACTTGCAAAGAGGCAGGTGCGTAGCTGTCCATCGGCGGTGATGCGAATACGGTCGCATGTTGAGCAGAAAGGCTCGCTGACCGGGTTAATGAAACCTACTTCACCAATCCCATCGCTAAATGTGTAGCGCCGTGCCGTTTCGGATGGGTCGCCAGAGGTAATTTGGACGAGGGGACCGTAAGCAGATTCGATGAT
The DNA here is from genome assembly GCA_964247965.1 of uncultured Dictyobacter sp. Lineage (GTDB taxonomy): Bacteria > Chloroflexota > Ktedonobacteria > Ktedonobacterales > Ktedonobacteraceae > Dictyobacter. Next base: position 2,746 of record CAXTXB010000633.1, on the reverse strand, counting down.
TGCTTTGATCTCGCCGCCTGTTAAAATATCTTCTTTGCGCCATACCTGGTCTGCATCGAGTGGCATAAATTCAATCCAGCGTATAACATACGCTTTGCGCCGCGCCAGGCGTGCAAAATCTAGCACTTCGGCTTCTGTATGTCCGCGCATTGCTACAGCATTGATTTTAATAGGATGAATAGAAGGATACTTTTCTAGCACTTCCAACCCTTCCAGCACCTGATCCATCTGATCCCGGCGAGTAAGCTGGGCAAACTTTTCACGCAAGAGTGAATCGAGGCTGACATTGATACGTGTTAACCCCGCCTCGGCAAGAGCGGCAGCCTGCTGCTTCAAAAGAATCCCGTTCGTTGTGAGGCTCAGGCTATGCAAGCCTTCGATCTTTTTAAGCTGCCGTACAAGCTCTGGCACATCTCTTCTCACCAGTGGCTCACCGCCCGTCAAGCGGATCTGCTCTATACCGATACCTACAGAGATACGGGCGATGCGTTCGATTTCTTCATATGAGAGAATTTCTGCTTTCTTCAACCATGGAAGCCCTTCAGCCGGCATACAATAAGTACAGCGGAAGTTGCATTTATCGGTGATCGAGATACGCATACTCTTAATACGACGTCCGTAACTATCTGTCAAAAGTTCCATGGGTAAGCCTCTTCTTCATCTTTGCTGGAAACCAATAAAATTTGATACATATACTATAGCACATTTCTAAAATCTTCTTTTTGTTTATCTTTGTTTCTATTGCTTTCATTGCATAAATTATGCAACGCATAATTTATGCAATGAAAGCAATAGAAACAAAGATAAACAAAAAGAAGAGAAGCCCAACTACTAATGTAGTTGGGCATCTTGGTAGTACTGCTTTAAGTGCTAGATTATACGTCGTAGTACAGTGAGAATTCAATTGGAGCAGGCCGCAGGCGAACAATATCGGCCTGAGCTCGTTTGAGCTCAATGTACTTCTCAATGAGATCGCTTGTGAAGACTCCGCCTTCGAGCAGGAAAGCCTGATCGTTTTCCAACGCTTTTAAAGACTCATCCAACGAGCCGGGTACCGAACTGATCTCACTCAACTCTTCGGCGGTCATACTATACAGATCACGATCGACCGGACCAAAACCATACTTCGAGGGTTCAATCTCCTTGCGGATACCATCGATACCCGCCATCAGTAGGGCAGAGAACAGGAGGTAAGGGTTTGCCGTTGGATCTGGCGGGCGGAATTCGATGCGCTTCGCCTTTGGGCTCTCAGTTATAGGGATACGGACGGCTGCGCTACGATTGCCCTGTGAGAAAACCAGATTGACCGGAGCCTCAAAACCAGGCACCAGGCGCTTGTAGCTGTTCGTCGATGATGCCGCAATTGCTAGTATGGCGGGGGCGTGGGTCAAAATGCCGCCCACGTAGTAGCGAGCCATCTGTGATAGGCCAGCGTACCCATCAGCCTCGTAAAAGAGAGGCTTCTCAGCTTTCCACAGGCTCTGGTGAGTATGCATACCTGAACCATTATCGCCGAAAACCGGCTTGGGCATGAATGTTACCGACTTGCCATATTTGCGTGCAGTATTTTTGACCACATATTTGTACAGAAGCATCTTGTCGGCTGTATCGACCAGAGTACCGAAGCGATAGTCAATTTCACACTGACCGGCGGCACCGACTTCATGATGATGCGCCTCAACTGTGATGCCCAATGCTTCCAGATTTAGGACCATCTCTGTGCGTAGGTCCTGATAGGTATCGCTTGGAGCAACGGGAAAGTAGCCGCCTTTAACATTCATCAAATGCCCAAGATTGCTTTTGCCCTCACGGCCCGCGCTGTTCCACTGTGCTTCGTCTGAGTTAACCTCAAGGTACTGCTTATTATCAGTAGAAGCATAGCGAACATCATCGAAAATGTAGAATTCCGCCTCAGGACCAAAGAAGGCCGTGTCAGCGATCCCGCTGCTGCGTAGGTACTCTTCAGCCTTCTGGGCCACATAGCGTGGATCACGGCTATAAGGTTTCTGATTACCAGCAGGACCAGGATGCATAATGTTACATGTAAGGCTCAGCGTAGGAACAGCAGTGAAGGGGTCGAGGAATGCAGTGTTGGCATCAGGAATGACCAACATGTCACTTTCATTGATGCTCTGGAAGCCGCGAATACTGGAACCATCGAAAGGTATTCCTTCAGTAAACGTATCTTCCTCTAAAACATGCGCGGGCACACTAAAGTGTTGCCAGGTGCCAGGTAGATCGGTAAATTTAATGTCTACTATTTTGACACCGTTCTCCTTAACGAGCTTCAGGACTTCCTCTGGGGTCATCTGTTATATCTCCTCTTAACATGCTATCCTCGCGCCATTGCAGGATGTGGTGGCGGGCGTTGCCTGGTAGTGCCTTAATGATTCTGTGTCGTCCACGTTTAAAATAGCTTGGTTTACAGCCAAAGGGGTTTTCTGTCTGCATCTATGATATGACGCCTATGGTGAAGCATACTACAGTCAGTTTATCCGAAAGTTGCCAGTACTTTATTGTGCATTCTGCCCAATTTTTCTTTGCGCCCTCTTCTCTTTTTTTATATTCAGAAGTTGTAATTTGCTTTCTCCAAGATGATAGAAAGAAATTGTAAAATATGCAGACTGAACATAGCGAATTCTGTGCTTTCTGACTTTTCGCGGCTTCGCCGCTCTTTACAAGTAGTAAACTTTTTACATTTTTTGCACTCTTCTAATCTTTTGCGCATCACGCAAAAGATTAGAAG
>CAXTXB010000632.1:0-3388 GCA_964247965.1 uncultured Dictyobacter sp. | reverse complement strand
CACGGCCCCCTCGGCGTTTTGCGCCCGGAGGCCCTTGCCCATGACCCCGCGAGCAAGCACTGACGTGAGGAGCGTACCGCTCAACGACCGTGCAACACTGACCGTAAAGTCAACGACCGTGCCCCATTCATCGCAGCGCGATGAGTGGGCCTGAGCCAACGATGTATCTCCTCCTCGCGACCACCAACTCGGGCAAGCTCAGCGACTTTGCCGCCGCGGTCCACGCCTTCCCCGGCGTCAGCCACGCCCCCCAGCCCCCGCTCGCCCCGCGCCCCCCCCCCGTACGGGCAGTTAGCCGTCACCCGCCAGAAGAGCTGTGCCAAATCACTATCGCGACACCGAAGTGCCGGCCCAACACCGGCAAGCTCCAGTTCCTAGTATGGAACACACACCACAACTTAACTCAATATATCGTGTTCAAGACAACATTATTAGACAGCATCGTCAGTTCCAGCTTCACATACAACTCGGCAACCGCTCACTCCACCCACTCCACACCATACACGCCCCCTTCCATATCACCACCGTCTCCTCCCATCCCCTGAATCCACCAGGGAAAGGATCAACCAGCCGCCGCACTTCACATCCAACTCACTATCCTCGCACTCACCACATTCCAAAAGAAAGGCACCAACATTGTTGTAGGAAGCTCTTTGGAAGCTCTACATGTTCCATCTTGATATATTCATGTGTAGTTGTGGCCCACCCACGTCATACTGCGTATGACATATGATGAACACAACATAGTATTCAGCCTGGGATGGTCGCCGTGACAGAAACAACGCCACAGCGACGTATGTGCGCACACCGGCACTTCGGTAACGCGATAGCAAGATAGCGAAGCACGCCAATTTCTAGTACAGCATAAAAACTACCTCGTCACTTCTTCATCCAGAGCGTGTTTAATTCCCATCACAATGGGCATCTCTTCTCCCTCATCCATGTGCACACCTCTGGCGTGACTACTTTCATTTATTCTTTTTGCTTTTTATGCATACCTTGGGCTTCACCCAAGGTATGCATGAAAAGCAAAAAGAATAAATGAAAAACAGTACGAGCAGCGAAGGCGGAGACGACGGGAGCCCGAGATTCTCTCAGTGACTGTGTACATTATTGACGGCGCATAGGAAACGTTAAATATCAATCTCTTACGGAGTTTTAGACTTCTATCCACCCCATCAAATCCTCTATTATGTGAGGAAGAGCCACCTTGCTGCGGCTCTTTCAGAACACACGAGTATTGTACCTGCCAGGTCATCTCATACAGGTTGGCAAAGCATGAAGAAAGCGTGAAGAAGAGAGAAATTGCAGATGAACTTCTTAACCTTCTATAAGCTCATGCAACGATAGGCGAAGAATAAGCGTATAATATGCAAATATATAAATATATTTAGCGCTCGTCTTCGTCATTGACATGGATGGTCCCGCGCAGAACTTGCGATGAAGGAGTGTGAGAGGGAGGGTCCCAATCGAAGGTGACCTTCTCACGCTTAATGGGCATGTTCGCGAGCAGCTTCTCTGCGCCCCCTTCGTGAGACATGTTCACCTGCATCTGTTCTTCATCGATCGCGAGGCGGCGTGAAACCACGGAAAGAATCTCTGCGCGAATGAGTTCGAGCAGTTCTGGGTTAAGCTTCAGGCGATCGTGTGCAAGCACAACTTTCAGACGTTCTTTGGCCGTTTCTCCTGATGAAGGTTTTTTACGACCCACAACAAATTCAAAAACACCCATATCTCAGCTCCCTTTAAGAAGACTGCGAGCGCACACGCTTCTCGCTTAAGGCAGGGCCGAAGCCCATCATACGGCGTAGTCGTTCCAGTAGAGAAGAGGATTCAACGATCTCCTCCAGAGGAATCTGCTCGCCAAGGATGCGTTGTGCTGCATTTAGAAAAGATTGGCCCGCGCGTGAACGCTTATCGTAGACAGCGGGTTCGCCGTTGTTGGTTGCGACGATGATCGCCTCGTCTTCGGGGATAATCCCGAGTAGATCGATGGAGAGCACCTCAAGCACGTCGGCTACGTCCATCATATCGCCACGGCGCACCATTTCCGCACGGAGACGATTCAGAATCAGGCGGGGCTCGGGCTTGCCGGCGGCTTCTACCAGACCGATGATGCGGTCGGCATCGCGAACTGAGGCCATCTCCGGGTTTGCCACAATGATAATCTCATCGGCACCCACAATGGCATTACGAAACCCCTGTTCTATGCCGGCAGGAGAATCGATGAGCACCACATCAAACTCCTGGCGCAGTTGCTGACAGAGTTGCTCCATCTGGACGCTGTTGACCGCGTTTTTGTCGCGTGTCTGCGCGGCTGGCAACAAGTACAGCTCAGGTTGGCGCTTGTCCTTAATTAGAGCCTGGCGCAGACGACATTGTCCCTCGACAACATCAACCAGGTCATAGACGATACGATTTTCAAGGCCCAGGGTTGAATCCAGGTTTCGTAGGCCGATATCGCCATCGACCACCGCCACCTTCTTATTTTGCATTGCAAGAGCGGTTCCCAGGTTTGCTGTTGTCGTTGTTTTACCAACGCCACCCTTACCAGACGTAATAGTGATTACGCGGCTATCCATGCGCTACTCCCTCTAAGAACTTTGCGAGTCGCTTCGCTGTAGGGGAAATTTTTGCATGCCCTTACAGTTGTCTTAGTATAACACGAACCTTCTAGAAAAATAGATATAAATAATACAATTTATTGAATATATCTCAATCTATCGACGTGGAGGTCGTCCACCAGACCAGGTTTCGACAACAATCTGCCCCTGCTTGATTGCTGCTACCTCTGGTCGAGGCTGGGTCTCGAAGCCTTCGGGTGGGCGAGAGAGTAGATGGGCGATGCGTAGTTGGACGGGGGTCAACTGCAGCGCGCAGACGAGTGCGGTATCGTTTTCGGGATAGCCAGCATGGACCATGCCGCGCAACACGCCCCATACGATAATATCGCCGCCTGCCACAATTTCTGCACCGGGATTCACGTCGCCAAGCACAACAACATTGCTATGATGATGAATTGCCTGCCCTGAACGCACGGTACGCCGTAAGAAGAGGGTATCTTCTGTATCGCGTCCATCGCGCTGGGCCTGTTCCATGTCTTTTGTGTCTTTTGTTACTATCCCTCCATTTGAGGGATCTGGAAAGGGCAGGGTAATTGTTGTATGCGCTTCCTTCCGCCGCTCTCCTAATGGCTCGATTGGTGCTACCGACATATGGTAATGGGCGAGCAGGTCTTCTAGCTGTGAGCGCTCGCTTGATTGTAATGACCGCTGTCTGGTATCGAGAGATAGTGAGGCACCGCGAAAAAATGAGGGTGACTCAGAGATGCGGTCGGCCAGTGCATTGAGTAGTTCGGTAAATGAAGTCCCTGGCTCCAGGGTTAGCA
>CAXTXB010000631.1:0-3389 GCA_964247965.1 uncultured Dictyobacter sp. | reverse complement strand
ACTGCACCAGCGCTCTGGTGTGCTTCTACCCTGGTGGCAAGCGAAAAGGCTGTGGGTAGCAGTGGTGCTTGTCCTATTCCAACCAGCAGGAGACCCCCCACTACCAGTAAGGAGGACGTTGTGGAGAGCGCGATAACCATTCCGCATGCAGAGAGCAGTGCAGAGACCGTAACAACCACGCGTTCCCCATAGCGCCGTAGAAATACTGTACTGGTAATTCTGCTAAACATGCCGATAAGATAAAAGGCCGAGATGCCAATGCCTCCAAGAAGCGCCCCCGAGCCAAGTAGATCGCGCAGGTAGATAGAGATGTACCCTTCAAGAGCGCCATCGGTGAACAAGGCTAAACCTACAATAAGGGTTGCCAGTAGCACAAAAGGTATGGCGAGAAGCGTAACAATCGAGGACATAGGCTTCTCATCACTCCGAGCTTCTAATTCCTTCGCTGTTTGTGAAGGCAGCGGAAACCAAAGAGCCGCGCCAGCTAGCAGTAAGAATAGCAGGGCTGCCGTGGCATAAATGATGCGGAAGCTGATCCCATCAGTGAGCGCCAGCGCACTTCCCAGGGCTCCCAGGGCTGCACCACCGCTAAAGCCTGCATTAAAAAGAGTCATAGCCTTGTTCGCGTAGCGCCGCTCGTAGTCGCTACCAATCGTATTGACGGCAAGATCATAGCAGCTACCACTTACGCCACCAAATAGAAGGGTGATAAGAAGCATGGGATACTGCGAAACGAGGGCAAGGGCAATGAAAAGAATAGCAAGACCAACTATACCTAACAAAAGGATGAGCCGCCTCGTAAGGCGGTCGGCGATAAAACCTCCAAACAGCAGTACGACAATACCCGCACAGGGGAAGCAGGCGAGAGCCAGACCGAGTGACGCTGGCGTGAGCCTGAGTGCGTTTGTAAGATCAGCTATAAGGATGGCCCATACTCCAACGAAGAAGCCAAGGCAAGTAAAAATCGTGACAATGCTCCAGAATTGTAAGCGCTGGCTCTGTGTCTCTGGCAGAGACGTTTTTGCGAAAAACAGTTTTTTTAACATAAGTATGCTCCAGTCGAGATGGCATTGTGAGAAACAAAACACAAAAAAGCACGAAGACTGCGAGTTTGATTAGTCTGTCACCCACAGCCTTCGTGCTTTTGACGTCTGTGTTTATCTCATAAGCCGTCTGAAAATGGGCAGATTCCAACCCCAGGTGACAGTGTCGCTGGGGTTGGTAACGGCCGCTTCGACTGGCATATCTCTTTTCTTTCTACTGCTATACGTGTATCTTTATCTACACTATAACAGAGGATGCTCCTGTTTGTCAAAAATTTAGTTCTCGTCTGCGTCTACCAGAGCCTCATAGACAAGCACGGTTACCAATCCATAGATAATGAGGAATCGCATCAGCGGCCCAACCTGAAGCTCCCCAGCTCTTCGGATCACTCACTTTGAGCGCTACCGTTCCCGCCGCACCAGCAATAAGGCCGGCCATTGTACTATTCATACTATTTCTGCCTTTCAACACGTTTGAGTACGTTTTGAAAGGCAGAATATGGAAAGTGACAGAATGGACTCTGGTACTAGTATCGAGAGTTTAAAGGTTTTTTGAGCCTCCTGTCAAAAGAGTTGTGCCAGAGCAGTACTATAACGATCTGGCAGCCTGGATTAGCTGTAAAAAGTACTGCTTGCTGTGTGGACAGAAGTCGTTGCGACTATAGTTTGTATCGACTGAAGATTTCGATCCGTTTATTTCTACATTGTAGCCTACGCCGCGCACTGTACCCGTTTCACCATCTATCAATCGTGCGAAGGCATCGATTTCGATTTGAAGGATACCCGCTACCTCCTTTGCTTGCAAAACAAAGCTATCGATGCTCCCATCGTATTTGTAGAGATAGACGTGGCAGAATTCTCTATCTATAAAGTCGTTGAGGATAATTTCCTCTTTGATGATTCCAACTGATTGTAGATCGCTATAGGATGGAGCGACGCCTAACTCTTCTGCGATCTCGCGTATGCCGTCTGTCACCTGTTCGCCGGCCAGCTCATGGCCGGCGGCGGTGATATCGAGCTTGCCGGGAAAGTCTTTTTTCTGCAGCGCGCGGCGTTGAAATAAAAGATACGTTTTGCCTGCCTCCTGCCTGGTGAACCAGCAGTGGAATGTCTCGTGCCAGTAGCCCTGTGCATGTGCCTCTCTCCGCATCTTCACACCCAGGTTATGCATATCTTCATCAAAGATAGTGACTATTTCTGTTTCCATCGTTACTTTCCTCGCTTATTCCTGTAGTACTACGTTGGTTTATTACTACTTTAGCTCTGCTAGAAGTGCTTTGAGGAGACACGCATTGGCTATTTCGCAGGTAAACTCTTTGAAGAGCGTCACGTCATAAGCCTCTTTACCTCGCATGGTGATAGTGGTGTAAGGCTGACCGACCTCCAGCGTACCTGCTTGTGCCTCTAATTGGTCCCAGGTAAATTCGTCGCGCTCAGCGGTTTCTTGGGCGCGGGGGATGCTTACGCCCGTTCGACTTATACTCAAATCCTCGAAATCCAGACGTTCTCCCTCGCGATATCTACTAAGTAGGGCGGGAAGGCGAGCGTCAGTATAAGCTTGCTCGACTTGCGCACAGATCTCCAGGCGTTGGGGGAGCGCCGGCTGGAAGAAGATCTGCTGCTCCGCATTGTGCTGTAGCACCAGGTAGATCCGGTCTAGATTGACCTTACCGCTTACTTCGTCCTCGATATCGCCGCGTGTGAGCTCTACTATCTGATCCCAGTGCACCGTCAGATGCGCTATCTGTCCCTCTAGATAGACCATGCCGTCTGTATAGATATGCACCTGCTCGCGATTGCGAAACTGATACGCGCGCAGGTTGAGCAATCCCTGGCGGAAGCAGCCGTATAAGATGATAAAGCCGATGACGGCGATAAGTGCGGCCGTCAGATAGTTGCCCAGTCCTGCAAATGCTCCTGGCAGAACGAGTCGCAGGACGAGAGCGATGATAAAGATCATGCCAAGAATGCTTGTGCCCATCCAGATGATTGCATTGAAAAATAGCCTCTTGCTGTCATCTGCCTTCGTATATGATTTTTGCAGCATGCCCAACTTATGGCTAGTCGCAAGCTGCTCGGCTTCAGCGAAAAATGGTTGTTCTACTTTTAATACATCCACGCGTCTGCGTAGCCTCCCTTTATATTTAGAAATGTTTTGTTTCATTTTGTCGTTATGTTAGTATACATGCACTGATAATGATCCGACAATGAATCAGGAAAGAATAGAAAGCTTACTCATCTCCATTTCGCTCCCAGTTATCTGCACGCCTTCGGCATGCCTTTCTTCTTTATATGAGTCATCGCGAACTTGATACCGTTGGCGAACTTTTTTTGTGAGCTCCTTTT
>CAXTXB010000630.1:0-3408 GCA_964247965.1 uncultured Dictyobacter sp. | reverse complement strand
GAAACACACTGTTCCTCATTTTTCAAACATTTGGGATGACCCATTATTATAGTTCTAATATTTCTAGAGAGCGGCGAAGCCGCGACAAGTTATCTGAAGAGAAGGTGGACATCATGAAATTCGAACACCTTCATACAAAATAGCACGGAGGAAAAGCGAGAAAGGTAACATAAATGGAAACCACAAGGGCGCACAGCCTAAAAAGCATAGCGGATGGTGCAGTAGGGCAAGTGTTTTTTAAGCAGCGTACAAAAATCATCGACGAGCGTCCGCTTGATATTCAACTTATAGCGCAGATTCTGCCCCCCACCCGCCTGAGAAACCTTCGCCTCCTGCAGCTCCGGCCTCCACAGAAAAGCCTCGGCCTTTGGATGCCATTGCATATTCACCTTATGCAGCTCCTCGTTGTGCGTCAAAAAGATCACCTCCGCCTGTAGCTGCTGCTTTACCTGAGGCGAGAGTGCGGCATCTATCTGCTCAAAAAGCTGCTGATAGTCATCAAGCCAGTGCTCATAATAGATGATCGGCCCCAGATTAATATTAACCTCGTAGCCCGCCTCAAAAAAGTCGTTCATCACCGCGATCCGTTCGCCAATAGGCGCAGTCCTCACATCGACCACGCGCGAGATAGACGCAGGCATCAAACTAAAGCGCACCCGCGTCTTACCCTGCGGATCATAAGTAAGCAGGTCGCGATTGACATACTTCGTCGCAAACGTCCCCTTCGCATTAGGCAAGCGGCGAAAGAGCGCAACCAGATCCTTCACATTATCGCTAATCATCGCATCCACCGAGCAATCGCTATTCGTCCCAAGCTCATACACCCAATACTCTCCATCAGCCTGCGAAGGCTCCCACTTAAAGCCCTGCTTGCCCGCATGCTTCTCAATCGTCGCACAGATCTGCTCACCATTCACAAACGTCGTAATCGGATTAGCGAAACCCTTGCGGCGAGCCACATAACAATTATGTGTAACAACCCCATTCGCCACATACGACTCATATTCAGGCACATGAAAGTTATAAACACGCGTCTGCCCCGCCCTATAGCTTATCCTCTCTATTTTCCTATAGCCAGACAATAAGCTCGAAGTACTATATAGAAGCTCGTCGTTTAAAGTCAACTCGCCAGCCTGTAGCCAGCCGTTACGTGTCATCACTGGATGCTCGGGCGTGGCGCGAAGCAGAGCATCTCCCACCTGGATCTCAAGAATCCCTTCAACCTCTCTGGATGCACTATCAGAAGCCCTGGCGACGACCAGCCGATGCGAAGAGGCATCGTAGGCCAGGACCTCATCATCGTTGGAGATGCTGTCGATAGGGATTGGCCCCCGAGGCGTGGAAATGAGTGTATCAGCAGCCAGGCAATAAACGCAGGCCATCGTGCAGCCGTTGGCATGAGACGGAGCAACAAAATCGCAACTGCGATAAAAAGGAGTACACTTAAGCGTCTTTTTTACACCCAGCACAAGCACATCTCTTTTAACCTTGTTCCAGTCCTCAACGAGAGATTCATTCCTATGCAGCTCTGGAATATTCCAATGTGAGGCAACCTCGATGCGCTCTGCGTCAGGGTAGCGCGCAAAAATTTCCTGTCCACGAAGGTAGTTCAATGTAGCTGGTTCGTAGTAGATAGTCTTAATATTCAATAGATCGTGTGGCATGTTAATTTCTTCTCTCCCGAATAACGAATGTAAGTACAAAACTGGGAAACATCATAGATTCAGCGTTAATTTACCTTTGTTTGTATACTTTAAATAAAGAAGTACATGACGCCACTAATTTTTATGACGAATGATAGATCTATTTCAAGTAGGCTCAGAAATAAAATGATAAAAAGTAATTGTAGTTGGTGTGGAAAGCAGGTTGTAAATGCTAGTTTTTGTGGTCAATCGTGTAAAAATCTGTATGATAACATGATGACTAAACCGTTTCAGTTCTTTTATTCATATGCTCGAGCAAGCGAATACTTAGGTAAAGATACGAGATCTATCCGAAAATATGAAGGTGTCCTGTTTGAAATTGATAAGACTTTACCTACTCGTCATACAAAACCGCAGACTTGCAAAGTATGTGGTAATTTGTTTAAAGCTCATGAAAATAGAGCGGGATATTGTCCGCTTTGTTCGAAAGCTGGTGAAGGCAAAAAGTCTCAGAGCAGTAAGGTATCGGAGCTGTATTTGGGTCAAGGAAATCCTAATTTTATTCATGGAGGTGCTAAACAAACATTTAGAAGTCATAAGCTTGGCAAAAATTGGAGAAAGGCTGTACAAGAGCGTGACAGCAAGTGTCGTTGCTGTCAAAGTATTGAAACATTACAATCACATCATGTGTTGCCAGCAGCTCTATTCCCAAATTATTTGTTAGATGTAAACAATGGAATTACACTTTGTGGTCATCATCATGTAGAACTTCATAGAGCCAGGCTAGATCTATTACTTTTGCCGACGCTTTACGCATCATTAGATGACGTGTTGCCTCTTCATGATGTACTGTGTCTCCAACTGCAATTTCAATTACTTCGTAATATTCCTGCTAAACCCTTTTCAAAATTGGAATTGTTACGTATCGTGCCAAAGAATTATCATAGAGAAATATTAAGATTACATACTGATTTTGCTCGTCAAGTGCTGAAGATAGAAATCTAAGTAGTAGACCTGATAAATAAATACTATATCTTACACTGACAACTTGCTTGTAATGAAGAGATGGCATTTAAAATGATTATATTACTCCTATTAAGACTCATCAGTCATTTGATGTGTTGGTTCACATATCTTATCACATATCTTAAAAGAAGTAGCTTGAGGCTCATATTCCTTATTGGGAGACTCGCTTGTGCGTTCTAGCTGGGTGATGGTCCAGTTGCACCAATCTATGTACATCTGCTCATAGCTGAGGCCGGCCTGTAACGTCGCATAGGTGGCGAAGAGTGGGGAGAAGCCGTTACTTAAATCTTCTCTGTACTCTTCAATGTTGTGTTTGAATTCTTCATATTGTTCAAGTTGCTTTGTATGCAATTCTATCTGTTGACGAAAAAGGGCAATTGCCCGCTGCGGATCGGCAAGCCAGAGCGAGAATGTCTTAAGCACTAATTCGTCGCGCAGGGGTGGTAGATCGGTTGCGGCCGTAACCCAGTTTTTCAAAGCCTCGCGCCCCTTTTCGGTAATCGTATAGACCTTCTTGGCCGGAAGATCATGCTGCTCAACGACCTCGAACGTTGCCAGTTCCTCCGCCTCAAGCTTTGCCAGCTCGGGATAGATCTGGCTGTAGCGCGCATGCCAGTAGAAGCCTATGGGCGCTTTCAACTGACGTCCTAAGTCATAGCCCGAGCATGATTCACGAGCCAATAAACCCAACAGCGCATAACCAAGTGTTGTTATTGCCATCTTTTAACCTATATAAACC
>CAXTXB010000629.1:0-3422 GCA_964247965.1 uncultured Dictyobacter sp. | reverse complement strand
AACGTAATGAAAAAGAGCAATGACCTTTCTTTTTGCATTCTTTACCTCTTTATGAGTCTTTTATACTTTCTCGCAATACTTTTTCTGTTTATAGCGATTTATCGCAAGTGAACGTACGGACCAGATTGGAAATCTATCATCGCTCATGCCGCCCCCGCCTGTATCGCGTCCGTAACCTCCAATTGCCGCTCAGCTCGCCTCGAAATCCACCCGGCTGGCCTTTTTTCACTTCCAAAGATGATTTCGTTGGAGTTGATGTCGCAAGGGATTGTTGCTACACGCAGTCAGCCGAGCAAATGAAGTGGGCGGGTGCAGTATAACTGTGCTAGAAGTGTTAAAATCAATCATTCAACTGCTATTTTATATAGCTAGACACTATGTGTTATCTTTGAGATGGTTGTACAGTTTGCCTCTGACATCAGGGACCCACTGGATGAATCCAAGCGCATGGTGATAAAACCATTTTCATGCAGCTAAAATTAGAGAGATGTTTGCAGAGTAGACTCTCGTAGCAAGGAGTAGGTATACGACGTGCAAGACCACTTATCTGAATTACAAAGTACTCTTTATAAAGAGATTCCGATAACCAGACACTTTAATTTGACGGTTGGCAGCTACGATGAGCGCTGCTTACGCCTGGATGCTCCGCTGGCCGAAAATATCAATCACGCAGGGACGGCCTTTGGAGGTAGTCTGAGCTCATTAGTGACGCTGGCGGGCTGGGGTATCGTCTGGTTGATTATGCGTGAGCATGAGCTGGAGGGCGAGATCGTGATCCAGGATGGCTCCTGCAATTATTTGCTGCCAGTTACGCGCGATTTCTCGGCCTATTGCTACAAGCCGGAGGCGAGCCAGATTGTGCGCTTCGAGCGGATGCTGCGATCGCACGGTCGTGCACGCCTGGAGCTGGAGGCCACGATCCCAAACGAGGACCGGGTCGCTGTGTCCTTCCACGGTCGCTATGTGGTAAATACGGCCTGACAAGATATAATAAAATCAATCTAACTTTTCACACGTGTTGATTCTGGAGGGAACCTTATGCTGTATTTGCCTCAATTGCTAACACTCGCTGGCGTGTGGGGGCTTGTCGTTATCATCCCAGGTCCAAACTTTGTGGCGATTGTTCATCACGCAACTGCACGCTCTCGACGCGATGGATTACAGGTCGCGCTGGGTGTTGCGACGGGCACCGCTCTATGGGTGACATTCAGCATGGTTGGGCTTGGCGTTCTGTTCGCGCATTTCAGTTGGCTCATGGAGGCCATTCGTATGGTGGGAGCGCTCTACCTGACTTACCTGGGACTCAGGATAATCTGGAACTCGCGGCGTGGACGTACAATTACTGAAGTGAGCCGAGCAGGCGAGGGCAGTGAAGTTAAGCATGGTTCTGCCTGGCGGGCGGGATTTCTTACTGACATTAGCAATCCTAAAGCTGCGGCCTTCTTCGGCAGTCTATTCGCAGTCTTTTTACCTGCTCACTCGCCTCTGTGGCTACAGGTAACAAGCATTGTGGTCGTGGTGATGATCACTATTAGTTGGTACAGTATGGTTGCATACTTGTTCTCGCTTGCCCCCGTTGCCCGTTTCTACCGTCACCTGAGGAGATGGGTTGATTTGATTACAGGAGGCATTCTAGTAGCACTGGGTATACGCCTGATTATTTCAAAGTGAGGATTGGGGAAGAAAGTGTTTAACAGAGTTATTACTCCAAGCTTTTAAAAAAAGAAGTAGGAGTAAAGGCTAGAATTAATAACAACATATTTTCTCAGAATTTTCAAGGGCGCTTTTTAGAGGCTTAGAGGAGCTCAAACGCGCGTAGCGACCATCCCTTTTCGCGATACTGAACGGATTACTATGAGTCTGTTAATATTGGGTCAGCCCAAAGTGTTTAAAATTGCCGAAAAGCGTGTTTGCCTCCCTCTCGCAGTAAAACACGATGTTCGTCATTTTTCAACAGCTTGGGATGACCCATATCATTGGGGACCTGTATGGAGTTTCCATTTAGTCCCCAATGACAGCATAGTGCTTACGCGAGCATGAGGACGCGTGTGCTGACGAGGTCGCCGACCTGGTGACTGCTCACTCGCGAATAGACGACGACGCTGCCTTGCTTGCGCGGCTCATACATGGCGATCCATGCTACGCCGGCGTCCCTGTACAAGCGTACGAGGGCGGTGACCAGCCAGAGTGGTAGCGGCCCATCCAGGATAATGCCTTGCTCCGCCGGCACAAACGGGAAGGGGAGGGGATCGGGCTGAAAGTACTCCAGGCGTGTCAGGGGAAAGGTAAGGGTGAGTTGCGTAGCATTGAGATCTGGTTCGTCGGTCATGAAGATGCGAATCTCGAGATTAATGGCGGAACTTAGCCGCACACTTACGGGTTTAATCCAGCCAAGCGCGTGATCAAACTGGTAGAATTCTGATTGCCTGGCGTGGCTGGCGAGGGCCGCATAGACCCAACTTGGGGCGCGTCCATAAACTGCGGGGACATGCTCGGGCGCAAGTGTGGTTAGAAAGGATGCGAGCTGCTGCGTCTCCCAATCTTTGAAGGAGGGGACGAAGTCGTATAAGTTGAGTGCTCTCTGTGGTGCGTTTTCAAGATAATCCAGGTCCATCTCGTGCAGAGAGTATGCGCTGAACAGATCGGCGATGCGCGCCACCAGATGGTTGAACACGGTCCCCTGGGCCATTCGGCCGCGTTCCAGACCCGTTATGCTACCCTCTAATACTGGTGTTCGCGCCGCTATGCTTGAAACACCTTCTCGCTGCGAGTAAAGTTGGGCCAGCGGCTGGAGATCGTTCTGGCTACAGAGCCGCAACCATAGATCGCGCAGCTCTTGCTCATCTTCTCGCAACAGGAGCACCGAATGTGTGCAATAGCGGAACATATCCAACTGCGCGCCCTGTGGCTTACCGCCCATATCGACGAGAAATGGCAGGCGGCGCTGCTCAAGTGCACTGCAGATGCGCGTTACATACTTCGAAGTCCATTAGCCTTTGATACGGTTGTGCAGACGTATGGCTGTAATACGGTCACTTTCCTGTGACCAGTTGCCTTCACCATCTGGGCAGGCACGTAAAGCGTAGTGGCGAATGTTCTGCCGGTGAAGCGCGCTCGATATACTATGAAACAAGACGGATTTGCCTGCATTGGGTGGACCCCCGATGAGAAGAGTAGGTAAGTGGTTTTTCACATATCCTCCAGTTGCTATTACGATAAAAGAAACTAGAATTGACTAACAGACGATTAGCTGCAATTCGGAAAGAAACTAAGACTGTTCAATTTACGATTAACAACAATACAAACTGTAGCTACTATAATGACGTTTTTTCTTAACACTTGTACAACGATTCACCTCCCGCATAGCAACCTTTTAAATATGAGTTATTCCGAACATTTGAAAAATGGTGACCATCGTGTAT